>DASXRR010000266.1:0-28549 GCA_036506475.1 Chloroflexota bacterium
GCGCGACGAGTTCGGCGTCTCCTATTTCGCCGTGAACGCGCGCGTGATGGACGCCATCGCGCCAGTAGTTGAACGGCTGGCCGGCCGCTAGTGCCGGCGGGCGCCGTTCGCTTGTCATCCTGAGCGCTGCGAAGGATCCGCTTGCCGGAACGTATCAGCAGCGGATCCTTCGCTGCGCTCAGGATGACAAATCGAACGGCGCCCGCCGGCACTAGCGGCCGGCCAGCCGTTCAACTACTGGCGCGATGGCGTCCATCACGCGCGCGTTCACGGCGAAATAGGAGACGCCGAACTCGTCGCGCCAGTAGTGCAGCTGGTCGCACAGCGCACCCACGCCGCCTATCAATCGGTTTGGGGCGCTGGGCCACTCGGGCGGTGCGCTGGTGTCGACCACGTTGACGTTCACATGTAGCTCGATTTCGGCCAGCCGTGCGCCGGCAGCTTCACGCACCCACGCGATCTTCTGGGCAAAGGTGGGCGGATTGGGCTGTCGATCGAGCAGCGAAATGCTCACGATGTCCGCCTCGCGGGCCGCGAAGGACAGCATGTGCCGTTGGCGGCCGCCAATCATCAGCGGCAGCGGTCCCACGGGCTTTGGGACACATGCCAACTCACGCACGCGGTAGTGCTCGCCAGCAAACGTCAGCGTCTCACCACTGAAGAAGCCCTTCAGAATTGCTACTGACTCCCTCAGGCGGGCAAATCGTATGCCCGGTGGGTCGAATGGAAGGCCGCTGACCGTGTAGTCCGCCTCCAGCCAGCCCGCGCCAATGCCCAGCTCGAACCGACCACTGGTCAGCAGGGAAATGGTGGCCGCTTCTTTGGCAAGCAGCGCAGGGTGGCGGAAGTCATTGTCGAGCACGATCGTGCCCAGCCGGATCCGAGACGTCACCCCAGCCGCGGCCATCAGAGCAGGCAACGGCGCCAACTGCTTGCCGAAGTGATCCGACACCACCAGCGTCGAAAATCCCAGGTCTTCAGCTCGCCGGGCAAAGGCATGCCACTCGTCGAGCGAGGAGCCGAAGTTCATTACGCCGAAGCGGAACGGGCGCAGGCTGCGCAGGCGCACAGTGTACAAATGCATCGACTCGAAACAGGGAGAGGCTCGCCATGCCCATCGACGACCAGGCAGCGGTCAGCCGCCGATCGTTTCTGCGTGCCGCCGCCAGCGGCGTGGTCATCCTGCCGGGGTTGATCGCCGCATGCACTCCCGCGGCCCCAGCCACGTCGACCGTCGCGCCAGCAGAGGCCAAGCCCACGACCGCGGCAGCAAGCGCAGCCGTAGCCGGCGCCGCGGTCACCACAGCCAAGCCGAGCAGTGTGCTGCCGACCTACATTCCGCTGCAGGGCGGCCCCAAGCCCGACTACGCCAGCGCCGGCGAGCAGTACGAAGACGGCTGGGATAATTACCCGTCGCCGGCCGTCAAAGCCTGGACCAAAGAGGCTCCGGCCAGCGGCGGCACGATTACCGCGCTCAGCAACGCGTATAACCCGCCGGGCACCCCACTCGAGCAAAACTCCGCCTGGCAGGCGGTCAACAAGGCGCTCAACGCAAGCGTGGTGTTCAACATCGTCGCCCCGGCCGACTACCCGGCCAAGATGGCCACCACCATGGCCGGCGACGATCTGCCCGACTTCATGCTGTTCCCAGGTGGTCTGAACGTCACCCTGGCCCAGTCAGGTACCGCTAACCTGCCGCAGTTCCTGCAGAACAAATGCGCCGACCTGACACCACATCTGTCGGGCGACGCGATCAAGGACTACCCGTTCCTGGCTGCGATTCCGACCTTCGCCTGGCAGAACTCAGGCTCCGCCTTCAACGGTCACCTGTACATGCTGCCGCTGCAGCGCTACGTCGCCGGACGCACGTTCTTCAAGAACACCAGCGTCTACGACGCCGAAATCGGCAAGGATTACGTGCCCAAGAATCGGGACGACCTGAAGCGCGTCTTCATGCAGTTGAACAAGCCGCAGGAGGATCGTTACGCGACAGCCTCCTTCCAGAATCAGGCATTCCACATCGACACGTATGCGGCCATGCACGGCGCGCCGAACAACTGGAAGCTCGAGGCTGGCAAGCTGACCAAGAACTTCGAAACGCCCGAGTTCAAGGAAGCCATCGGCTTTGTCCGTGACCTGTTCGTGGCCGGCGTATTTCATCCCAAGACGCTCAACTATGCCGACATCAATGCCGCTCGACTCGACTTTGTGGCCGGTAAATTCACGCTCTATCCCGAAGGTTTTGGCCAACCCTGGCAGGACTTCTGGCGGCGTGGATTGCGCAACAGTCCGCCCTACAACTTCCTGCCGCTGCCACCCTTCCCGGCCTTCGACGGCGGTAAGCCGCGGCACTTTCTGGGGGCGGGATTCATTGCCACCAACGCGCTGAAGAAAGCAAGCCCCGAGCGCATCAAAGAACTGTTGCGCGTGCTCGACTTCCTGGCGTCGCCCTTTGGCACACAGGAAGACTTGCTGCTCCAGTACGGCTTGCCCGACGTGCACTATACGCTCGATGCCAACGGCAAATTGGCCTTGAACGATAAAAGTAATGTCGACGCCAACTACATCAACTGGAAATACCTGATGCAGCATCCTCAGGTGATGTACGTGCCCGACGTGCCCGGCTACGGTAAAGCCGAATACGAGGCCGAGCATTTCCTGATCCCGGCTGGCGTGGCTGATCCCACGCTCGGCCTGTACTCGCCGTCGCTGGGCGCCAAAGGCTTTCAGCTCAATCGGAATATGACCGACGGCGTCACCGACATCATCGCCGGCCGCAAACAGATCGCCGAGTACGACCAGATGGTCAAAGACTGGCAATCCAACGGCGGCGACCAGATTCGCACAGAGCTGCTCGATTCACTTGCCGCTTCCGGCCGGGCGTAGTTGTCATCCTGAGCCTGCGCTGCGCTCAGGATGACAAACAATTAGGCTGGCAACTCCAGCCAGCGTTGAATGCCCGCCAGTGCGCTCGCTTTGAGGGAGGCTGGTGCACCGCTGTGGCGAATGGAGCTGGCGGCGATGCTGGCCAGGGTCGTGTCGTCGAGACCGAAGACGTCGCGGGCGATCTCATACTGGCCGAGCAGCGTCGAACCGAAGATCAGTGGATCATCCGTGTTCAGACTGATCGGAATACCCGCGGCAACCAATTGCGGCAGTGGGTGCGCTGCCAGGCTCGGCACCACGCCGAGGTAGACGTTGGACGTCAGACAAACATCCAGGCAGACCTGCTCATCGGCGAGCCGTGCCAGCAGCGCAGGGTCCTCCACGGAGCGCACGCCATGCTGCACTCGCTGCGCTTTGAGCGCATCGAGCGCGCCCCACACCCGTTCTGGCCCAGCCAGCTCGCCCCCATGAGGCGCCGCGATCAGCGCCGCGGAACGGGCTATGGCGAAGGCGTCGGCGAACGGCTCGGGCCCGACGGTCTCGTCGTCGACCAGGCCAAACGCCACGACACCGCGGCCTGCATACCTTGCCGCCAGTCGCGCCAACGCCTCTGCCTGGTCGGCTGGTCGCTGCCGATTGCTGGCAACCATCAACCCAGCGCCGATGCCCGTGGCGTGCGCAGCATCGGCAAGTGCCTCGAGCAACACCCGCAACACGCTCTCCTCGTCCTTCAGTCCCGCCCGATCGGCCATGTCGATGGTGATCCATTCCTGCGGCTCGATCCACACCGCGCCGTCGTGTGCCGCGTCCTCGACCACCTCGTGCACCAGCCGATGCAGCTCAGCAGGGGTGCGCAGGCCGTCGCACGCCGCGCGGTAGGTGCGAATGAAGGTGGCGAAGGTGCCGTCTGGCTCGGGCGGCGGCGGCATCGCGTAGCGCGCACTCAGCTCGGCCAGGGTGCTCTGACGCATGCCGCCCTCGAGGTGCAGATGCAGATGCGCCTTGGGCAGGGTGCGCAGAGCCCGGGTCATGCGTCTGGTGAGAGTACGCTAGGGCGCATGTCCCAGAGTGTGTCGTCTTCGCCGCGCGAACAGATCGCCTTCCTGCGTGGGCTGCGCCAGGTGCGCCAACTGCGGCCCGACCCATTGCCTGAGGCCGTCCTCGACGACATCCTCGAAGTCGCGCGCTGGACGGGCAGCGCGCGCAACATCCAGCCGTGGGACCTGATCCTGGTGCGTGACCGCACAACCCTGGTGGCCCTCGCGCGCATTCCCGATGGCAAGGCGCCCCACCTGGAGAACGCCGCCGCCGGCCTGGCGCTGGTCATGACGGGCGAGCCGGAGCACTTCGATTGGGATACCTATGACGAGGGGCGCATGGCCGAACGGATCATGCTCGCCGCCACCGCTCACAACGTCGGATCAGCCATCGGCTGGTTCAAAAACGCCGCCGCGGGCGAAGCCAAGCGATTACTCGGCGTCCCCCAGGACCGCCTCATGCGCACAGTCGTCTCGCTGGGTTACATCGACTCGGAGGCCTTCCAGAAGCGCAGCCGCCCGCAGGTCCCGCGCAAGCCACTGCACGACATCGTCCACACCGAGCACTGGTAGACCCGCGTCACCATCAATAATCCTGATGCCAACCATAGCGGCGTTTATACCGCTGAGGAGCGACCGCGCGTGCGATAATCACGCTTCGGAACCACACTGCGTTCAGTCAAGCACAGCGGCTCGCGCTCGGCAGCGTCGCCCAGTGGGTTGAGCCTCCTCGCCCGGTGACGCCGACTGCGGGAGCGACTACCGAGGCGCCCATCAGGGAGGTAGCCCCACACCCGTGGCACGCGAAGACCTCGTCATCCGCATCGCCGGTGAAGCCGGCGAAGGCGTACTCATCACCGGCCAGATGGTCACTCAGGCCACTGCGCGCGCCGGCTATCACGTTCTGACCGACTCCGTCCCACCCGCCGAAATCAAAGGCGGCTACAGCTTCTATCAGATCCGCCTCGGTGAGATGCGCCTGCGCAGCCGCGGCGACTCGGTCGACGTGCTGCTGGCCTTCAACCAGGAGGCCTACGACAACTCGATCGACTATCTGCGCGATGGCGGCATCCTGATCTACGACTCGGCCGAGCTCCACCCGCCCGAGAGTGATCGCGTGCGCTCGTACGCGGTGCCGCTGACGGATATCGCCAAAAACGAGGTCGAGCTGGCGCTGGCCAAGAACATGGTCGCCGTCGGCGTGGTCGCGGGCCTGTTCGGTCTCGACGCCGAACATGTGCGGCGCCTGCTGCGCGAGTCCAAGCTCGCCAAGAAGGGCGAGGAGATCCTGAACAAGAACTTGAAGGCGGTCGACCTGGGCTACGCGTACGTGCGCGAAAAGGTGGCCGAGCGCAACACGCTCGAGGTTCGGCCATCGAACCTCGAAGGTCGCATCGTGATGTCTGGCAATCATGCCGTCGCGCTGGGCGCGCTGGTGGCGGGCTGTCGGCGCTACGCCGGCTATCCGATCACGCCGGCCACCGACATTATGGAATTTCTAGCGGACGAGTTTCCCAAGCTGGGGGGTGCGGTGGTCCAGGCCGAGGACGAGATCGCCGCGATCGGCATGGTCCTGGGCGCATCCTACGCCGGCCAGAAAAGCATGACCGCGACGTCCGGGCCAGGCTTGAGCCTGATGACGGAGATGCTCGGCTTGGCCAGCATGGCCGAGATCCCGGCCGTGGTCATCAACTGTCAGCGCGCGGGCCCGTCGACGGGTATGCCGACGCGGCACGAGCAAGGTGACCTGAACCTGGCGGTCTACGGCGCGCATGGCGAGGTGCAGCGCGCCGTGCTCGCGCCGACCAGCGTTATGGACTGCTACAGCATCACCGTCGACGCCTTCAATCTGGCCGAGGAGTTCCAGATTCCGGTGATCGTCATGCAGGACACCGTCCTGGCGGTTCGCACCGAAAGCATCCCGCGCCCCGATCCGAGCCTCAAGGTGGTGAATCGTCGCACGTTTGCATACCAGGAAAGTCCGAACGGCCCTGGCTACGACGCGGCCTCCGGTCCCGAGCGCTACCTGCGCTACCAGATCACCACTGACGGCGTCTCGCCGATGGCCATTCCGGGCACGCCCGGCGGGGCTTACGTCGCAACCGGCCTGGAGCACACCCAGGCCGCCAATACCAGCTCGGATGCGCGCAATCACTCGGCGATGACCGAGAAGCGCTTCCGCAAGCTGGACGGTGTGGTGCAGAAGGCGCCCGCGGCGCACGAATACGGCGATCCGTCGGCCGAAATCGGCTTCCTGACGTGGGGCAGCACGCTCGGCGTGGTGGCTGAAGCCATCGACCGACTCAAGGCCGACGGGATCAAGGCACACGCTCTGGCGCCGCGGCTCGTCTGGCCGCTGCCGACGCACCAGATCGACCCCTTCCTCAAGGGCAAGAAGGTGGTCTACGTGCCTGAGGTGAACTACACCGGGCAATTCGCTCAATTACTCAAGACGCAGTACCAGGACGTCGAGTTCACGCGCATCAACGTGTACGGCGGTCAGCCGTTCAACGTCTCGCACATCCTCGATGCGGTGAAACCGGCCGCGCCCGCGGCTCCGCCCCGGACTACCAAGACGACCACGGAGGCCGCGACTATCCATGCCTGATCAGATCATCGCTGTCGAGCGCAGCGTTGAGGACTACAAGAGCGGAGTCAAGCCGACCTGGTGCCCTGGGTGTGGCGACTTCGGCGTGCTCAACGCCGTCTACAACTCGCTCAAGGCCAAAGGCTACGCGCCGCAGGACGTGGTGCTGGTGTCCGGTATCGGCTGCTCCAGCCGCCTGCCGTTCTTCAGCAGCACTTACGGCTTCCACACGGTGCACGGGCGCACGATGCCCATCGCCACGGGCATTAAGGTCGCCAACCCGTCACTGAAAGTGCTTGCGCTGGGCGGGGATGGTGACGCCTTCGCCATCGGTGGCGGCCACTTCATCCACGCCGCGCGACGCAACCTCGACGTGTGCTACGTGATCATGGACAACTCGATCTACGGGTTGACCAAGGGTCAGACATCGCCGACCTCGATGGTTGGCTTCGTGACCAAGACCACGCCCAAGGGCACACCTGACCGCCCGATCAATCCGCTGCAGCTGGCCATGGCCAGTGGCGCCACATTCGTCGCACGCGCGTTCTCGGGCAAGCCCAAAGAGCTCGCCGACTTGATCGTCCAGGGCATCGACCACAAGGGCTTCGCCGTGATCGATGCGTACTCGCCGTGCCCGACCTTCAACAAGGTCAATACGTTCAAGTACTACCGTGATCAGGCTCTGGAGCTGCCCAAGGACCACAATCCGAGTGATGTCATGCAGGCGTGGGCCCGCGCGCAGTCCGAGGACCCGGTCTATCTGGGCACGCTGTATCGCGCCGAAGGTGAGTCCAGCTTCGAAGACCACATCGCCTCATCCCACTCGGGCACCGAGGCCAACTACCCCGAGGTCATCGAGTCGATTCTGGCCCGCTTCAGCTAAAGCTGAGGCGGGCGCCGCATACCACGAAGGCGCTCGCAGCCTAGCGGGCGTAGACCGAGCTGCCCGCGGGCATCAAGCCCCAGCTCGGCGGTGGCCAGTACGAAATCCAGGCCTTGCCAACCAGGTTATCGACCGGCACGAACCAGCCCAGGTGCGAATCCGAGCTGTTCGGGCGATTGTCACCCAGCACGAAGTAGTTGCCGTCGGGTACCTGGCGCGGCTGGCCGTCGAACGGGTACGTATACGTGGCCGGGAAGTGGATGTACGGCTCGTCGAGGACCTGGCCGTTGACCGTGACCTGGCCGTTCTTGATCAGGATCGTGTCGCCCGGCAAGCCGATGACACGCTTGATGAAATCCTTATCCGGCTGCGTCGGCGCGCGGAACACGACGACGTCGCCGCGTTGGGGTCCGCCGAACAGGTAATCCGTCGAGCCCTGGTGCGTCGTGGGGACCACGCCGTCGACGGGCGTGCCCTCGACGTGGAAATACGATGCCTTGTTGATCAGCAAGTACTGCCCGGTCTGGAGCGTCGGCTCCATGCTCGCGCCTTCGACGCGGAAGTTCTGGACCACCGAGCGCACGCCCAGGAAGATCGCCAGGGTCAGGACGATGGTCTGTAGCAGCTCCCAGGCGAGCCCGCCGCCGCGTCCCTTGCGATCGGTGACGACCCGCTGCTCGGTGTCTGTGTCGGTGTCTGGAAGTGCAGCAATCGGCACGGCCTGGGTGGGGAAACGATCGTCGATCGAGCTCATTCTGGGCAGTCGTCCGGAGAGTCCGGGGCTGTCGCAGTATAAGTTACCGCGAGCCGTCGGATCGTTAAAGGGTGCTCACAATCAATCACACAATCGATACCGCGGCATGCCGCGAGCCACCGAGCCGGCTATCATCGGCGCCATCGGCAGACTAGCTGGCGCGTTCGGACTCATGCTCGCGGCGACGCTCACCGTTGCGTCCGTCGCGGCCGCTGATGACTCGTCCGCACGCGGCGAAAACGACATGGCGCTGCTCGTCGATCGCGCTCGAGTTGCCGCCGGGCTGCTGCCGCTAGCCAGGTCCCAGGCGCTGACTCGCGCGGCGCAGGCGCACGCGCAGGACATGGCCGTCCAGGGATACATGGAGCACGAAGGTCTCGACGGATCGACACCCGTATCGCGAGCGGCGAGCGAGGGCTATGCCACGCCGCCCAACGGCGCCTGGCTCGTCGTCGAAGTGATCTCCGCCCGCGGCGATCCGCCACAGGCGGCGCTGGATTGGTGGCTCGGCGACGGACTCCATCGACGCGTCGTAATGCGCTCGACCTGGCGCGAGCTCGGTATAGGCTACGCCCAGGGCGGACCATACGGACGCTTCTGGGTGGTGCTCTTCGGGTGCCGGCCGAACGTACTCCCACCGGTCCTGCTCGACGGCACGCTGTCTATTCCTGACGAGTCGTGCGGAAGCGCGCCCGACACGTTCGGTCACGTCCAGGCCACGCGCGCGGCGCAAACCGCCGACGCGACCAAAGCCCTCGACTGGGAGCCATACGTGGCGGAACGTGATTGGCCACCCGGTCAACCGGCCGTCGTGCATCTCCGCGATGGCACGGGCCGTGTCCTGGAAGTGACTGCAAATGATCCCGCAACCCCGACGACAGAGTTACCCTAGCGGCGAGTGAGGTTTACGGCGGTCTGGAAGGGATTCGCGCTCGCAGTGTGCGCAGCCCTGGTGTTCGGAGTCGCGAGCGTGGTCGGATTCGAGCTCACGACCTGGGACCACATCGCACCTGGGGTGAGCGTGCTCGACGTTCCTGTGGGCGGTTTGACCGTCCAGGAAGCGCAGGCGAAGCTCGCCCCGCGCACCCAGCTGCTGCTTGACCAGCAGCTGACGCTGCAGCTCGACCAACGGACCTGGCACACCAGTGCGCGGGCGCTCGGCGTCCGCCTCGAGGCCACGCGGCTCGCGCAGTCCGCGTACGCCATCGGACGCGACGGTTCGCCGCTCACCAAGCTGCGCGCCCAGATCGACGGCATGCGCCACGGCGTGGAAGTCCCGGTCGTGGAGGAGGCCGACGGCGCGCGCCTCGACGAGTTGGTTTCAGGCATCGCCACGCAGGTGAACAAGCCTGCCCGGGCAGCCCATCTCACTCTGAGCGACTCGGGCGAGCTCGATTTCGGCGCGTCTGAGACCGGACTCCAGTTGGACCAGGCTGCATCGCGGACCCAGGTCGTGCAGGCGCTGACCAGCGGCGGGTCGCAGGCGCAGCTGGTGTCGCGGGTCTTGACCCCAGCGCTCACCACCGACCAGGTCTCCGCGGCGCATGACCAGCTTGCGCGCGTCCTGGCGCCGCAGCCGGTGCGGCTCGGCGCGGCTGAATACACGCGCACGCTCGAGCGCAAGGACGTCCTCGGGCTCGTCACACTGCACATGCCCGAAGGCCCTGGTGTTGCGAGCGTCACCGTCAATGAGGAGGCCGTGCAGCCGCTGCTCGACGAGGCCGCCAAAGCCGTCGCGCAACAGCCGTCCAATGCTCGGCTGACCTGGAACGGGACCAAGCTGACGGTCGTTCGACCGAGCAAGGAGGGCCGCGCACTTGACCAGCCCGTGGCGGCCGAGCTGTTGGCGCGCGAGCTGTTGGCGGGCACGCGCGACATCGCCTTGCCGGTCGTCGTGGTCAAGCCGCCGGTCCCGGCCGATGAGGCCCTGGCGAAGCTGGACTCGCCGGCGCTCATCGAAGAGAGCACGACGTCATTCAAAGGCTCCGTGCCTGAGAAGGCGCACAACATCCAGCTGGCCGCCTCGCGTCTCAACGGCGTCGTGGTGCCACCCGGTGGGACGTTCTCGTTCAACGCCGAGGTCGGGCCAACGACGCTGGAGTCAGGCTTCCAGTGGGGTTTCGGGCTGGTGACCGGCGCGCAGGGCAGCGCGCATACCGTGCCGAGCGTCGCCGGCGGCATCTGCCAGGTAGCGACCACGCTGTTCCAATCGGTGTTCTGGGGTGGCTATCAGCTGGAGGAGCGGTTCTGGCACCTGTACTGGATTCCGAACTACACCTCGCGCGACATCGTCGGGCTGGATGCCACGGTCGACGAGGACTCGGGGCTCGACTTCAAGTGGATCAATCCGACTGACGATTTCGTGTTGATCCAGTCGTTTGCCGGTGCCGAGAGCGTGACGTTCCGGCTGTACGGCACGAAACCACCCTGGACGGTGCGGCTCGAGCCGCCGGTGATTTCCGATCGAGTCGCGCCGGATCCGACGCCCGATGTGCAGGAGGAGCCCCTGCTGCAGTGGGGTCGCGTCGTGCCGGTCGAGACGGCGCGCGACGGTTTCCAGGTCGTGCTCACGCGCCACGTCATTGGCAATGACGCGTCGAAAACGCGCGACCTGACGCTGAAGAGCATCTATCAGCCGGGCCACAACGTGACCCTGGTTGGCACTGGCGGCGCGCCCGATCCGGGCAGCGTCTCGGCGGCGGTCAGCCGTGTCCGCGGCAGCCTGGCGCCGGCGGCACCCGCGGCGGCCGCGACCACCTACGAAACCGCCAACGGGCAACGCACCATCGCCCAGATTCGCGACGAGCTGCGCCAAGCCGGCTGGGGTGGCGGTTCCGATCAGGACGCCGTCGCCACCTACAAACGGATGGCCGAAGCCACCGGCCGCTAAACCCGATCCGCAGAAGACCTTCGGCCCGCCGGTGCGCGTGGCGCCGTTCGGCCCCGCCGTGACGTTCCAGCCGAAACCCGGCAAGTGACACGCCCCGCCTCGCACGCCCCCGGCGTGGCTGTACGCACCACCAGCGGCCCAAGGACCTTGGCCTGCCCGTGCGCGTGGCGCCGTTCGGCCCGCCGTGACGCTTCGGCCGAAACCCGGCAATTGACACGCCCCGCCTCGCACGCCACCGGCGTAGGCTGTACGCACCACCAGCGCCCGGGGACCTTGGCCTGCCCGTGCGCGTGGCGCCATTCGGCCCGCCGTGACGGTTCGGCCGCGGCCGTGTGTTCGGAGTGGCGCTGTTGGGCCTCGCCGTGACGGTTCGGCCGAAACTGTGACCTCGGAGTGACGGTTCACGTGACGGTTTCTGGGCGCCGCGTGACGGTTCGCGTGACGGTGCGTCTCGTACGCTACGGGCGGCGGCGGGGGCGGTGGGCCCGGGTGCCGCCGCGGTGCGGGTCGCGAACGCCTACGAGCTCGGGATGCGCAAGCGCATGCCCGGCTGGAGTGCGTCGGGGTCGTTGCCGATCGTGTCGCGATTGGCTTGATACACGCGCTGCCACAGCGCCGCGTCGCCGTAGAGCTGCAGGGCGATCGTGCGCAGCGTGTCGCCGGATGCGACAACGTACTCACGGTCCGCGGTCGGCGAGCCAGTCGCGCCAATCACGACCGGCGACCTGGCTGGTGAGACCGCGGGCGACGGCGCCACGACCACGATCGTGGGTCGGCCGCTACTGCCTGGCGAGGTCTCGCCGGCCACCAGCAGGGAGCCGTCCTGCTGGCCCAACCACGTGCCGAGACTCAAGCCGCCCACCGCGGCGGCGACGATGACGACGAGGGCCACCCACGGCCACCAGCCCAGGCGCGCTCGCGGCGTCGCATCCGGCGCATCCCGCGCATCCGGCGCGGACGGAGCGGGCGGCAGTTCGGCGTCGGAGTCGGAGTTAGAGTCAGGCTGGGCCACTGCATCGGAGTCTAGTAGCGCCAGCCCGCCCTCACGCGCTGCCGTGACACACTCGTGACCGATCGGCGCCGTCCAACAGCGCCGAGCGACGCCATCTACCTGGCGCCTGGCAACGCCGTCTAGACGGCGACCGGTGGCCGGGCCTGACGCAGCGTCTGGAAGGGATTGGGCATGGCACCCACGGGCACGTCGATCAGCACTGGCTCGTGGCCCGTTGCGAGCGTCTCGCGCAGCAGCCCCTCGAGCTCGCCCGGCGTCGACGCGCGCATGCCGCGCACGCCGAAGCTCTCGGCCAACCGCACAAAGTCCGGATTCACCAGATCGGTGCCCAGCACGCGGCCACCGAACTGCTCGACCTGGGCGCGGCGCACATTGCCATATGCCCCGTCGTTGAACACCACGGTGATCAGGCCAATACCGTACTTGCGCGCCGTCGAGAGCTCGGCCAGCCCCCAGCCGAAGCCGCCATCGCCGGTGATACACAGGACAGGCCGATCCGGATTGGCCACTTTTGCGCCCAGCGCCGTCGGGAAGCCGTAGCCGAGCGTGCCCTGATAGCCAGGCGCGACATACGTCCGCGGACCGTACACGGGAAATGCGACCTGCGACATGTAGCCAACCTGGGTGAACTCGTTGACGAAGATGCCATCCTCGGGCAAGGCGGCGCGCAGCGCGCGCACCCACGAATATTGCGGCTGCATCTGGGCCAGCACCGACCCTGCCCACTCGCGTAGCGCAGCCAGCTCCGCCTTCCGTGATGACCGCGGCCCCAGCCCATCCAACTCACCCAGGAGCGCGTCCAGGGTGGCTCCGGCGTCGCCATGCAGCGCAACGGTGGGGCTGCGCGGCTCGCCCAGATCGCGCGCTTCAAGGTTGAGCAAGATCAACTGCGCACCGTCGGCCAGGGTTTGCTGTTGCTGGCCATTGAGGAAGCGCGTCCCGACCGCCAGCACCACGTCAGCCGTGGCGAGCACCTCACGGCCTGGCATCGAGGTGAGTGCCAATGGGTGGCGATCGTCGAGCGCGCCACGCCCGTTGGTGCTCATGACCACGGGCGCCTCGAGCCGCTCGGCTAAGGCTCGCAATGACTGCGAGGCATCGCCCGCGACAACACCACCGCCAACGTAGAGCACCGGCCGCTGGGCGTGCGCCACGAGCGCGGCAGCCTGGCGTAGCAACGCGGAGTCGGGACGAAGTGGTATCTCGCGCTGCGCGGCGGGCAACAGGTCCGCCTCGGCGGTGGCCTGCAGGATGTCCGGCGGGACCTCCAGCCCGACCGGCCTGGCGCGTCCGCTGCGTAGCTGACGAAAGGCTTCGTTGACCAGGGACGGCACCTCCGTAGCGCTGGCGGCGTAACCCGACCACTTGGTGAGCGCGCGCAGGATATGCGACTGCTCGGGGATCTCGTGCAGCATGCCCAGCGCACGGCCGATCGTGTTCGACGGGATCTGCCCGGCGATGCACAGCACTCGCGACGAGCAGGCATAGGCAGTCACCACGCCGGCGAGGGCGTTCAGCAGGCCTGGGCCGGGCACGACCATGCACACCCCCGGCTCGCCAGTCGTGCGCGCGTAGCCGTCGGCCATGTACGCCGCCGCCTGCTCGTGGCGTGTATTCACGTAGGTCAGCTGATCCGCGACCCGCGCCAGGCCATCGACGGCATAGTCGAGCTGCACGCCTGGCACACCGAAGACGTGCCGCACGCCCTCGTGCACGAGTTGTCGGGCGAGCGCCTCGCCGCCGGTGATGGGCACCGGCCTATGGTAGGCAATGCGATGGAGTACGCTGCGCCGCATGCCCCGAGCGCTGCGCATCACGCGCCTTGCCGTCCACAAGTTCACCTACGAGGTGTGCGACATGGGCCTCGACTACAACGGCTTCAACCAGGTCTACCTGGCTGGCGGCCGGCTGCCGCACACCGGTTACGTCCTGCGCATCGAGACCGATGCCGGTATCACGGGCGAGTATGTCGGCGGCAGCGCTGGTTCATACGGCCAGGTCGGCATGTTCGCCCAGTACCTGCTGGGCCGCGATCCGCTGCAGCGTGAGCTGATCTACAACGACCTCAAACGCGCCCTGCGCAAACACGATCGGATGGGCATTGGTCCAGTCGACATTGCACTGTGGGACATCGCCGGCAAGCTGTACGAGGCGCCGGTTTCCGAGCTGCTAGGAGGCTTCCGCTCGACACTGCCGGCCTATGCGAGCACCTACCACGGCGACGACAACGGCGGGCTGAGCACGCCCGAGGCATTTGGCGAGTTCGCTGCGCGCTGCCGTGACATGGGCTACCCGGCGTTCAAGATCCACGGCTGGGGTAAGGGTCCGATCGAGCGCGAGGTAGCGACCGTGTTGGAGGCACGGCGCGCAGTGGGTCCGGCAATGGACCTGATGATCGATCCGGCGTGCGAGTACGACACGTGGGCCGATGCGCTGAAGGTTGGCCTGGCGTGCGATGAAGCGCGCTACCTGTGGCTCGAGGATCCGTACAAAGACGGCGGGACGTCGGCATTCGGCCACCGCAAGCTACGCCAGATCATCAAGACGCCGATTCTGATCGGCGAGCATATTCGGGGCCACGAGCTGCACGTCGACAACATCGTGTCCGACGGTACGGATTTCGTGCGCGCGGACGCGGATTATGACTGCGGCATCACTGGATTGATGAAGATCGCCCACTCGGCTGAGGGCTTTGGCCTGGATGTGGAAATCCATGCGCCCGGGCCGGCGCACCGTCACTGCATGGCCGCGATCCGCAATACCAATTACTACGAGCTTGGCCTGGTCCATCCGTTGCTTCCTCGAACTAAACCGCCGGTCTACGCCTGCGACTACTCCGACGAGCTTGATGCCGTCGATGCTCGCGGCCACGTGCCCATGCCAACCGGACCCGGCTTGGGCGCACCCGTCGATTGGGACTGGGTGCGCGCGCACCAGGCCGACGAGTTGGTGTTCGACTGATGCCTGCCGTTTCGGAACGGGTATTTCGCATCCAGGCGCCGTATGACGGCAACGCTGTGCACCTGTATCTCGTGCGCGGCGCGAAGCTGGCGCTGATCGACAGTGGCGCTTCCGACTCGCCGTCGGCAGCCGTGGAGCCGGCGCTGCGCGAGCTTGGCTTGCACTGGTCGGATCTGGACTTTCTGCTGAACACGCACGGCCATGCCGACCACGCCGGCGGCAATGGCGAGCTGCGCGTCTTTGCACCACAGGTGGCCGTGGCCATCCATCCGGCCGATAAGGACTTGCTCGGCGGACCGGAGGCGCACTTGCGGAGTCCGGTCGACGCCGCGGCGGCGATGCGGTTGATGGGCCGCGAAGACATGGTCCACGAGCGCGAAGCTGTGCTGCGCCGCGTCGTCGGGCGGTCAACCGGAGTCGACCGCGAGCTCGCCGACGGCGATGTGGTGGACCTGGGCGACGACGTTCGATTAAACGTGGTGCATACGCCCGGACATACATCCGGCTCCGTGTGCTATTACTGGGAATCCGGAGCCACCGTGTTCAGCGGCGACGCCGTCCAGGGCCATGGCTGGCGGGCCGGCATGGCGCCGATTTACCACGATGTATGCTACCTGGACTCGCTGACGCGTATTGGCGAGCTCGGCGCGGACGTGCTGTGCATGGGCCACACCTTCGGCTGGAGCGGCGTGCTGAACGACCCGGTCCGCCACGGCACTGACATCGGACTGACACTTGATGCGAGCCGTCGAGCGAGCGCCGCGATTGACCACGCGGCCTCGACTGCCCTGGAGCAGCTTGGTCCACACGTGTCATTTCTGGAGCTGGCCCAGGCCGCCTTTCGTGAGCTCGTCTACGACCTGCCCTTGGTATTCGACCGGCGCACGCTCGTGCCGCCGGCGGTCGCCCGGGCGATTCGTGCGCACCTCGAGGCCCAAGGCTGGCGCGCGCCTAGCCCTTGACCACGACGATCTGCTTGAGCGCGTGCACTGGCTCGGTGAGGTCAACTTGCGCAGCCATGACGGCATCGATGGACTTGTAACAGGCCGGACTCTCGTCGATCACATCGGGATCGGTGCGGCACTCCACACCCTGCAGCGCCAGCAGGTGCTGCTCCATGGTGATCGTCTTGCGCGCGACGTTGCGGCTCATGACCCGGCCCGCGCCATGCGAGCTCGTCCGCAGCGCCTCCGCATGTCCCTTGCCGCGCGTGATGTACGAGCGCGCGCCCATTGAGCCCGGAATTATGCCCAGCACTCCCAGGTCGGCATTGACCGCGCCCTTGCGCGTCAACAGGCCCGGGCCGCCGAAGTGGTTTTCGTGCGCGACATAGTTGTGGTGGCAGTGAACGGTGCGCTCGGCGAGGTGGGGGTTGGTGGCACCAATGGCGGCAAGTGCGCGGTTGAACATCAGCAGGCGGCTCTGCCAGGCGTAGTCCTGGGCCCAGTGGGCGAAGGCCAGATAGTCGTCGAACAGCGTGGTGCCGCGGCGCAGGAAGCCGAGCTCGGGGTCGGGTAACTTGATGCCCTGGCGCTCGGTCGTCTCACGGGCTTTGCGGGTGAACCACTGGCCGATCCGATTGCCGATGCCGCGGCTGCCGGAGTGGAGCATCAGCCACAGGTCCGGGTTGTCCTCCGTTTCGGGATCGTCGAGCTCGATGCACACCTCGAGGAAGTGGTTGCCGGTGCCCATTGTGCCCAGCTGCTCTTTCACAAACGGGTGATCCAGGTCTCGGTAGGCCTTTACCATCCGTGCGTACTCTTTGGCGAGCCTGGTGTGCCAGATGTGCAGGACGTCCTGCGGGGGCGTGCCCCAGGCGCCGCGGTCGCCTTGCTGGCCGCGATTGGTGCGGCCGACCGGTATCCGTTCTTCGAGCCTGGCTCTGACTTTTGCCAGATCGGCCAGATCTGAGCGCCGCATGCCCAATGGCGCGGCGATCATGCCGCAGCCAATATCGACACCGACCGCCGCCGGAATGACGATGTCGCGGGTAAGAATCGCGCTGCCCACGCAGGCACCATTGCCGATGTGGGCATCGGGCATGATGGCGATGCGCTCGACGCCCGGGACGGCGGCCAGGTTGTCCACCTGCTTCCAGACGCCGGACTCCATGGGCACGCCATGATCCCAGGCCTTGATAATCGGCCGTTCGCTGACCGCCATCCTAGATTGTAGGAGTCGGCCCTCCGTACCGCGTCGGCACCGCTGGGGAGAGGGTGGGTTGAAGGGGCGTGTTGCAAGTTCCAGAACGCGAGCGGTTGCAGGGACGCTGCTCGGGACATTCAATGGGGCGAGTCATGGCCGTCGCGGGGGTGCGGGAACATCAGGCGGCCGGGCGCCAGCATGGAGCGGATCCAAACCTGGCGTTTGTGGTGTGCGGGGCGCTTGGGGTGTGGCTGGGCATTCATGCGCTGCGGGCGTACTTGACCATGGTCGTGTGGAATGTGGCCGAGGATCTGCCGGCGACACAGATGGGACTGGTCGCACTGGCGGTGTGGGTTCTGGGGCTGTTGGGGTGGGTGCCCTGGAAGCTGCTGGGCGGCGGGGTACGGGCGGCCTGGGTGCTTGGGCTGCTGTTTGCGCTGACGACGGCATTGAGGCAGGTCTGGCCGGGCGAGGTGAGCAGTCCGGTGTGGGCGTTTGCCTCGCTGGTGGCCTGGCTATGGTGGCTGCCGGCATTCCTGCGCACAGCGTCGCCGGGGGCGGCAGTACTGAGCGTGCTCGGCGGGCTCACGCTGACGGTGGCCGGCCAGGTGGCGCTGCATGGGTTGGATGTCCACGTGCTGACGGGCATCAGCGGTGCACTCACGGGCGTCATCCTGGCCGCGGCGTTCGCACTAGCGTCGTGGCGGGCACGGCAGACGCCTGACGGGCCGGCGACGGCGAGCGCGTTGGGCGCAGCCGCGCTCGGACCGTACCTGTTTGTGCAACTGACGCTGCTGACCAATCTGGGGCGGCTCCAGGTCACCTCGGGCTGGGACGTCGTGCCAGCCGCGGCCACCGCGTTGCTGGGCCTGCTCGTCGCGCTAGTGGCATTGGCGTGGCCAATCGACAAACGCGTGCAGCTGCTGCTGGCGGTCCTGGCGGTAGTGTTGCTGCTCCTGGGCGAAAACATGCCGGGGCCGGCCATCCTGGCCATCGTGCCGATCCAGGTCGGACTGGCACTCGGACTCAGTGCCGCCTTCGCTATGCCCAGTGGCAGGACGCATCTTGGGTTTGTCGGGGGCGCCATCGTCTTCTTCGGGCTGGTCTTCATGTACTACTCGGCGCGCGATGCGCTCACGCTGCTGTGGCCAGTCGCGGCGCTCGGCGTGGTGGTCGCCCTGGTCAGGACGGAGCCACAGCGGCAGCCACGGCAGCAGATTTGGGCCGCGCCGGCCATTGCTCTGGCCGGGCTGGCGGTAAGTCTCATTCCCGCAAGTTCGGCCGTACGTGCGACGGAGCCGGCGCCACCGGAGCTCAGAGTCTTCAACTACAACATCCACCAGGGGCTCGACTACTACAGCGTGCCCTCGATAAGTGCCATCGCCGAGACCATCGAGGCCAACACTGCGGACCTGGTCAGCCTGCAGGAAGTCAACCGAGGTTGGAACATCAGCGGCGGCGTCGACTACGCCGCGTGGCTGCGCTGGCGCTTTCCCGGCTACTACGTCGTCTACGGCCCGATGCAGACCCAGCTGTTCGGCGGCCTGATCCTGAGCAAATATCCGATCGTGGACTTCGGTTGGCAGCGCTACCCGCGCGGCCAGAGCACCAATACCCGAGGCTTCGTGTGGACGACGATCTCGTCGCGCGCAGGCGAGCTGACCTTCGTCACCACCCACCTCACGCCGTACTCCGGCTTCGATTCGGATCGCGCGGTCCAGGCCGATGTGCTGCGACAATTCTGGCGCAGCCGGCCGCGCTTTATCATCGGCGGCGACTTCAACGCCGAGCCCGACGACGATGCGATCCGCATGCTGCAGCAAGCTGGACTGCAGGACATAGCAGCCAAAGTGGGCCTAGGCCAGCGCCCAACCTACAGCGCCGGTCAGCCCTCCGAGCGGATCGACTACATCTTCGCCGGTCCCGATGTCGCCCCGGTCACGGCCGACGTGCCGATGAGTCTGGCCTCGGATCACCTGCCAGTATCGGCGACGGTCCGCGTCGCCCCGTAGAGTAGGCTGCCATGGGCAGGTTGGATGGCCGCGTGGCGATCGTCACCGGCGGCGGATCGGGCAACGGTCTGGCGATCGCGCAGGCGTTTGCGCGCGAAGGCGCGATGGTCGCCATCGGCGAGTACTCGGAGGCGCGCGGCAGCGCGGCGATCGAGCAGATCAAAGAAGGTCTGTTCATCCAGGCCGACGTCCAGCGTTGGGAAGACGTCGATCGCCTGGTGACCGAGACGGTGCGCCAGTTCGGGCGACTGGACATCATGGTGAACAACGCCGGTGTGCTCGACGGCTACGCCACGTGTCTGGACACGTCCATCGAGCTGTTCGACCAGGTCATGGGCATCAACTTGCGGGGCATGTTCTTCGGCTGCAAGCGCGCGCTGGCGGAGATGGTGCCGGCCGGCTACGGCAAGATCGTCAACGTGGCGTCGGTGGCAGGCTTGCAGGCGCTCGCGGGCGGTTTGGCCTACACGACGTCCAAACATGGCGCAGTAGGCCTGACGCGCCAGCTCGCGTGCGAATACGGACCGAGCGGCGTGCGGACCAACGCGATCTGCCCCGGGACGATCACCACCAACTTGCGCGCGACCTCGGCCGAGATCCTCGGGCCCGGCGCGCCGGACATGAATCGGGGTGTTGGCATTTCGTCGCCTGAACGGATCAGGGAAGTCGTGCCGCTGGGCAGCAAGGGCGGTCCGCAGGATGTCGCAGCGGTGGCCATGTTCCTCGCTTCAGCTGAGTCCGACTACGTGAATGGCCACACGCTGGTAGTCGACGGCGGCTGGCTCATTCACTGAATGCTCGCTGCGCTCGCGGGAGTGGGGAGTGGGGATCGGGGGACCCTACCTCACTCCTCACTCCTCACTCCCCGTTGCGCCAGATGCGCAGCTCCGTGTCGCCTATTTGTTCGGCGAACATGCCATCCGGCGAGGCATCCCAAAGCACGGAGCGGACCTCGGCTTCGAAGGCGGCGAGGCGATCGCCGAACAGGTGCGGTGCACGCGCTGAATTCGCGAACACGGCGGCCACCACATCGTCGACGCTGCGTTCGACAATGTCGCCACCAGGCACGCTGACAATCTCTGGCTCGCCGAAGCCAGCTGCGCGTAACACGGCGCGCTCGTCGCCGGGCGTGCCGAAGCGCAGCACGCCCTGGCCGGCGCGGCGCTCCGGGCCGAGATAGCGCGTCACCACGGACTGCAGCGCAGAGCTTGCTGGCAGTGCGGACTCGGTTGTTCCGCTGACCTGCACGAACGCGCCACCCGGCTCCAGCATGTCCAGCATCACCGCCGCGACGCGCTCGCGCTCCATCCAGTGAAACGACTGCGCGAATGTCGCCACCCTGAATCGGCCGAGATCCAATGGCAAGTCTTCGGCGCGCGCATGAACCCAGCGCACATTCGCCACACCCTGCTCGCGCGCACCACGTTCCGCCTCCAACAACATGTCCGCGTCAGGATCCACGCCGACCACCTCGTCGAACAGGTGTGCGAGCAGCAAGGCGATGACGCCCGGTCCGCAACCGACGTCGATCAGACGACCCTGTCCGTCGAGCCCGAGCGCTTCGGCGCACGCTTCAGCTAGACCCTTCGGGTACGGCAGCCGGCCACGGCGATAGTAGGGCGCGCTGCCCCGGAAGAGCGTTTCATCCCACTGCCAGCCGCGCGGCATGCGCACAGCAGCATAGACCAGACCGCTAGCGTGACCGCGCGTCGGAGTCCGTGTCGGGCTCGGGGTCGACACCATCGCTACCGGTACCGCGCTGGAAGGCGACCTCGAGGCCACTCGCGATGAGCTGCACCAGCCGACCGGCGTCGGACGTGGTCAACAGCCTGCGCTGATGTGTCTGCTCCCACTGATCGACGATAGCCATTGCTTCAGTCAACCATTCGGGCTGCGGAGGCATGCGGGGTGTGCGTCGAGTATGTCCTCCGCGAGCCTCCGCGGTCGCCAGGGTTTTCCCTAGTTCGCGAGTGGGTCGAGTGAGATCAATCCATATTGCCGCGCCCGCAGCACGGCTTCGGTGCGTGACCGAGCTGCGAGTTTTTCGAGCACGTGCCCGATGTGGAACTCGACGGTCTTGACCGAGACGCCCAGACACATCGCGATCTCGCCGTTGCGGCGACCGGCGGCCATCAGCCGCAGCACCTCTTCTTCGCGTGAGGTCAGCTGCTCGATGGCCGCGCCGTCCGGCCCGAGCGGTCCTCGATCGATCACGGCGTGGCCGGCCAGCGCATCCTGAAGGGCCGCGACGATCTCCGGACCCGACATCGTCTTGCGCAGATAGCCGCGTACGCCCAGCTGGAGCAGCGGCTGCAGGTAGGTCGAGTCCTCGTAGCCGGTGATGATCACGACCGCGACCGATGGCGCTTCGAGGCGCACCCTGCGCGCGACTTCGAGCCCGCTCATGTCGGGCAGGTGCAGGTCGAGCAGCAGCACATCCGGCTGCGCCTCGGCGACCAGGCGCAGCGCTGCCACGCCATCAGCCGCCGTGTCGACCACCTCGACCAGACCACTGCGTTCGAGCGCGTTGCGCGTTCCCTCACGGACCAACGGGTGGTCGTCGACGATCACCACGCGGATCCGATCCCGTCCGTCTAGCATCGCGTGCATGCCACCACCGCCACGACGCGCGTCCCGCGCGGAGTGAGCGATTCGACGGACACGTCACCACCCCATTTGCGGAGCCGCTCGCGCATCCCCAGAATGCCGGTCGTCGGCTGATCGCCGGACGGTGCACGCAGGCCGGTGCCGTCGTCGAGCACCTCGAGGCGAACACCCTGCGCGCCACGCATCAGGTCGACACTCACCGTTGCCGCTTCGGCGTGTTTGAGACAGTTGCTGAGCGCCTCCTGAGCGACTCGAAACAGCGCAATCTCCAGGTCCGGCTGCACGCGTTCAAACGCACCGCCATCGTCGCAGCTCACGCACAGGCTGACGGCCATGTCGGAGCGCACGCGCAGGTCATTGACGAGCCAGGCGATGCCGGCTTCGAGTCCCAGATCGTCCAGCACGCGCGGCCGTAGCCCAGCACTGATTGCGCGCAGTGATGCGATGATCTCATCGGTCGCGTGCCGCCAGCGTGTGGCCGGTCCTTCGTCGGTCTGTTCGCCGAGCTCGCGCGCGAGCAAGATCGCCCGCTGCAACGGGTCGTCGTGCAAATCGAGCGCCAGCGCGCGTCGATCCTCCTCCTGAACGTGCATGAGCCGTGCACTGAGCGCGACCAGCTCATCCTCGCGATTGTGGAGTAAGCGCACCTGGTGCTCGAGGTGTCGCTCGCGTGCGGCGCTCTGGAGTGCCGTCGCCACCAGCGGCGCCAGGCTGCGGATCAGCGCGCGATCCTGGTCCAACAGCTCGATGTCCTGCTGCTTTGGTCCAACGGCGAGTCGACCGATTTCGACCCCGTCGGCAATCAGTCGCTCGATGCCGTGGCAAGCGGCGGCTTCGCGCGTGGGCAATCCGGCGTTGCCCCACGCGTACTCGGCGCCGGCGCCATCATGCGGTGCGAAGGTAAGCGTTGCCCAGCTCAAGTCGAGCGTGCTGCCCAAACGCTGCACGACGTGCTGCGCGATCGACTCGACACCGCGCAGCGCGACGATCTCGCGGCCGATCTGCTCGACCGCCTGCGCATAGACGTACCGATCTCGAAACAGGAGCTGCTCGAGCCTGCTTCGGGCACGCGCCTGCAGGAACGGGAACGTGCCGGCGGTCAGCAGCACGGCCAGCAGCGTACGGTCGAATGCCAGCGGAATTGCGCGCGCCAGCACGGCGACTCCGACCACGTATGCCGCCAACAGGCCAACCCACACCACCAGCGCGACCAGTCCACGGCGCACGATGCGCTCGATGCCAAAGAATTGTCGACTCAGGATGGCGACGCCGAAACTGGCCGGCGCCAGAACCATGGTCGTCACCGCGAAGTACGCCGGTACGATGGAGCCGAGGCCGAGCGCGAACGGCAAGAGTGACAGCAACGCAAACGGGAGACACCCGGCGACCATGCCCAGCACGATCAACGTGAGCAGCTGGCGACGTGCGCGCCGACCCACCGGTGTCGCCCACATGCCGGCCACCAGCAGACTGACCGCGCCAACCAGGTCGACGGCCAGGATCAGGAAGCACACCTTCAGCAGTTGCTCGTAGGCCGCGCTGTCGTCGAGCAGCACATAGCCATAGGCAGCAATCAACGCCAGGTGGACGCCCATGCAGGTGACCAGCACACCTCGACCGGCTGCTGCGCGCAGGCGGTCGATCGGAAAGACGAGCGCCAGGAGTAACGTGCTGCCGCCGAAACTGACCAGGCCGATGTAGACGACCGCGAGTGCCCAGCTGGCGCCGGAGCGGGTCGCAAAGCCGGCGCTGAGCAACACCGCACCAGATGCGGCATGCGCCAGCACCAGGGTCGCCGCGCGGCGCTCGGCAGCGATCACATAGATCACACCGCCGACCAGCAGGAAGCTGCCCGCGGTCAGCAGAAAAGCCAGACGCAGCAAGTCGGAGTCCGGAAAAGCCTGGGTCATCGCGGGCGCTGACACGATGGCGCCCGATGGACTGCGGACCTCGACGCTCTGCGCATTGATCAGCAGGCCCGCGTCACCCGGCCCAGCGACGAGCCGCCCGTCGATGCCCAGCACCCGGTCGCCCGGTCGGACGCCGGAGTCCCATGCCCACCCGCCCGGTTGCACCCAGCCGACGATCAGCTCGTCGGTGTCCATTGCCGCGCTCAGCCCGAGCCACGGCTGCTCCTGGCGAGCCAGGCTTGCTTGCGCGAGCCAGAGCACCAGACTGATCGCCAGCGCCACGATAACCCAGCGACGCGCCGTCGTCCGTTGCACCACCAGCGGCGCGTTCATGTCACGCGCTCCGGCGCGCGCGTACCGAGGGCAGCAATCGCTTCAAGCGTTTGAGTTCAGGCCGTCGGGTCACGTCCACGAGCACATCGAGCGCGGTTTGCGCCTCGCGATAGTACGAGTCGGCAAGCACCCAGGTGTAGTGGAGCGCGCCCAAATCGTGGAGCACTGTAGCGACGGCCGGCTCCTCAGCCGGGCGCGTACCGGCCCGGGCGCCGTACCAATCGAGCACCCAGCTCAGCCCATCGCGCTGCGCGCAGGCCAGCATGAACGCGACTGGGACCGTCTTCTTGCGCCGACGCAGGTCGCTCTTCGCGCTCACCGACTGGGCGACGTCGACGCCGGCCAGGTCGTTCAATAGCTGTGCGCACGTGCCGAGGTGACGCCCGAACACACCGACGAGCTCGACGAGCTTGTGGTCATCGGTCGCCAGCGCAGCCCCAACCTGGCACGCCAGGGCACCCAGCGAGCCTGACTTACGCAGCGTGGCCTGGAGGGCACGCTCTTCGGCGACCTCGAGCGCAGCCTCGAGGACCAGGTCCAGGTCCTGGCCGGCGCACGAGCCTAACGACTGCTGCGCGACAAGCTCGCCAACCAGACGGGCGCGCTGGCCAAGCTGCGCGGCGCATACCTGGGCCAGAAAGGCCAGGCCAAGCGAGCCGTTCAGGGCCCGATTACGATCGAGCTCCAGGTCCCATTCGTCGTCGACGAGGTCGTCCGTGACGTCGATCGCGCCGACGGCACACTCGACCGCGGCTGTCGCCATGGCCAGACCGGCCTGATCAGCGTAGCCAAACGCCCGCGCGGTGCTGAAGACATACGGCGCCCAGCGGTCCCGACCTTCAATCGCCAGCGCGAACCCGGAGCGACCGAGCAGCAGTCGCAAGACGTCTTGCAGCTCGGGCGTGATATCGCTACACGCGATGGCGCGCTCGAGCGCCGCGGCAACGCCGCGGTGCCGGGTTAGAGCCAGATAGCGGAGCCGCTGGGTGCCGCGAGTGCTCTGCCCAGCGCGCGGTCACGCCGCAAGCGCCGCTGCATCGCCCGGAAGGCGCTGCGTTGGGTGGGCGAAAGCTTGCCGAGCGCCACCTGGCGCGTCATCGCGCGCTGCTGCACCTCGGCGCGCACGAGATCGTGAAGAGCGACCAGGTCCATGGCGGCAAGTCATATCACGCCTGCGCTGCGCCGCATACTGGGGAAAACCCTGGTATTTGTCGGGCATTTATCCTCAGCGCATGACCGCCACTGAAGAGCTGCTCGCGTTTCTGCGCCGCCTGCGCGCCATCAAGGAGTACACGCCCGAGGCGATCGCGCCGGAGGTCGTTTCAGACATCCTGAACGTCGGCCGCTGGACCGGCACGGGCGGCAACCGTCAGCCCACTGATGTCGTGGTCGTGACCGACGCCTCGGTGAAGCAGAAGTTTGGCGAGTGGGGCGCCCGGCCGGCCGCGACGGCCAACGTGGTGTTGCTGCTGGTGTCGGCATCCGACACCAATGCCTTCGACGAGGGCCGCATGGCCGAGCGGCTGGCGCTCGCGGCCGCGGCACACGGCCTCGGCTCGACTATCGCCACCTTGAAGAATGAGGGACCCGACGAGGCCAAGAAGCTGCTCGGCATTCCCGAAGATCGGCGCGCACGTTCGGTGGTTGCGCTTGGTCACCCGGATCGGGCCGCCCGCGCGGCCCTGGCCAAGAATCCGCAAGGCGGCCGCAAGCCGCTTGCGGAGTATGCGCACTTCGAGAAGTTCTAACGGCGGCGCCTCAGTACGTAGGCGCCCAGGCCGGCCGCGGCGCCACCGCCGAGCAGCAACGGCAGCGCCAATTCCATCGGCAGACTGCCGGCACGCGGGGCCGTGCTCGTCGCAGCCGGTGAGGTGACCAGCCGGAACGGCGTCGGCGTTGGCACTGGCTGAGCGGCTGGCTTGGCCACTGCTGCCGGCGCGGCGGCGGCTGGCGTCGGTGCAGCCGGCTGGGCAGCAGGCGCCGCCGCGGCGGCCGTTACGACAATCGTGCCCTTCATAGACGGATGGAGCGAACACACGAACGGGTACGCAGCCGCCGCTGCGAGCGCAATCGCCTTCGCCTCGCCCGGGCCAATCACGCCGGTATCAAACGAGCTATTCGCGGCGGTCGCGGTGTGTGACTGCGCACCGTTGTTGCGGAAGGTCACGGTCTGGCCTGCCTCGATGGTCACTTCGGGCGGATTGAACCCCCACGTACCTACGTCTGTGGCACTGCCTTCGACAATCTGGACTTCGGCGTCTGCCCACACTGGTGAAGCGAACCCGCTCGCATAGCCCAGCGTGAGACCCAGGACGGCACCTAGCGCGAGTCGGCGCCGTCCCCCCAACTGCGTTCCCTGCATGCAACTGTCCATCCTACCTGTAAATCCGCGCTTACGAAGTGGCGGCGCGTGCCACCCACGCCGCCAGCGCCGAGCGCGACGCGAACCCGCGCTTGACCAGGATGTTGCTCACGTGGCGGTCAACCGTGGCCTTGGAAATGCCGAGCTCAGCGGCGATTTGCCGATTGGTCAGCCCGTGCGCGACCAGTCCGGCGACTTCGCGCTCGCGCGGTGACAACTGCTGCTCGGCTGCCTCTACCTTGACGGCGGCAGGGGTGGCAGCTGGTTGAAGCGCCAGTGCGGCGACGATGGCATCGGCGAGAGTCAGAACGCTGCCAACCGTCCACGCCCGATCGAAGGCAACCTGACCAAGCAGTTCGCGCGCGGCGTTCAGCGACCGCTCATAGTCGGCGCGGTCGTTGGGCGGAACAGGCGAGCCATGCACTGCACGCCACGCCCCCGCGGCCGCGAACAGGTGCACTGCTAACGGATTGCCGCGCTGCGTTGCAGCCGCCTGAGCCAGGCCCTCCAGGGACAACGTGACGCCCCACTCGTCACCCATGTCGCGAAACAGTCCCAGCGCCTGACCGAGGTCGGCAATTGCGCCGGCCTCGTCGCCCAGGCGCAGCCGCGTCATGCCCAGGCTGTGCAGCGACAAGGCGCTGCGGTGCGTTGCGCCCAACGTGCGCGACAGCGCGACGCCCTCCTCGAGTAGTCGCGCGGCCTCTTCGAACGAACCCAGGTGATACGCCGATTCACCCAGGTTGTGCAGCGCGGCGACGATACCGACGCGGTCGCCAAGCTCGCGCTTCAACGCCAGGCTCTCCAGGAGCAGCTCACGCGAGCCGGCGTAATCCGATTGGTCGAGCGCCAGCGCTGCCAGGTTGTTCAGCGCGGTGGCGACGCGGCCGCGGTCGCCGAGCGCTCGCGCCTCGGCCAGCGCCTCGCGCAGCAAGGTCGCGGCGCGTTCGTGGTCGCCCTCAGCTTTGGCGACGATGCCCAGCGTGTTGAGCGATGCGACGGCGCCCTGGCGGTCGCCTTGCGCGCGCCAGATGGTCAAAGCTGCCTCGACCGCGGTCCGCGCCGGCGCATACGCGCCTTGACTGTGCGCCAGCGCACCCACTGCGTCCAGCGCGCGGCCACGTACCTCTGGCGCGACCGGCGCGCGATCGGCCGCGTCGAGTGCCCGCTCGAGCCAGCGCCGACCTTCACTCGCATAGCCCCGCTCGCGCCAGAACCACCACAGCGCTGACGCGAGCTGCAAGACCGCAGCGAGGTCAGCCTCACCCCTCACCCCCGCCCTCTCCCCGTGAGGGGCGAGGGAGTCAGTTTCGTACCGCCTCGCCCCCTCCGGGGAGAGGCCGCGCGGAGCGCGAGTGAGGGGCGGCGTCTCCCGCCCCTCGAGGCCCCAGCGCAGGGCGGCGCGCATGTTCTCATGTTCAAGCTCCAGGCGATCGAGCCATTCCGCCTGGCGCGCGCCGCGCAGCTCGGACTCCGCGGTGTGCGCCAGGTCGAGGCACCACACCAGATGCGCATGCTGCGTCGCCGCCTCCTCAGCGGCGCTGACGAGCCGTTCGGCGGCGTACTGCCGGACCGTCTCCAGGAGCAGAAAGCGCCCCTCCGGACGCGCGAGCACGAGCGACTTGTTGACCAGGCTGGCCAGCGTCTCGAACGGCGATTCACCACCGCATACCGACTCCACAGCGTCGATCGTGAACCCGCCTGCGAACACGGACAATCGTCGCAGCAGCATGCGCTCCGGTTCCGTCAGCAGGTCGTGACTCCAGTCGAGCACCGCGCGCAGGGTCTGATGCCGCGGTGCCGCGGTCCGATAGCCCGACGTCAAGAGCCGAAAGCGATCGTGCAAACGCGCGGCGATCTGGTCCACGCCCAGCACGCGCAAGCGCGCCGCCGCCAGCTCGATGGCCAGCGGAATTCCCTCCAACTGGCGGCAGACTTCCGCAACATGCTCGACTGTGCGCCCGTTGAGCTCGAACGCTGGCAGCGCGGACCGCGCGCGATCGCGAAACAGGCGCACGGCCTCGGAGTTCACTGCGTCATGCGCGTCTGGAGTCGGCAGCGAGAGCGACGGGACTGGCCACACCGTCTCACCAGGAATGTTGAGCGCCTCGCGGCTGGTGGCCAGTACGCGCACGCCCGGACACGCGCGCAGCAGGGTGTGGGCGACCTC
>DASXRR010000267.1:0-1549 GCA_036506475.1 Chloroflexota bacterium
CGTCTGGCCGCCGGCGAGGAGGTGGCCCGCATGTACCAGGAGCCGGGGCTGGCCTGGCTGGAGCCACAAGCCGAAGTCGCCGAGGACCTGATCGCTGGACGCCACGCCGAACTGAGGCGCCATCGCTGATCAGCCTTAGTGAGGCTGTCGCTTGGATTGGAGAGCCTCCATACAACTCCACCGAACGGGGGAACCGCCAGATCGACGCCGTTCCGTCGACGTAGGTGGTGGTGCCGTCGTCCCACTGGCCGGTCTGGGCGCGACAGGTGGTGGTACAGGCCACTCGAGCAATAGTCAAGACCTGTGGGTCGGCGTGTCATGCGACTTGCTGATCGCCTCCTGATTCGTCGGGTCGTTCGACGCTGATCAGACGGCCATCGGCGGGCACATGGTCGCGCAGTTGAGGCGATGACCTTCACGGACGCTGTACAGCAGTCTTGATCAGGAGCCGCTGGCCCGGGCGAGCAGATGTGCGCGCTCGGCCTCGTTCGAGGTGAGCTCGGCGGCACGCTCGAACTCAGCTCGTGCCTCCACGAAGCGGCCGAGCTTGGCCAGCAGGTCGCCGCGCACGCTCGGCAGCGGGTGGTAGTTGCGCAGCGCGGCAACGTCGAGCAATCCGTCGGTCACAGCGAGCCCGGCGGCCGGTCCGTCGGCCATCGACACGGCAACCGCGCGGTTCAGTTCGACGATCGGCGAGCGGGTCAACGCGACGAGGTCGCCGTACAGGGAGGCGATGCGCACCCAGTCGGTGTCCTCAGCACGCGGCGCTCTGGCGTGGCAGGCCGCGATCTTCGCCTGGATCGCATAGGAGCCGGTGCCGCCGATCTCCTCGGCCCGATCCAGCGCGGCGAGACCGTGCGTGATCAGCAACCGGTCCCAGCGAGCACGGTCCTGCTTGTCGAGCGTGACGATCTCGCCGTCGGGCCCGGTGCGGGCGCGAAGGCGGGACGCCTGGATCTCCATCAACGCCACCAGGGCATGCGTCTCGGACTCGCCGGCTGCCAACGCGGCGAGCATGCGGCCGAGGCGCATCGCCTCCTGGCACAGCTCGGCGCGTGCCCACTGCTCGCCGGCGGTGGCGGTGTAGCCCTCGTTGAAGACCAGGTAGACCACTTCCAGCACCGAATCCAGCCGCGGCGCCAGTTCGTCGCCGCGTGGCACTTCGAAGGGCACGCGCGCTTCGCTCAGCGTGCGCTTGGCGCGCACGATGCGCTGGGCGATCGTCGGCTCGGGCACCAGGTAGGCGCGCGCGATCTCGGCTGTCGTCAGACCGCCCAGCAGCTTCAGCGTCAGGGCCACGCGCGCCTCGGGCGACAGCAGCGGGTGGCAGGCGGTGAAGACCAGGCGCAGCAGATCGTCGCCGATGTTGTCCTGCCGTGCCGCGTCGAGCGCGTCGACGAAGTCTGGCACGATCAGCGCCTCGCGCGCTTCGAGGTCCAGGCCGATCTGCTCCAGCTTGGCGGACAGGTTCTTGTCGCGCCGCAGCCGATCCAGCGCACGGTGCTTGGCGGTGGTCATCAACCAGGCTCCCGGGTTGTCGGGCACACCT
>DASXRR010000268.1:0-8981 GCA_036506475.1 Chloroflexota bacterium
CCAGGGCCTGATTGCCTACGACAAGGGTCAGATCACGCTGCTGCGCCCGTCGGGCCTCAAACAGCGCATCTACTGAGCTTTCAGCTGTCAGCTGTCAGCAGATTGCCGCCCTCGGTTTTTGGGTAAGCATGTCAACTTCTCGAGTTCCTCGCGCTTCGCGCGCAACCGGCCCTGGAGGGTTCCGCCTGCGGCATGACAAGGAGAGTTGACCTCGACGTCGACTCGAGCGCGAAGGTCGGGAGGACCGTTCCTGCTGACTGCTGATAGCTAACATAAGCATGTCAACTTCTCGAGTTCCTCGCGCTTCGCGCGCAACCGGCGCTGGAGGGTTCCGCCTGTGGCGTGGCAAGGACAGTTGACCTCGACGTCGACTCGAGCGCGAAGGTCGGGAGGACCGTTCTCGCTGACTGCTGATAGCTGATAGCTGCTAGCTGAGTGGGCTCTAGAGGATTCGAACCTCTGACCTCTTGCGTGTCGAGCAAGCGCTCTAACCAACTGAGCTAAGAGCCCGCGCGAACTCCTAGTCTAGCAGAGGTCACACGCTATGATCCTTCGCGTGCGGCGACTGAGCGCGATCGCGGGACTGCTCTTGCTAAGCAGCGCGTGCGCGCCAATGCTGCCGCCGCCGCCAGCCACGCCCACCAAATTCATCCCGGTTCAGCTGCTCACCCCGCGTCCGACGCCTGCCCCTGAAACGCCTACGCCCGCGCCCCTGATCCTGTTCTGGACTCCGGGGCCGCGAGCAACCGCGACGCCCGCGGCCACGCCCACGCCGCAAGTACGCGGCACCCCCGTGCCGGCCGCCGAGCCGCTGGTCGGCATGCTGCGCGACGACACGCTGACCAGTCCGATCATCGGCGAGGACTTCAAGTACCGCGTCTATCTGCCACCCGACTATCAGCTGCGTCCGCAGCGCCGTTATCCCGTGCTGTACATGCTGCATGGCAACGGCGGCAACTACACCGAATGGAGCGACTCGTACCTGCCCGAGCAGGCCGACCGCCTGATGGCCGCGGCCGAGATACCGCCGTTCATCATCGTCATGCCCGACGACGGCGAAACCACCTACTGGGCGAACTGGTCGGAGGGTCCGCGCTGGGGCGACTACGTCACCGAGGACGTGGTCTCGACGATAGATCAGCGCTACCGCACGCTCGCCAACCCGCGCAGCCGCGCCATTGGTGGGCTGTCGATGGGCGGACTGGGCGCGCTCAACCTGGCCTTGCAACACCCGGACGTCTTTGGCGTGGTTGGCGGCCACAGTCCGTCCGTTCGTCTCGAGCGCGACCCGGCGCTGTGGTTCCTGGCCGGCGACAACTTCTGGGACCACAACCCGGTCTGGCTCGCCGCGAACGCTCCCGGCATCGAAAACATCTCAATTTGGATGGATGCCGGAACCGAAGACGTGTGGCTGCCGAATATCAAGGCAGTACGCGATGCACTGGTCAACCGAGGCCTCCACCCAAATTGGCACAATTTCCCAGGACCGCACGAGGCGGAATACTGGATCGAGCACGTCCCTGATTACTTGCGCTTCTACGGCAGCCAGCTTCGCTCGTAACCCACGAGTTGTTGGCTCGATGTGGGCGGGTCACTATACTGCGCTTCGCACGATGGCCCGCACCTTCGCGCGTTTGACCTGCGCACTCATCTTCCTCGCCAGCCTGAGCTGGCCGGTGAGCTCTTTCGCTGGATCGAATCCTGCAGGCGCCGCCGCGCTGGCTGGCACGCCCATTCGCTCGGTCTATGTCCGGGCGGCGAAGGGCGCCAACCCGGCGACACCCCAGCAGGTGCTGGTCGCGCTGCACGGTATGGGCGGCAGCGGCGAAGTGTTCGGGCGTGACCTGATCGAGCAGGCGGATCAGTATGGCTGGCTGCTCGTCGCGCCGACGATCGACTACGGCGATTGGAAAGATCCGACGCAGGTGGCCAAGGAAGATCCGAAGTTGATCTCGGCCCTGGTCGACTATTTCGACCAGCTGCCCCAGATCACAGGGTTCGCGGTACGCAAGCGCGTGCTGCTACTCGGCCACTCGCGTGGCGCCCAGTTAGCCCATCGGTTCGCCGAGTTCCGACCTGACCGGGTGCTGGCGGTCGCGGCGCTGTCCGCGGGCACCTATACGCTGCCACTGGCAGCCGAGGCGCAGGGCAAAGGACTCAGCTACCCGTTCGGCATCAAAGACCTCGAAAAATACGGTGGGCGCGCCTTCGACCCGAGCCGTTTCGAGGGCGTTCAGTTCTGGCTGGGAGTCGGTAGCGACGACACCAACCCCAACGACATCCCGCGCCAGTGGGACGCGTACGAGGGCAACACGCGCGTGCAGCGCGCGCAGGCGTTCGAGAAGGCCGCCCGCCAGCTCGGCGCGACCACGATCCTGAAGGTCTTCGGCGGGATCAAGCACGAGCTCACACCCGAGATGCGCAGCGCAGCATGCAGCTTCCTCGGCGTCGCCATGGTGCCAATCGGCGTGCAGGGCTCCCCACTCAGCGCCAGGCCGCTGCCCTACTGAGCCAGCGGCGGATACAGCACGCGGCCAGGCACGATCTGGCGCGCGCCGCCGGGTGGCGTCCAGAACAGATAGATGCGCGGCCCACCCTCGGAGCGATCCTGAAAGCGAACGCGCAGCGCGTGCATGCCGGCGCTCAGCTCGATCGTGCCGGACGGTTGATCCGCGGCGTCGGGTGGCGTCTCGTCGAAGACCCGACGCTCGTCGATCCATAACCCGGCCCGGCTGATTCGCTCAGCTTCGAATCGATACGTGCCGCTGGTTGGCACCTCGAGCTGTCCGCGCCACTCCGCCGACCACGTGCCGTGCGGATCGAAGTTCAGCCGCGCGAACGGGTTGGTATGGAAGTAGCGGCTGAGCATCGGCTCGACGAGCTGCTCGCGCGGCGTGCCCGACCAGTCCAGCGTCGGGAAGAACGTCGCTGCCAGGCCACTGCCGCCCTCGGGTGGCAGGTAGATTGCGCGCGGATCGATCGGCTGCATCGCGCTCACGCCAGGCGGCTGCCAGGCCAGTCGCAGCGGATGGCCGGACTCGAGTGCGCCATGCAGCTCCAGCACATGATTGCCACGCACCAGTTCAACTGAGCCGTCAGCCGGGACGCCGTCGACGGTCAGTGTGAAGCCACGCGGCCGCTCGAAGGCATAGCGGCCGGCTGGATCAATCGCCAAACCCATGCGCCAGTTGACCGCGGCCGGCAGCGAAACGGGCAGATCGGCAGGTTGCAGCTCGGCGCGTGCCTCCTGGCGGTTGACCGTGGCGCCGTCGCTGGCACGGTAGGTCGCATCGATAGCACGCCGTGCGGCGAGGACTTCGGGCTCGAGCACGAACTGCTCGGCCAGCGGCTTCACCGCGTTGGGCGCGATGATCTGCTGGCGCAACGCATTGGGGTAGTAGCGCGCGACCTCGTCCGCGAGAGCCGCGTCGTGCTGCGTCTCGAGCACGATCAACACCGGCCCGAGCCCGCGATACGGCAGATCGGTGGTCACGTCGAAGGCGCGAATGCGATCGGACATGGCTGCTGCGAGTAGCTGCGATTCAACTGATGGTGCAATGGTGGCGCTGCCCAGAATCGATTCGAAGCGGCCGTTACTGGCGCGCGCCACGCGGGCTGGAAGAGTCTCGCGGGTCGAGAACGACTCCCAGACTGTTGGATCTTGCATCTGCCGTGTGAAGAACTGCGAGACGTTGAGGGCGCCGATCCACACCACGACCAGGGCAGCGACGCCAGCGAATCCACGGGCGGCCAACGGTCCGGGTCGCGGCCATAGGGCAACGAGGCGGTCTAGCAAGAGCGCCAGGCCCAGCGCGGCGAGCACGGCGAGGACTGGCGTCATGGCCAACGTGCGCATCGCCTGGGGCGCCTCGAAGGGCAGCGTCAGGATGCCGCCGCTCATCGCCACGACGCTCCACCCGAAGATCAGCCAGGCGCGCCAGTCGAACAGGCGCACCACACACCAGGCCAGACCGAGCATGGCCAGGACGCCACTGAACGGGTCGAGCATCGGCCAGCCTGGAAGATTATGTCGACCATTCATGTCACCACGGACATGGAACATGAGCGCGTGCTTCTGCACGTTGCTCCACAGCTCGTCGAGCTTCTGCGCCTGGCTGCCAGATTGGGCAAAGATGAGGGTCTGATTGATGCGCCCGTTGAACGCTGGCGGGTCCTGAACGGCAAAGATGAGCACCGGCAAGGCGACGAGAACGATGCACGCACCGAACACGACACCGGCGGGCAGCCAACGGCGCACTGGCCAGCGCTGCCGCGCGGCGGCATAGACCAGCAGCACGATCGCCACCAACGGCAGACCGCGAAAGCCAATGTAGCCGTGCAGACCGAGCCCGAAGGCCATGCCCGACCAGGCCAGGTCGGTCCAGCGTCCGCCGCGTATGGCGCGCGCGAGCAGCCAGAACGCGAGCGTCGCGCATACCGGCAGGGCAATCGGATCCCAGCCCAGGCGCGAGACGTCGAGATGCCAGCGACTGGTCGCCAGCAGCACGCCACTGGCCAGACCGACGCGCCAGCCGAAGAGCTCACGACCCAGTAGGTAGACCAGTGGCGCGTTGGCCGCGCCAACCAGTGCCGCCACGGTCCTACCTGCCGCGATCGGATCGTGGACGACCTGCGACGCCGCGGAGATCAGGTAATAGAAAAGCGAGGCGTCGCGTCCGAACGTGTCGGTGATCGGGGTATAGCGACCTTCGGCCAGGAACCTGCGCGCTTCCAAACCCGCTTGCGCCTCGTCGAACCACTGTCCGTACGGCAGGTCGGCCACGTTCCAGATACGCGGCGCCAGGGCCAGTCCGAAGAGCAGCCACGGTGTCACGGTCCACACGGACAGACCGTGACGCCGCCATGTGCACGCCTGAGCAGTTACCGCGGCCACTGCAGCGATAGCTAGCAGCCATAGCAGCGCTGCGCGCGTGGCCTCGGGCGTCTGGAAGCGCTGCGTCCACCACATGACGCTCGCCGCTCCTCCGAGCACCGTCGCGCCGATGGTGCCGGCTATGGCGTAGTCGCGCCGCACCTTGCCGACTCGTTCGACGCACGCGCGCCAGCCGTCAACCATGCGCATCGGTGTGGCCTGGGCGCTGAGCGCCACGCCGGTCGCCCAGACCAGGCTCGAGACGGCCAGCAGCGCCATGCGTGGCCACGGGTCGGCCTGGGCGAGGGGGTCGACCAGCCTCAGGCCGGCCACGCCAACGCCGACGGTGCCGCTGGCAAAAAGAGTGGCACCGGCAACCGCCTGGCCGAAGCGCCGTTCGCCTGGTACCCGCGGAGCGCGCGGAGCCCGCGGTGTGGCCGGTACGGCGGGTGTGGCCGGTGTGGCCGGCTGGCCCGGTGCGACAGGCGGCTCGATTGGTCGAGAGCGCGCGGGTGATGGCCTGGCAAGCCACCGGCGGGAACGGGGTAGTTGCGGCAGCAGCATGGCAGCGGCGGCGACGGCGAGCAACAGTGCGCCGGCGAAGGCCAGCGGCCAGCGCACCGCCGCGCCACTCTCGGCGGCACGCACGCCCGCGTATGGCCGCAGGTCAACCCGTGCCAGCGCATCGACACCCAGGATCCACAGTGCTGAGCCATCAGGAGACACGGCAACCTGCGAAGGAAACTCCACGGGCAGTGGCGCCTCCGCCCCGAGCTGGAACAACAGGTCGCCGTCAGCGCTGAAGGCACGGACCAGCTTGCGGTCCCCATCGGGCGCATACACCCGCCCCTGCGGATCCACGGCCAGGCCCCAGGCGTGAGTCGGCAGCGGCCAGACGCTGGTCGCCGTGCCGCCGGCGTCGAACCGCTCGACGCGATTGTTTTCCCAGTCCGCGACGAACATCGTGCCGTCGGGCGCGAAAGCCACGGCCATCGGTTGTTTGAGCTTGCCCAGGTCGGTGCCGCTATCGCCGATGCTGTGCAGTTGTCGGCCGCGCTCGTCGAACACGAGGAGGCGATCGCGGCCAGTGTCGGCCACATAGACGTTGCCGCGACCATCGACCGCCAGGCCGTTCGGGCCGTACGTGGCCAGCGGCTGCAAGTCGATGGTCCGCGCTGGCTGCGCCTGGCCAGTTGCAGCCAGGTGCACGATGCGCTGGGCGCCACGATCGAGCACGTACCAGCCGTCCTGGTTCGCCGCCAGACCGACCAGGTCCTGGGCCTCGAGCCCGTTGCCGAAGCGTGGTCCCCATTCGGCAAGTGGACGGCCATCGGCATCGAGGTGCAGCACGAGATTGCGACTTCGGTCGACGACGCCCAACGTGCCATCCGCCGCGATCGCGAAGCCGATGGCCTGGCCAGGCGGACCGATCCCGCCGAAGCGCTGCACGAGCTCTGGCTGCACGGCTGCCACAGGTGGCCGCGGCGGTGCACTGGTGCGCGCACCGGCGAATGCCGCGATGAGCAGCGCGAGGCCAAACAGGGCATCGACTACTAAGAGCAGGCGGCGTGAATTTGCGATGCGCACTGCGTTATATTCTCGGCAGTCTCAATAGTTGTGCTTTGACCCGGACGAGTAGTCTGGCGGAACGGCCCCAGCGAGCGGGAGATAGTGTGAGTCCCGCGGCACGGCGCCGACGAAAACCACCGGTGAGCCTGGCGGCGAACGAGAGCTAGTAGCCAGCCACGGATAGCGGCCCGATATCGCCGCGCAGAGCGACTCGCGTTCGTCGTCGACGGACATGAGTCGAAACTTGGGTGGAACCGCGAGTAGGCCCCTCGTCCCAAGACGAGGGGCCTCTGCATAACCAAGGGAGGGTTCCCCCAATGAGTCACAACGCGAGCAGCGTCTCTCACGAGGGCCTGGACGTGATGCGCCATTCGGCCGCGCACGTATTGGCCAAAGCCGTCCAGCAGCTGTATCCGGGCAGCAAGCTGGGCATCGGGCCGGTCATCGAGAACGGCTTCTACTATGACATCGACATCCCGGCCAAGCTCAGCGAGGACGACCTGCCGCGCATCGAGGAACGCATGCGCGCGCTCGTCGCCGCCGATGAGCCATTCCAGCGCGAAGAGTGGTCGAAGCAGCAAGCGCTCGAGCACTACGCGTCGCGCGAGGATAACCCGTATAAGCGCGAGATCGTCGAGGGCCTGGCGGACGACGAGTCGATCAGCTTCTACCGCACGGGTTCTGATTGGGTCGACCTGTGTCGCGGGCCGCACGTCGACGCATCAGGCAAGGTCGGACCGTTCAAGCTGCTCAGCGTCTCAGGCGCGTACTGGCGCGGCGACGAGAAGCGGCCGATGCTGCAGCGCATCTACGGCACGGCCTGGGAAAGCAACGAGCAGCTCGAACACTACCTGTGGCAGATCGAGGAAGCCAAGAAGCGCGACCACCGCAAGCTCGGCCGCGAGCTGGAGCTGTTCTTCTTCGACGAGGTGGCGCCCGGTCAGCCGTTCTGGCTGCCCAAGGGCGTGCGCGTCATCCGCGAGCTCGAGGCGCTACTCAATCGCGAGCTGAATCGACGCGGCTATCTCGATATCAGCACGCCGGCGTTGGTCAAGTCCGATCTGTGGAAGCAGTCGGGCCACTGGGACTTCTACGAGCAAGGCATGTTCAAGCTCCAGGTGGAGGAAGAGGACTATGCCTACAAGCCGATGAACTGCCCCGAGTCGACGCTGGTCTACCGCTTCAGGACGCGCAGTTACCGCGACCTACCACTGCGCTACTCGCAGACGGATCGGTTGCTGCGCAACGAACGCTCGGGCACGCTGAACGGGCTGTTGCGCGTGCGGCAGCTGACGATGGACGACGCGCACATCTATTGTCGACCTGACCAGGTCCAGGAAGAGATCTCGGGCGTCCTCGCGTTCCAGCGCGCCATCTATGACGTGTTCGGGCTCGAGCCTCGGTTCTACTTGAGCACGCGCCCTGATAAGGCCATTGGCGATCCCGCGGTGTGGCTTCAAGCTGAGGCAGACCTGCGCGCGGCGCTCGAGGCCAACGGGCTGGCGTATGAGGTCAAGGAAGGCGAGGGCGCCTTCTACGGGCCAAAGATCGACGTCGACATCCAGGACGCCCTCGGCCGCCCGTGGCAGTTGAATACGACGCAGCTCGATTTTCAGATGCCCGAGCGGTTCGAGCTCGAATACATTGGCGAAGATGGCCACGCCCATCGGCCGGTGATGGTCCACCGCGCCATCTATGGCACGTACGAACGGTTCATTGCGGTGTTGGTCGAACACTATGCTGGGGCGTTTCCACTGTGGCTTGCGCCAGTCCAGGCCGTGGTCGTGCCGATCGCCGATCGGCACAACGACTACGCCCGCTCGGTTGCCGCCGAGCTCGTGAAAGCGGGCTTCCGCGTCGAGGTCGACGAACGGCGCGAGACGATGCGGGCCAAGATTCGCGACGCGCAAGCGCAGCAAGTGCCATACATGCTGGTAGTCGGCGACCGCGACCAGGAAGGCGGCACGGTCTCGGTGCGCGAACGCCGCCAGGGCGACCTGGGCGCGATGCCCATACCCCAGCTGTGTTCGCTACTCGAGGAGCGGCGCGAGGCGCACACTTAGACGCAATGTCATCCTGAGCGCAGCGAAGGATCCGCTTGTCGACCGGCTGCCGTGCCAGCAAGCGGATCCTTCGCAAGCTCAGGATGACAGGGGGCCCTGCCAGGTGACCACACCGATTCGTACGGGATCCCAGCTCAGGGCGACCTGATCGTCACGGCGTTCGACGCGTTCGGCGAGCACGCGCTGGAGCTGGCGATCTTTTTCACTGTCGGGCTTGGTCCAGAGCTGGCCGCGTAGCCAGGCGAGCAATACGTCTGGGTCGGGATAGGACTGGGCGCCGCGGGGGACCAGGCGGACCTCGGGCACGACGCCACGCGCGAGCAGCAGCGTCAGGAACTCGGGGAGCGCGGGCAACGCGGCGCGCTCGACACCGTGTACCAGCGGCCACAGCCGATCGGCCTCGGCGGGCGGCGGGCGATCGAGCAGCACGGCGATGCACAGCCGACTCGTGGCCGCTTCGAGCGCGTCCAGAAACG
>DASXRR010000269.1:0-29629 GCA_036506475.1 Chloroflexota bacterium
CGTCTACCGTCTGCGTGTACCGTCTAGCACCCAATTGCCTGCTTCTCTTCAGAGAAGAAAAGTCACTCCCGCGCGGCGCGTGGAATGACGGCGGCGGAGCTTCGTTGTCGAAGACGGCCCCGACCCCCGACCCCCATCCCCCGACCCCCAATTCAGTAATGCGCATAGATGCGCACGCCCACATCGGCCCATTGCCACAAGAAGAGGGCATCCTCGGCGACGAGGCCAGCGCAGCCGTGGCTCGACGGGATGCCGAACTCGTCGCGCGGCTTCCAGTAGTTCTCGTGCAGCGCCTTGCCATCGGCGCTGAAGTACTGCGTCCAGCGCACGTTCTCGACCTTGTAGTCGGCCCGCTGGGCATCCAGGCCGATGAGCGTATTCGACTCCATGGTCTCCTTCTCGACGCGCCGCTGGATCGCGTACAGACCTGGCGCTGTCTCCCATCCAGGACGGCCCGTAGATGTCCGTGCCAAGCGGACGGCAACATCGGCCTCGTACGCCACGACGACCTGGTGCGTCAGGTTCATGTCGATCCAACGGCCAGTCTCAGCACCAGCATCGATAGGCGGCAGCGGTGCAGCAGGCAAGGCCACGGGCCGCAGCACGGAGCTATACAGATACACATCGTCGCCCAGGACGGCCCACGTCGGGTTGTCCTTGATCACTTCTTCGCCCGCCACCCAGCTCGAAACCACCAGCGGCAAGCCTGATGGAAGCTCAGCCAGGGCAGGCATACGGGTAGACGGCGCAGGGCGCAGGTTGGCGCCGTCGATGGCCGAGATGCCCCACCAGCGCGCGGGCGCATCGATCTGCGCCGGCTCCTCGATCGGCCCAGCATGAGCCGCGTCGAGCCACGCTTCGGCGCCCGAGTAAGGATCTTGCACGCGCAGCAGTGACCCGCGCTGCACCTCCATCTGCTTGAAGGTGGTCCACGCGGGCACCATGCCCAGCAGCAACGAGCGGTCAGGGTCAGCCCACAGCGGTGCATCGGCGACCGCGGCCACCCAGCCGATCGCGAGATCGTCGGGCGGCGGTGGCAAATCAGTAGGCGGCCAGCCTGGCGGTGGCGGACCCGACGGTCCGACGGCCAGCGCATCGACCCAGGCATAGTTGCGACTGCGCGCCACGAGCACTAATATCCTGCCCCCCGCCTGGGGGCGCGCGATGGCGAAATAGTCCCATAGCGCAGCCGTGCCGAGCGGCTCGGCGGCGTCGTCCGGGCCACTCCACAGCGTGAGCGGACGCAACGCCTGCAACCAATTGGGGCCGGCCGGCGTCAAAGTAGGAGAAGGAGTTGGACGTGCAGTTGGCACTACGCGCGGTACAGCTGCAGGCGTTGGTGTCGGCGTGGGCCGCGCCTGCGCGGCAACAGCGGGTACGGCGAGCACATGCGCAACTGGCGCGGCCAACGAAACCGTACCCAACCCAAGTGCAACAAGTCGCAAGAAGTCGCGTCTGGAGTGTGGTCCAGCCATAGTCAACGGGCGCAAGAGTGTACTGGCACGCGTTATGCACGCCCAATTAGCTCAATGAGGAGTTTGGGGCGCGGAGGTAGAGCGGAATAGAGAGTTTCAATGTAGTGTTGTATCGGGTAAACGCGCATGTTTAATGGCGGTTGTGTAACGTCGCCAGGCGCAGGATCGTTGTTTCTCGGATCTTGACGAATGCGCGAGAGATGATAGAGTGGGGTAGCAGTCTTGTCCGCCGTGGTGTGGGCTGTGCTCGGCACGGGCCGACAGCTTCCAACGGGGCGACAATGCCGCCGCCCAAGCCGCAGAGCTGGTTAGGGCGGTTTTTTTGACCCCTCAGTAATGGGGGACCCAGGAGCAACGAAACACAGTGAGCCTAGATCTTCTCCATGAAAATGAGGAACTCCTCGGGACCGACGCCGAGCGAGTAGACAACGAAACTGAAACGGAGGTCGCCGCGGCCGAGCCGATCAGCCGCTTCGGGCTGCTATCCGAAGAGCTGTCCGGCGGCGCGGGCGCGATGTACCTGCGCGAAATCGCACATCACGAGCTGCTCACTGCACAGGAGGAGGTCTCACTGGCACAGCGCCTCGAGGCGGGCAAGGCGGCGCTGCGCGAGCTCGCTACGGCGGACGACACGCTGGACACAAAGCACCGCGTGGAGCTCGAGCATCAGGCCGAGGACGGCGAAAAGGCGCGTCGACGGCTGATCGAGTGCAACCTGCGTCTGGTGGTGTCGGTCGCTCGACGTTACCTCGGGCGTGGTCTGAGCTTCCTGGACCTGGTCCAGGAGGGCAATATCGGCTTGCAGATCGGTGTCGAGAAGTACGACTGGCGCCGTGGCTTCCGCTTCAGCACGTATGTGTACTGGTGGATTCGCCAGGCCGTGACGCGCGCTATCGCGGATCAGAGCCGCACGATTCGCCTGCCGGTCCACGTGACTGAGTTCCTGACCAAGACGGCGCGCGCCGAACGCGAGCTGGCGGCGGAGCTTGGCCGCGAGCCGACGGTCGACGAGGTGGCGCAGTTCCTCGATATCGATCCCGAGCGGATCAACGAGGCCCGGCGAGCCGCGCGCATGCCGCTGTCGCTCGAGACACCGCTGGGCGAGGACGGCGAGCTGACCCGCGGCGACCTGATCGGCGACGATACGGCCGCCGAAGCAGCGCGCGAGTCGGCCGAGGCGTCGGACCTGTCGGAACGCCTCGAATCGGCCCTTGACGAGCTGCACCCGCGCGAGCGGCAGGTGCTGCGCCTGCGCTTCGGTCTCGACCGTGGCCACGAGCGCACTCTGGGCGAGGTCGGCGAAGAGCTCGGCGTCAGCCGCGAGCGCATCCGCCAGATCGAAGCCGAAGCACTCGCCAAGCTGCGGCGCATGCCGCGCCTGCGGCGCGAGCTGCTCGAATACGTGAGCTAACGCTATTGTCATCCTGAGCGCAGCGAAGGATCCGCTTCTCCAGAGTTGCGGATCCTTCGGCAGGCCTCAGGATGACAGCGTGGCAGTACTCTGGGCGATATGACCGGCGTCGCTGCGCCCGCCGAGCTGCCCAAGCAACGCCGACTGACCATCTCGGATGCCGAAAAGGCAGAGCGTGTCCAGCGTGTGCGGGACGAGTTGGACCAACGCGGCCTGGCAGCGCTGGTCTTGTTCCACCCCGAGCGCATCGGCTATCTGACGAACTTCGTGTTTGTCTCAACCGAACGGCCGATGGCCCTGGTGGTGCCCGCGCGAGGTGAGCTGGGCATCGTGATCCCACAGCTCGAGCAGGAGCACGTCAAGATGGCGCCTGAGATCGGCGATGTGGCGATCTACCCCGAATACCCGGGCACGCAGCACCCTATGCTGCACCTCAGAGACTTGCTGGAGCGCAAAGGCCTATTGGACCAGGTTCTCGGCTGCGACACCGACGGATATGGCGATGTCATGGGCTACCTGGGCCCAACGCTCAGCCAGGCCACCGACAGCCGGGTCAGGCCGGCGAGGGACATTGTGGATTCGGCAAGACAGGTCAAAAGCCCGGCCGAGCTAGACCTCGTCCGCGAGAGCTGCACCTGGGGCAACCTCGCTCATCGCCTGCTCCAGAAACACATGCGGCTCGGCAAGCCCGAGATCGAGATCAGCATGAAGGCCACGACCGAGGCGATCCTGATCATGCTCGACACGCTCGGCGCGACCTACGCCAGCCCAGGTCGAGGCATTCGCAATCCGCCGGTCTTCGCCAGCTTCATCGCTGGCGCGAACACGGCGCTGCCGCACGGCATGCGGCGCGAACAGGGCCTGAAAGCCGGCGACGCGATCATCACCGGTGCCGCGGCCAATGTCGGCGGCTATCGCTCCGAGCTCGAACGGACCATGATCGTGGGCGAGCCGTCACGCGACTTCGTCGACTATTTCGAAGCAATGCTGACCATTCAGCAGACCGCGTTCAACGCGCTCCGTCCCGGCCGGACCTGTGCGGACGTCGAAGCCGACGTGCGCGCTGAGATCGACCTGCTCGGCTTTAGTCACCTGACTCGACACCACACTGGCCATGGCATGGGCCTCGAGGGGCACGAGTCGCCGTTCCTCGATGTGGGCGATCAAACCGTCATCCAGCCAGGCATGGTCTTCTCGATCGAGCCCGGCCTGTACGTGCCCGGCGTGGCCGGCTTCCGCCATTCGGACACCGCCCTGGTCACCGACAATGGTATCGAGCTGGCGACCTACTACCCGCGCGATCTTGGCTCGCTCATCGTCTGATACGCTCGCGCGCATGCCGCGCTCCCGCCTTCTGCTCGCCGCCGCGCTGTTCTTGTCCGCGTGCGGCCCCGCCGCCATACCCGCGGCGCCAACCAACCTCCCGGCCGCCGCCGCGACCGCCGTGCCTGCCGCGGCCGCCACCGCCGCACCCGCTGCCGCGACCGCCGTAAGCGCCGCGGCGACGGTGGCGCCCACGGCCGTACCGCAGGTACAGGCGACCGTCCAGGCCGCCGCGAAGCCAGCGGCGACCGCCGTTGCCGCCATTGCGCCGACCATTGCCGCGGCCGTGGCCGCCGCCCGCCAGCCTCCAGCCGTCCCGCAGGGACAGGCTACACGCGGCGGCGTGCTCAAGATCGGCCTGCAAGCCGATCCGACTTCGCTCGATCCGCAGAAGACCAGCCTGACGGCGCTGTTCCACGTTACCGAGCACATCTACAGCTTGCTCGTCCGACTCAGTCCTGACCTGACCATGCAGCCCGACCTCGCCGAAAAGTGGGAGATCTCCACCGACGGCAAGACGTACACGTTCACGCTGCGCAAAGGCGTCAAATTCCACAGCGGCAAAGCGCTGACGTCGGCCGACGTCAAATACAGCTTCGATCGGCTCGTCGACAAGGCGACCGCCTCACCCAACGCCAGTCTGCTAGCGCCGGTCGAGACCGTCGCCACGCCCGACGAGAGCACGGTCGTGATCACGCTCAAGAAGCCAGACGCGTCGTTTCTGACCAACCTGAGCAGTCCGGCGGCCGTGATCATCAACAAAGACGCGGTCGAAAAGAACGGCGATCTGACCAAGACCGGCGACGGCACGGGTCCGTTCAAGTTCAAGGAATACGTGCCCAACACGCGCGTGGTGCTCGAGCGCAACGCGGAGTACTGGGAAAGCGGCAAACCGTACGTCGACGGCATCGAGATGACGATCGCCGCCGACGACACCGCGCGGACGGCCGCTGTGCGCACCGGCACCGTCGACTTCATCGAGTACGCGCCTCTCAAGGACATTCCCGTCCTGAAGAGCGACACCAGCCTGGCCCTGGCGGGCGATCAGAACACCAACATTCGCTTCATCGGCTTGAACGTGACGCGCAAGCCGTTCAGCGACCTGAAGGTTCGCCAGGCGATCGCGCTGGCCGTGGATCGCGAGGCAGTCCTGGGGCCGGCTGTGTTCGGCTTTGGCACGCCGACCCTGGAGATCTTCCCGCCCGGCTACTGGGCCGGTCTGGGCACCAAGCCCGCCAACGCGGACATGGCCAAGGCCAAGGCGCTGCTCGCCGAAGCCGGCTACCCCGACGGCTTCAAGACCACCATCCTGAGCTGGTCGCAGTACTCGTTCCTGTCCAATGCGGCGGTCGTCGTCCAGGAACAGCTCAAACAGATCGGCATTTCTTCCGATATCAATTTGGAAGAGAACGCCGCCTTCATCAAGGACTATCTGGACAACAACTTCGACCTGACTGTTTCAGGCACGAGCGCCTATGTTGACCCGAACGACATCTACTTACGCAACTTCGGCACCGGCCAGCCCTCGAATGCCGTGCGCTACAGCAATCCCAAAGCTGACGAGCTCATCGCCGCTGGCACGGCCACCACTGACCAGGCTAAACGCAAGCAAATCTACCAACAACTGCAGCAACTACTGCTCGACGATGTGCCGTGGGTCAACCTGTATATCGCCAATCAATTCGAGGCGATGAAGACCTACGTCAAGGGCTATACGCACATCCCCACTGGCACGAACTACACGCTCAAGGATGTCTGGCTCGATAAGTAGCGGCCCCTACCCACTTCATTTCCCGCGGCATGTCATCCTGAGCTTGCGAAGGATCCGCGGGCCGAAACGTCTGTGCCCGCGGATCCTTCGGCTCGTGCCTCGCCTCAGGATGACAGCCCGGCCACGCGCGGAGTGACGACGGCTGACGGCTTGCGTGCGTAAGTACCTGCTGACCCGCGTGGCGCTGCTGATTCCAGTCTTGCTGGGCGTGTCGATCGTCACGTTTTCGTTGATCAGGTTGGTGCCCGGCGATCCGGTCACCGTCATCCTGGGGCCCGATGCGCGCCTCACACCCGATCAGATCGCCAACATCCGAACACAGTACGGCCTGGACGACCCAGCGCCCGTGCAGTACGCGCGGTGGCTCGGCAAGGTGCTCAGCGGTGATATCGGGACCTCGTTCAGGACGGGCCGCAGCCTCACCCAGGAGCTCGCGCTCAGGCTGCCCGTCACGCTGGAGCTCACTGCACTGGCAGTCGTGCTGGGCATCGTCCCAGCCATCCTGGTCGGTGTCCTCGCCGCGGTCAAAAGAAACTCGGCGGCGGACTACATCGCCACCATGAGCACGCTCATCGGCATTTCGGTGCCGAATTTCCTGTTGGCGACGCTGCTCGTGCTGGCATTTTCGATCTGGCTGCGCTGGCTACCGCCCATCGGCTACGTCGAGCTCAAGAACGACCTGCTGGGCAACCTCAAAACCATGCTCCTGCCAGCGATCAGCCTGAGCCTGCCGTTCGCGGCCATCTTGATGCGCATCACCCGCTCTTCAGTGCTCGAAGTGCTGGGCCATGACTACGTGCGCGTCGCGCGCGCCAAAGGACTGCGCGCCGAAGGCGTGCTGGGCCGACACGTGCTGCCCAACGCGGCCATCCCGGTCATCACCGTGGCCGGTATTCAGATCGCGCGATTACTGGGCGGCGCCGTGATCGTCGAGACGATCTTCGGCCTACCCGGCATAGGCCGCTACGTGTACGAGGCGATCAGCATGCGCGACTACCCCGTCGTCCAGGGCGTGACCCTGGTCGTGGCGCTGGCGTTCGTGCTGGTCAGCCTCATCGTCGACGTGCTGTACGCCGTCGTCGATCCACGTTTGCGCTTGGCGGACTAGAACGCGATGCAGCACGCCGAGGTCCAGACCAGCCCAGTCAGCCTCGTCGGCGGCCGGCCAGCACGGCCGGCCGAGATCGTCAAGCCGCGACCAAGCTGGGTCAAAGGACTGCTCAGACAGCGCCTCGCGTTGACTGGTCTCGTGCTGGTCGTCTTGTTCACGCTGGTCGCCATCGGCGGCCCGCGGGTGGCGCCGTACGGCTTCAGCGAGCAGCACTCGCGCGAGCGCATGCAACCGCCCGGCGGCGCCTATGTGCTGGGCACCGATGAGTTCGGCCGCGACATCTTCAGTCGCTTGCTGTACGGCGCGGGCATCTCGTTCCAGGTCGGCGTTATCTCCGTGGGTATCTCCGGTCTGGCCGGCGTCCTGCTCGGCCTGGCCGCCGGGTATCGAGGCGGCTGGGTCGACGCGATCCTGTCGCTGCTCATGGACGTCGTGTTCGCCTTCCCGGCGATCCTGCTGGCGATCGCGATCATCGCCATGCTCGGCTCGTCGCTGCCCAACGTGATGCTGGCCATCGGTATCGTCAACACACCGACCTTCATGCGCGTCGTGCGCGGATCGACGCTGTCGCTGCGCCGCACCTCCTACGTGGAAGCCGCCGTGTCGCTCGGCGCCTCGACGGTGCGCGTGCTGGCGCGGCATGTCTTTCCCAATCTGGCCGCGCCACTGATCGTCCTCGCCTCGCTCAACTTCGCTTTTGCCGTGCTGGCCGAGGCCTCGCTGGCGTTTCTCGGCCTGGGCAACAAACCGCCGTCGCCGTCGTGGGGCTCGATGGTCAGTAGCAGCTACGGCTTCCTCGAGATCGCGCCGTGGGCTGCGCTGTTCCCCGGCGCCGCGATTGCGCTGACGGTGCTCGGCTTCAACCTTTTGGGCGATGGTGTGCGCGACGCACTCGACCCGCGCCTGCGCTACTAGCCCCGCAACGCGCGGCCCAGACTACGCACGTCGGGCTCCTCGTCAGCGGCCAGAATGCGCTCAGCCAGCGCACGACTACCCGCCAGGCTGACGAACTTATCTACCAAAGCCGCCCGTGGCACCGGGTTCTCGGGCTCACCCGTCGCGAACTCCACCCGCGTTGACAGCACCCGACCATCGCGCAGCTTGATCTCGGCTGCCGCGGGCCAACGCTTGGGATAGTCGCGGTCCAGCGTTTCATCGCGGTAGCAGTCGGTCCGGGCCATGAGCGCGCGGATGGTTGGGTTGTGCAAGTGCTCGGGCGCGAAGGCGGCGAGCCCGCCCGAGCCGAGGACCAGCGCAACCGCGGCCGCGTATGGGGCGCTGAACTGGGCGTCCACGACGCTCTCAGGCGAGCGCTTCTGTTCGATCGGCTCGGCGACGAGCAGCGCGCCGCCGCTCAGCACGCCCAGCCGAATGCGCTCCACGTCGTGGGCTGCGACGTGGTGCTCGCGCGCGAGCTGGAGGACGCAGTCGATCAGGCCGTGGTTGTAGCGGCAGCACGCGTACGGCTTGATCGAGACACGCATGACCTGCAGTGGCTCGCCCAATCGATCGAGCAATAGCGCTGGCTCGGGCGCGTCGGAGTAGGCGTGCAGGACGCCCAGGCGACCTTCGAAGACCGTGGCCGGTCCGCTGAAGCCGCTCCGAGCGAGGTGCGCGGCGGTGATACCGGCGTGGCCCGCCCAGCCCGGGTTGAGGCGCTTGGTCCATGCGCCATCCGACAGGTACTCGAGCGAACCCGACGCAAGCGTGCCCGCGATGCCGAGCGCGGCGACCAGTTGCATGTGATCCAGACCGAGCAGTCGACCGGCGGCCATCGTCGCGCCAAAGACGCCCGCTACGCCGGTCGGATGGAAGCCGCGTGCGTAGGCCGAAGCTGGATTGAGCGCGTTGCCAATGCGCATGGTGACCTCATAGCCAGCCACGATCGCTTCGAGCAGGGCGGATGGTGTAGCGCCGAGCTCTTCGGCCAGGGCGAACGCAGGCGGAATGATCGCCACGCCCGGGTGCAGCGACGACTCCGTGGTCACGTCGTCAAGCTCGACCGCGTGCGCGGCCGTGCCGTTGGCCAGCGCGGCCCATACGGCGCGCGTCGCGGTGCCTCCGCCAATCAGGCTCGCGCTGCCCGCTCCACCGAGCTCCCGAGCCACGTGCAACGCCGGCGCACTCGATGGCTGGCGCGCACCCGCGAGCGCCACGCCGAGCAGATCGAGCAGCAGCTCGCGCGTCCGCTCCTGAACATCCGTGGGCAACTTCGCCCAACTGAGGGAAGTGCAGAACTCAGCCAGCGCCGCGGCAGCTGTGGCTGCTGACGCAACGGTCGCCATGTCAGGGAGTGTACGTGGCACCGAGCCGCTATCATCACCGCGTTCGCTATAGACGGGCAGCCGGCCGCGCCCAGGTTGCCAGGTCGCACGTTTAGCCTGAACGTATGACCACGTATGTCCTGATCGGCGGCGCCTGGATCGGCGCCTGGGCCTGGCGCGACGTCACCGACGCGCTGCGCCAGAAGCGACACCAGGTGTATCCCCTCTCCCTGATTGGGCTGGCCGAGCGCGTCCACCTCGCCACCGCCGAGACCAACCTCGATACCCACATCGCCGACGTCGTCAACTTGTTCGAGTACGAGGATCTCCAGGACGTCGTCCTGGTTGGCCACAGCTATGCAGGGGCTGTGGTCACCGGCGCTGCCGACCGCGCAGCGGAGCGCCTGAAGGCGCTGGTCTACTGCGACGCCGGCCCGCTGCCGGATGGGCAGAGCTTCCTCGGCACCGGGTCAGCCGACGGCCAGGCAGCCCTTCGCAGCACCGTCGCCAACCAGGGTGACGGTTGGCGGCTGCCATTTCCGGGCTTCCCCGCCCTCGGCGAACAAGCAAGCATCAGTGGGCTGGATGACGCCGCGCGCAGCCGCATGCAGAACAAGGCCGTCGCCCACCCATTCGGCACGTGGACGCAGCCGCAGCGGCTCACACGCACCACACCCGCCAACTACGCGCAGGTGGTGATCGTGTGCGAGGACGGCAGGCGCTTTCTACCGATCGTGCAAACGATGGTGCCGAACGCTCAGATACGGGAGCTCGATACTGGCCACTGGCCGATGCTGTCGAAGCCGAACGAGCTCGCCGCGATCCTCGACGGCATACGATGACAGCGCGTGAGCTGCGACCAGGTGGTGCTGGGCAACGTCGTCACGCCGACCGGGGTGCTGACCGACGGCGCCGTGGCCATCGACCACGGGCGCATCACTGAAGTCGTCCCCGAACGCGACTCGCCCGACGCGCAGAAGGTCCTCGATCGTCGCGGCAGCTGGATCCTGCCGGGCGCGATCGACGCACACGTGCACTGCTTCAGCTCGCCCCAGGAGGGTTTCACCAACGCCACCCGCGCCGCCGCCGCGGGCGGCGTCACCACCATCGTCGAGATGCCGTACGACGCCGGGGCGCCGGTAAACGCGCGCACCGTGCTCGAGCGCAAGATCGAGGGGCTCGAACGCGAAGCGGTCGTCGACGTCGCCCTGCTCGGGACCATTCGCAAGACGAATGGCACGAGCGAGATCGCAGGCCTGGTCGACGGCGGCGTGTGCGGGTTCAAGCTGTCGATGTTCGAGACCGATCCCGAGCGCTTCCCGCGCATCGCCGATGGCGATCTGCTCGAGGCTCTCAGCCTCATCGGCCAGGCCGGCCTCACCGTCGGCGTGCATGCGGAAGACGGCGACATCATCTATCCGCTGATCGAACAGTTCCAGGCCGCGGGCAAGACTTACCCGCGGGCGCACTGTGAGACGCGCCCACCAATCTCCGAAACGGCTTCGGTCGCACTGGCGCTCGAGCTGGCCGAAGCCGCCGGTGCCCGACTGCATATCTTCCACGCCAGCCTCCCGCGCAGCATCGAGCTGGTCGGCGCCCATCCACGCGCCACCGCCGAGACGTGTCCGCACTACCTACTGCTCGACGAACGAGACATGGATCACCTGGCCGGATTCGGCAAGATCAATCCGCCGCTGCGCTCGCCCGAGTCCGTTGCCGGTTTGTGGGACTTCATCGAACGCGGCGCAGTGACGATGATCGCCTCCGACCACGCGCCGTGGCCAGCTGAGCGCAAGTCCAATCGCGACGACATCTTCGCCAATGCGTCCGGCACGCCCGGCGTCGAGACGCTACTGCCGCTGATGTACAGCGCCGGCGTGGCCAGCGAACGTATCAGTATCGAACGCCTGGCATGGCTCTTGGCCGAGAGCCCAGCGCGCACGTTCGACCTGCATCAGCGTAAAGGCCAGCTGGCGGCCGGCTTCGACGCCGACCTCGTCGTCCTTGAACCCCATGTGACCTGGACGATGCGCGGAGCCGAACTGCAGTCGAGTGCCGGCTGGACGCCCTACGAGGGTCGCGCCATGACCGGCCGCGTACAGCTGACGCTGGTGCGCGGGCAGGTCGTGTACGACGGCACCGAGGTCACGGCCACGCCTGGCTACGGTCAGTTCGTGCGCCCCCTGCCGTGAACCTGTGAACCCCGACCCTGACCGGCTGGCCGCGGACTGGGCGGCGCTCAGCGCGTTTCGCGATCCCGATCAGCCTGGCTGGACTCGCCGCCCATTCACCTCTGAATACCGTGCGGCGCGCGCGTGGCTCACGTCACGAATGGCCGACGCTGGCTTGCAGGTCGACGTGGACGCAGGCGGCAACCTGGTTGGACGCCGCATCGGGTCCCACCCAAGCCTGCCAAAGCTCTTGCTCGGCTCGCATTCCGACACCGTGGTGGGCGGCGGGCGCTTCGACGGCATGGTTGGCGTCCTGGCTGCCATCGAGGTGGGCCGGTGCCTGGCTGGTACCAACTTGCGTCGAACGCTAGAAATAGTGGACTTCCTGGCCGAGGAGCCGACCGACTTCGGCATCTCGACCATCGGCAGCCGCTCCATGGCCGGCGCCCTTTCAGCCGACATGCTTGCGCTGCGCTCTGGCGACATGTCGCTTGCGGATGCCATCGCGTCAATGGGTGGCCGTCCGGATGCCATTGGCGCTGCCCGCACCGACGTCGGCCTGTACCTCGAATTGCACATCGAGCAAGGACCCGTCCTCGAGAACGCAGGTCTGCACCTGGGCGTCGTCACCGCCATCACTGGCATCGCGCGTTGCCACGTGCGCGTGACTGGCCGCGCCGATCATGCGGGGACCATGCCCATGGCACAACGCCGCGACGCTCTGGCTGCTGCCTCGGAAATGGTCCTTGGCGTTGAGCGCCTGTGGCACGACGGCGCCGGCGTGGGCACCGTCGGCCGGCTGAGCGTGTCGCCCAATGCGACCAATGTCGTGCCCGGCTCGGTCGAGTTGTGGGCGGAGATGCGCAGTGTCCAGGCCGAGGCCTTGCGCCAGCGCTACGCGACCTTCGTCCAGACGGCCCAGGCCATCGGTCGTGACCGCAATCTCGCGGTCGCGCTGACGCCCGTCTCCGACGAGCCGCCCGTACCCATCCCCGCCGACGTGCAGACCGTCCTCGCCGATGTCGTCGCCGCGCTCGGCCACGAGCCACGCCGCCTGCCCAGCTACGCCGGTCACGACGCCAATCAGCTGGCCAAGATCGCGCCGATCGGCATGCTGTTCATCCCGAGCCACGACGGCCGCAGCCACTGTCCCGAAGAATGGACCGACCTCTCTGACGTCGCGCTAGGCGCACACGCCCTCGGCGGGGCGGTCACGAAATTCGACGTCGCCGTGTCATCCTGAGCGCAGCGAAGGATCCGCTTGACGAAAAGTGTGTGCTCGCGGATCCTTCGCAAGCTCAGGCTGACAAGAAAGCTAGCGAATGAGCTGTTTCGACTTCAGGTAGGCCGCGGCGACGTCCTTGGCGTCTTTGCGATCCAGGCCGACCTGCTTGTTCAGGTCCGTCAGCTCCGCGGTCGTCAGCGCCTTGCTGACCCGACCGGCCAGGTCCTTCAGGTCGGGCGCACGACTCAGAATGTCGTTGCGCACGATCGGCGCGATGTTGTCGGCAAGCTGCAGCTTCTTGTCGTCGTCGAGCAGGACCAGGTTCTTGAGCGTGATGTTCGGATCGGTGGTGAACAGCAGGCCGACGTCGATCTGGCCACTGTCGAGCGCGGCGACGGTCAGCGGGCCGCCCGCGTCGAGCGGCTTGAAGTCTTTGAACTGTGTGCCGTAGGTCTGCTGCAGGCCGAGCAGACAGAAAGGCCGCTGCGGACACTCAGGCGGGCCACCCAGGACCATGTCTTTCGACGCCGCGCCGAGGTCGCTCATCTTGGCCAGCTTGAACTTGTCAGCGGTCGCCTTCGTGACCACGAAACCGTTCGTGTCGACGGCCGGCGAGAAGTCGAGCACCGTGATGTTCTTGGGCGTCAGGGCATCCTGCAGCGCCTTCATCGTCGCGGCCGGATCAGTGCTCGCTTTGCTGGCGTCTTTGGTGACGAACGCCACGGCCGTAGCCAGGTACTCCGGGTACATGTCGAGCTGGCCGCTCTCCAGCGCGGGCTCGACGACTTCGCGCGAGCCGAGGTTCAGGTGACGTTCGATCGTGTAGCCGTTGGCCTCCAGGATCTGCGAGTACAGCTCGCCCAGGATGACCTGCTCGGGGAAGTTGGCCGAGCCCATCTTGATCGTCGGCTTGGGGCCGGTCGCAGCCGGGCTTGCCGCTGGACTGGCGGCCGGACTCGCGGCTGGCTTGGCGGCCGGACTGGCCGCGGGACTGGCGGCAGCCGCGGGACTGGCGGCTGGACTGGCCACAGCTGCCGGGCTGGCGGCGGGCGGTGTCGTGGGCTTGGCCGGCGCGGTGGTCGGCGGCGGGGGTGCCGCGGTTGGGCTCGCGCCACCCGCCTGGCAAGCGCTAAGGACTAGCGCCAGCGCGGACGCCCCGGCCGCAAGCAAGCGGATACTCCGCATTGGGTCAAACTCCTTTGGCGCACTCTCAACGCGAGTACGCAGTGCGGTCTGAGCGCAGCCCTTTGCTGTTAGTCGCTCGTGCTCCACTCAACCAGAAGCAAACCGCAATTGCAAGTCTAACCATGCGGTATTTTTGGAAAAGGCGGTATTTTTCCGAAGACCTAGAGCCGCCGAAGGGCTTCCTTGCGACTGAGGGCGCTCAATTGCGATGCATGCTCAGTAACGTAGGCACGAACAGCGTCGGGGGCGGTTTTGCTGTACTCACGCAGGGCCCAGCCGATGGCTTTGCGCAGGAAGAAGTCGCGCTCGCCGAGGCTCGGCTCGATGCACGTGAACAAGAGCTCGGTGTCGGTGTGCGAGCGCAAGCCGATCTGGCAGATGATCGAGGTGCGCCGCAGCCAGTGGTCGGCGCCGATACTCCAGGCCAAGAGCACCGGTCGCATGTCGGCAGGAAAGCGGCGAAACAGCGCGCCGACACGATGGGCGGCGATGTCGTCGACCAGGTCCCACCAGGCGCCCGTCACGATCAGGTATTCCAAGAGCGCCAACGCGTCCAGGTTCAAGAACATCTGGTAGCGGCGAGCGCCCAGCACCTCCAGGGCGGCGTAGCGCTCCTCGCGGTAGCTGGCCTCATCCCACAACGCGCGAATCGTGTCGAGCCAATCGGCAAAGGTCGGCAGCGCAACATCGTCGATAATCGGCCGTAGGGCAAGCCGTATGTCCGGCATGCGCACGCCGTAGTACGGCATGGCCGACTTCATGTACGCCTGCGTGCCGGCCGCTCGGACCGGGTCAGCACGCGATGCCAGGGCCAACCGAACGGAGTCGATCAGCACGCGATGAGCGGTCAGCGCGGGCGCTCCTGGAGCTCCACCTCGGCCGCGGTACGGCCGCGCACGCCCGCTGAGACCAGCACCCGCTCAGTGGCACCAAAGCCAATCTCGACGAGCACTGCCAGTAGTGCCACCAGGAACGCGCCCGCGACCATGCGCGGATACTCCTGGCGCGCATACCCATCGACGATGTAGCGCCCGAGTCCGCCACCCGCCACGACTGCACCCAGCGTCGCCGTAGCCACAATCGCCGAGGCCGCGTTACGAATGCCCGACAGGATGATCGGCGCGGCGATCGGCAGCTCGACCGAGCGCAATACCTGGCTCTCGCGCAGACCCATCCCGCGCGCGGCCTCGACAATGTCGCGGTCCACTTCGCGGATCGCGACGTAGCTGTTGGTCAGGATCGGCGGGATGCCCAGTGGCACCAGGGCAAGCACCGTCGGCCAGAAGCCGAAGCCTAGCCCCAGCGACAGCGCTACGGGGAACATGAGCGCGAGCAGCGCCAGGGATGGGATCGCCCGTCCCGCGTTGGCCACATTGATCGCCACAAAGCCGCCGCGGCCCGAATGCCCGGCCAGCGCGCCAATCGGCAAAGCGATCGCCACCGCGGCGACCGTAATCACCACCGACAACAGCACGTGCTCGCCGATGCGCACGGGAATGCCATCCGAGCCGGTCCAGTGTGCACTGGACGTCAACCACGCTACGACGTCGAGGATCATGCTCATGTCGAACGCCGCGTCCAGGGCGTCGCCAGCCGTTGCACCAGGACTAGCAGGCTATCGAACACAACCGCCAGCACAATGGACAGCACTGCGCCGATGATCAGTGGCGTACTGAAGAACTGGTCGATGCCCAGCTTGATCAAATACCCCAGGCCGCCCTGGCCGATGACGGCCGATACAGTGACCAGGCCGATCGTCGTCACCACGGCGACGCGTACGCCAGCGATGATGACCGCGAGCGCCAGCGGCAGCTCGATCTCCCACAGCATCCGCAACTGCGAGTAGCCCATACCGGTCGCCGCCTCGCGCACGTCGGGCGGTACGCCGCGCAAGCCGCCGATGATGTTGCGCACCAGGATCAGCAGCGTGTAGCTGACGAGAGGGATCTCAGTGGTCCAGATCGACAGGCCGGTAATCGGCACGAGGATCGCGAACAGCGCCAGGCTCGGGATCGTGTACAGCACACCCGTGACCCAGGTCACGGGCGCATACAGATCAGACCAGGCGCGAATCGCCAGGCTCAGCAGCACAGCAAGCGCGAATCCGCCGCCTACGGCGATCGCTGTCAGCTCAACATGCTCGACGAGGCGCTGGCCGAACTCACCGAGGTGGTTGAATGTCCAGTCCCACAGGATCAGCGGCTCGCCGGCTCTCATCCGACGGTCAGCGGCTCCGGCTTGGCGGGTGCGCGGAACGCCTCGCCCAACGCATCCAGCGTGAGCACGCCAGCGTAGCGGCCACGCTCGTCGACCACGACCGCGGTCTGCACGCTCGACGCGAGCAGCATCGACAACGCATCGCGCAGCGTCGTCTCGAAATTGACGAACGGCGACGACGGATCGACCGCTTCGGGACCAATCGAGCCGCGCAGCTGTTTGACGTTGACCCACCCTTCGGGCCGATCGTCCGCGTCGACGAGCAGCACCCAACCGTCCAGCGCGCGCTGACGAATCACCGCGACGTCCTCGCCGACACGTGCGACCGGCGCCTGCTGGAGCGCAACGTCGGATACGTTGAGCAACGCCAGCCTCTTCAGGCCCCGATCAACGCCCACGAAGCGGGCGACGAAGTCGTTGGCCGGATGCAACAGCAGCTCGGTCGGCGGTGCGTACTGCGCCAGGTGACCGCCCTGCTGCATCACCGCGACCCGATTGCCCATCTTGATCGCCTCGTCGATGTCATGGGTGACGAACAGCACCGTCGTGCCGAGCGTGCGATGCAGGCGCAGAAACTCGTTCTGCAGGCGCTCGCGGACGATCGGATCGACCGCGCCGAATGGCTCATCCATGAGCATGACCGGCGGCTCCGCGGCCATCGCCCGCGCGACGCCGACGCGCTGGCGCTCACCACCCGAAAGCTGCGACGGGTAGCGATTGCGCACGCGCGCGGGATCCAGGCCGATCAGCTCGAGGAGCTCGTCGACTCGGGCGCGCGTGCGCTGTTGGGGCCAGCCAAGCAAGTGCGGCAGGGTGGCCACGTTGTCGGCGATGGTCTGGTGCGGAAACAGACCGATTTGCTGTATGACGTAGCCGATCCTCCGCCGCAGCGTGGTGACGTCGACGCTCATGACATCCTGACCGTCGATCAGGACCTGGCCAGTGCTCGGCTCGACCAGCCGATTGACCATCTTGAGCGAGGTCGTCTTGCCACAGCCACTGGGTCCGACCAGGACACAGATCTCACCGGCTGGAACCAGCAGCGATAGATCGACCACCGCGCCTTGTGGCCCGTACTGCTTGGTGACGTGTCGGAATTCGACGGTTGCCTGGTTCATGAGAGCCGCTCCCCGGCCCGAATTGAGATGGTTAGGCGACTATCCGGCGGCGCCAGCGGGCAAATCCAGCGAGGATCATAGACGCACGACGGATGGTAGGCGTAGTTGAAATCAAGGATGACCGTGCCGCGTGCAAGATCGGAGCCCAGGTCGGCGCTCTTGATGCTATCCACCAGGTACCGACCGGCCCCATACGTTTCGCTGCCGCTGGTGGCGTCTCTGAACGGCACGAACAGGCCGCCGGCGTAGCCGTCTATCCAGAACGCCACCAGGCGGTGTGGTTGCTCGTGCAGCGTGAAGTCCAGGGCGCCGATACGGCTGAAGCTGAAGTCCTCAGCCTGGCCGGCCAGCTTGCGTTCACGTGCGGTGAACTGCGCGGTCACTCGAACCTCTGGGTCGTACGGCCAGTACGCCAGGCCTCGGAAATTGACGCGCTCCGATGCGGGAATTGGGCTCTGGGGATGCGTTCTATAGAGTGTGTCCTTTTCGGCCCGGAACCAGCTCAGCGTTTGGGCGTCGGGCGTCCGAGAACGCAGCGCCGCGAACAGCTCCGCGACGTGCCGGCGCCAATCGAGCAGCTCTAGAAATGGCGAGGAGTCCATCGTGCGACGCCGATTGGCCGAGTGTGGCAATCTAACTCAGATCGCGCAAGTGCCCGCTCATGAATTCGGCCGTGTCCTCGTCGTCGACGACGACTTGCTGATCCGCGACACACTGGCCACTGCATTGGCCGACGAGGGTTACTCCGTGCGTGTCGCCGGGGATGGCAAGGAAGCGCTCGAGACGCTCGACGAGTGGCTGCCTGACTTGATCGTGCTGGATCTGATGATGCCCGTCATGGATGGCCATGCCTTCCGCGCCGAGCAGCGCGCGCGCAATCAGGCGGCGGATATTCCCGTGATCGTCCTGTCCGCCGCGCACAACGTCCAGGCCCGCGCTTCCAACCTCGGCGCCGCGGCGGTCTTTCCCAAGCCGTTCGACCTGGGGACACTGCTCGACGCGGTCGAGCGAACGGTCCGCCAGCCACCCGCCGCGTAGTCGCTCGTCTCCCTCTCCCTGGCGGGGAGAGGCTTGCAACTAATTGATTGCGGGCTGCGTCCAATGCCAGGACATGAGTACGACTACGCCGTTTGACCGCGATCGCTACCCGGAGCGACGCAACCGCTCGGCGTTGTCGCGCAGCTTCATACCTCTGGCGCTGATCACGCTGGGCGTCGTTTTCTTGCTGGGCAATATGGTCCAGGGGCCAGGGCGCGGCGGTCTGGTGCTGCTCGGCCTGGGCGCAGCTTTCGCCATCGGCCGCCTGACGACCGGGCGCTACGGCTACAGCGTGCCGGCCGGCATCCTGCTGGCCATCGGCAGCTATGTCAGCCTCACCGCCCTGATCGGTAGCGGACCGCTGCCGAACAGCGGCTGGTTTTTCTTGCTGCTCGGGTTGGGGTTCGTCCTGGTGTACGTGCTGGGCATGCGCCCGCCAGCAATCTGGCCGCTCTTTCCGGCCACGGTCCTGATCGGACTGGGCTTGATTCTGTTCGGCTGGGCCTCGGCTGCGCCGTTGGCGTCGTTCGCGTGGCTGGCGTCTTATTGGCCAGCCGTTCTGGTGCTGGTCGGTGTGTGGCTGTTGTTCCGCGAACAGCTGCCAGCAGCGCTGCGCCAACCCGTCGCGACACTGGGTGCGATCCTCGTCCTGGGCTACGGCTTACTGGTGGCAATCGCCAGCGTCGCCGCGGCCGGCACGCTCGTCACGCCTGACTTCAACTTTGGCGTCGCCCCGTTCAACGACACGATCACCCTCGATCAGCCAATCGCCGCTGGCGACACCTTCCACGTCACCAATTCGAGCGGTCGGACGACCATTCGCGTCGGCACGGGCGACACCGTCCACGTCGTGGCTACGCGCAAATACTGGGTTCACCAGGAGCCGCCCGATATCAAGCTGGCGCAAGCCGCCCGGAGCGTAAGCCTCGACATACCCGACAACCAGCCGATCTTCGGCAAGAACGCCACAGTGGACTATGCGATCGAGATCCCGGCGAGCGTCCAGGTCAACGCCCAGTCGTCGAGTGGCTCGCTCGACATCGACGGTGTCCAGGGCGCGGTCCAGGCCGAGACCTCATCGGGCACGCTCACGCTCAACAACATCGGCGGCGAGCTGCGCGCCAAGACGAGCAGCGGGCGCATCCGCGGCACGCAGCTGCGGCACGTCCGCGACGTACAGACGAGCAGCGGGTCGGTCACACTCGAGGGCGTTTTCAGGGACCCGGCGCAGATCCGCACGAGCAGCGGCGACGTTGAGGTCAAACTCGGCTCCAGCAGCGCCACCGCGGTGGACGTCTCGACCCGCAGCGGAGACATCAACCTACGTGGCGTCACGCTGGCCAATCAGGTCAAGGAGCGCAACGCGCTCAAGGGCACACTGGGCAGCCCCGAAGGCGGCGCCAGCCTGTCGATCCAGACCAGTAGTGGCGATATCCGCCTTTCGTCATCCTGAGGCCGCAGCCGAAGAGCCTGTCCTGAGCGGAGCGAAGGAATCCGCTTGCTCAGACGCCTGTGCTCGCGGATCCTTCGCAGGCTCAGGATGACAAAAGGCGGGGCCGCTAAGCCCCAACTGGCGGCAGGCCGGCCTCCTGGATGGCGGCGTTGAGCGCGGCCACCTCACCCGCGAGGGCTTCGTCCAGCAGGTCCTTCTGCCGATCGACGCGCGCCGCCAGGTCACCGTAGACCGCACGCGCGGACTGCGTCGGCGCGCCGTCACCGCTGGCGATCCGCTCGACCAACCCGGCCAGCTTGGCATTGAGCTTGACCGGGAAAATCAACGTGTCACCTCGGCCGGTGGCCTTGACCTGGATCAGCTCGGCCTCGATCGGCTTCAACTGCTCGATGAGCGTCTTCGCGGCGGTTGCGACCTTTTCCAGCTCCGGCTTGTCACGCGCACGCTTCTGCCAGTCTTCGGCGCGCCGCCGCAGCGCGCGCAACTGGTTGATCGCGCCGTGCGCCTCGGAAAGTTTGTCTCGCACGCTCAGCAGCAGTTCGAACTGAGCCCGAAAGTCCTCGGCCGAGACCGTAACCCGCGGATCGGCCCGGACTTCGAAGCTTTGCTCGTGCACCGTCTCGCCGACGGTGAGCCGCACGCGGTAGGTACCCGGCGGCACCTGCGGGCCAGGGATGGCGCCTTCGACGAGCTCGTTGGCGACATCGTCATCCTCGAGCTTGGTGGCGTCCGGGTACCGCAAGTTCCACGTCCATCGATTCAGACCCGCTTCTTTGGGAATGCGGGGCTCTTTGGGCTTCTTGGGCTTGTCCTCAGACTTGTCGTCGTCGGGGTTCTTGCTCGAAAAGGTGCGAATCTCGCGGCCATCCGCCTCGAGGAAGGTCAATGTGAGGTCGTCCGCGGGTTGTTCCTTCAAGAAGTAGGCGACGATCGCGCCATTCGGCGGGTTCTTCGCGGCATCCAGAAAGACGTCTTCCTTATCGCCGGTGCGCGCATCCTCGCGCTGGCGATAGGTGACCATAAGCGCGCCGGGCATACGGTAGTTCTTGCCGCGCGTGGCCTTACTTGCGAAGCCGCTATTGGTGCTGAATCGAACCGCGGGGCGCGGTGCAAACAGCACCGCGGCCTGATCGCCGGTGTCGGACTGTTGCTGGCGGACCGGGCCGAGATCGTCCAGCACCCAGAAGGATCGACCGTGCGTCGCCAGAACCAGGTCACCCTCGGGCTCTTTGACGACCAGGTCGTGGATGGGGACGACCGGCAAATTGCCTTTCAAGGGCTGCCAGCTCGCGCCATCGTCGAACGACACATAGACACCCGTCTCAGTGCCAGCGTAGAGCAGCCCGCGGCGTGTCGGATCTTCGCGAATGGCGCGCGTGAACACATTCTCCGGAATGCCCGAGGTAATGCGCGTCCACGACGAGCCATAGTCGTTCGTTTTGAACAGGTACGGCGCGAAGTCGTCGAGCTTATAGCGTGTCGCGGCCACGTATGCCGTCGCCGCGTCGTGTGGGGATGCTTCGATGATGCTGATCAACGACCACTCCGGCAGGCCGGCCGGCGTGACGTTCTGCCACGACGCCGCGTTGTCGCGCGAGATGTGCACCAGCCCGTCGTCCGAACCTGCCCAGTACACACCCTTCTCGTGCGGCGACTCCACGAACGCGAAGATCGTGCCGTAGAACTCGGCGCCGGTGTTGTCCTGAGTCAGCGGCCCGCCCGATGACTCCATCTTCGACGCGTCGTTGCGCGTCAGGTCCGGACTTATCGCGGTCCACGTCGTGCCTTCGTCGGTCGAACGGAACGCGTGATTGCCCGTCGCGTACAGCACATGTGGGTCGTGCGGCGAGAGCAGGATCGGAAACGTCCATTGGAATCGATACTTCGCGTCCTGAGCGCCACCGCCCATGACCTCCTCGGGCCACACTTCGATGTTGCGCGACTGGCCGGTGCGATGGTCGTAGCGCGTCATGTAGCCGAGATAGCTGCCCGCGTAGACGATGTTCGGATCGTCCGGTCGAACGGCGATATAGCCGGACTCGCCGCCGCCGATGTCGTAGCTCTCGTTATTGCTTATCGCGACCAGCGGCGACCGGCTAGGCACGGTGATCGTGGTGTTGTCTTGCTGGGACCCGTACACGCGATACGGCGTCCGGTTGTCCGTGGTCACGTGGTAAAACTCGGCCGTCGGCTGGTTGTAGATCGACGACCACGTCTCGCCACCGTTGAACGTGATCGTCGCGCCGCCGTCGTTGCCTTCGATCATCCGCCGACCATCACGCGGGTCGATCCACAGCTCGTGGTTATCACCATGCGGAATCGCCACCGTGGTGAACTTCTCGCCGCCGTCAGTGCTGCGCCAGGTTTCGATGTTCAACACCCACACCGTTTCGGCGTCGTGTGGATCGGTGATGACGTGGTGGTAGTACCAGGCGCGCTGGCGCAGCTCGCGCTGCTCCGACAGCTTTTCCCAGGTGGCACCGCCGTCGTCGGAACGGAAGACCGCACCATCCTCGGCCTCGACGATTGCCAACACTCGATCGCGCTGCGCGCCCGAAGCAGATACGCCGATCTTGCCCAGGGTGCCTTTCGGCAGGCCTTTGTTGTGGCTGAGCTCGGTCCACGAGTCGCCGCCATCGGTCGACTTGAACAAGCCACTCAGGGGCCCGCCGCTGGTCAGGCTCCACGGTACGCGGCGCGTCTCCCAGATCGAGGCGTACAGCACCCGCGGGTTGTGCGGATCCATGCTCAGATCGTTTGCACCGGCGTCCTGACTCCGGAACAGCACGTGGTCCCAGGTGGCGCCAGCGTCACGCGAGCGGTAGATACCGCGCTCCGGATTGGGACCGTGGGCATGGCCGAGCGCGGCCACATAGAGCGTGTTGGGATCGGTCGGGTGGACTCGGATTTTGCTGATGTGACGGGTCGCCTCGAGCCCCAGGTGCTGCCAGGTCGTGCCGGCATCGGTCGACCGATACACGCCATCGCCATGTGCGACGTTGCCGCGGATGCAGCTTTCGCCCATGCCGACATACAGCACGTTCGAGTCAGACGGCGCGACGGCAAGTGCGCCAACCGAGGCGCGCTGGAAAAAGCCGTCCGAGACGTTCGCCCAATAGATCCCGCCGTCGGTGGTCTTCCACACCCCGCCGCCGGTCGATCCGAAGTAGAAGGTGCGCGGTTCAGACCAGTCGGCCGCGACTGCACCGACCCGCCCGCCGCGGAACGGTCCCAACAAGCGCCACTCGATGGCGCTCAGCACATCAGTCATCGCGGGTCAGCGTAATTCACATGGCCTGCGCCACGTCGCATCCTGCCTACTACCTACCCTCTTGGGTGCCGGACGGTTCTTACCAACGATAGTCCGCGTCCCCGGTCGATGCCGACTCGTCCAGCCGTCACATCCGGCCTGTCGAGGATCCATCCCGAGCACTACAGGGTGGCCTGCACACAGTCTGCGACGTGATGCGCCAGCGCAGCGATCGTCAGCATCGGGTTCACGCCGGAGGCGGTGGGAAACAGACTGCCGTCCGCTACATACAGGTCACGTAACGAGTGCAGCTGACCTGCGTCATCGACGACGGAGGCGCGCGGGTCGCGTCCCATACGGCACGTGCCCATCTGGTGAAACGATACGTACAGCGTGCGGTTCGAGCCGAAGCCGACCCGGTCGAGGCGCGCCGTCCAATCGTGGAGCGGCTCCGACGCAGGGCGCCACGGCACGTAGCGGTGCTGGGTGGCGAGGATCTCCGAGGCACCCGCGGCCGCCAGTGCCTGCGCCGCGCCGAGCACGCCTTGCCGAATATGGCGCTGGTCATAGCGCGACGGCCGATAGCGCACGCGCATTTGACCGCGGCGGGTGAGCATCACCTGCCCGTGGCCGCGGTCGCGCGTGAGCACGCCAACCACCGAGATGTGCGCCAGGCGGCTGACTAGCCGATCGAAGCTCGTGGGCGACTCCCATGGCATGGCCAACGCCATGAGACTGGGGTGCACGGGCGCTGTCTCGAAGCGCGCACCGTAGCCGGTCCCGTCCAGGTCCGCCAACTGGGTCGAGTACAGCGCTTGCAGCGTGCCCGTCCACGGCCGAATGGCTTCATCAGGAAAGTAGCCCCAGACGGCGGTCACCGGATGGAGCCTCAGATACTGACCCACGGGTCCGCCAACACCCGACCGCGACAGCAGAGCCGGCGTGCCAAGCGCGCCCGCCGCGACGACGGTCCTGCGCGCCCGCACAGTGAGCGACAGGCCTGAAACACGCTCGTGGCCGACCACGCCCACGGCGCGTCCGCGCTCGATCAACACCTGGCTCACGTCAAGGTGGGCGAACACGCGCGCGCCATCGGCACATGCCTGTTCCAGGCACGCCTTGACCGTCGAGCGCTTGGCGCCGCGTACGCAGCCCAGCCCGCAATAGCCGCACACGTCGTCCTGGGTACAGCCGTCCACGTTGCGCGGCATGGCATCCACGTGCCAGCCCAGGGCGTGCAGCCCACGCTGCATCACCTCATCGCGCATGCTCGGGCGGTTGTGCGCCTGGTTGACACCCAGCGAGCGTTCCGCACGGTCCAAGGCAGTCGTGAATGCAGCGCTGGTGAACAAATCCAGGCCGCTCTCGCGTGACCACTCAGCGCGAACGTCGTCCGGCGTACGAAAGCTGGTCGTGTAGTTGACGACGGTGCCGCCGCCCAGGCACGCGCCGGCCAGAATCAGCGTGCCCAGGTCCGCGGTGGAGCGCAGTCCGCCATCGAGGTACGCCCGCGCAAACGTATCCATTTCTCTGAGATCGAAGTCTGGTTCTGTGAGGTAGGGACCGCGCTCCAGGACGATCACGCTATGGCCTTGGCGTGCGAGCTCCGCGGCGATGATGCCTCCGCCCGCGCCTGAGCCAACAACGACCACGTCGCAGTCGAGCGTGGTGTCGGTGGTGAGTTGCTGCAACTGCACTGAGCCGCGCGCCACGGGCGTTGTGTCTGGCGGCCCGGGGTAGCCGATCCGCGTCCAGTTCGGGTTCGCGTCAGGCGCCTCGGAGTCGGCGTAGTAGATCGCGCCGATCAGCCGCTTGAGGGCCAGCGCAGCGCCGCGCACTGTGCCGACCGGATGGCGCAGCATGCGCGCCATGACCAGCTCGCGCTCCGTCCGGTCGAGTTTGCTGAAGGCTTTGCGCTGCCCGCCCAGCACGTATCCGCCACCCGATGTGTCGAGCAGGCGCAGGAACATCCGCAGTCGCGCTACCTCGTCGCCGAGCTCTGGCTGCGCCTCGAGCCGCCGCCACGCACGTTGGGCGACATCCTCGCGCCAGCGCGTGCCATCCCGCGGCAGCAAGGTGTCCGCGACCAGGTCGAGCACCGTGGCGCATCGTAACCCGGCGTGGAGTGACGGCGGCGGAGCCTCGACGGCATCATTGACCCGTTGGACCCTGTCTACCTCCACTGCGACGTGGACAAGATGTACTTCTCAGTCGAGGCGCTCGAGACGCCTGGGCTGGCCGAGGACACGCGCGCGATCGTCATCAGCGTCGACCCGCGCACGTACCCGCGTGGGGTGGTCACCACAGCGAATGGGGTGGCCCGGACGCTCGGCATCAACAGTGGCATGAGCACCGCGCTGGCCGCGCGCATGGCAGCCGAGCGCGGCGTGGAGATGGTGTGCATCCCGCCGCGCCATGCGCTGTATGGCGAATACTCGCGTCGCCTGATGAATATCTTACGAACGGAGACGCCGCTGCTCGAGCAGCGCTCGATCGACGAGGCCGCGCTCGACTGGAGCCACCACGGCTACGACCCCGCGCCTGTGCTCGCTCTGCGCCAGCACGTCCTGACCGAAATCGGTCTCTCCATCTCGCTCGGCGTAGCGGGCACGCCGTTGGTGGCCAAGATGGCCTCCGAACAGGCCAAGAGCCACACCGACCATGTCTGCATCGTCAAGCCAGGCGCGTCGGCAGGCTTCCTGGCGCCGTTGCCGATCAGGGCGCTGGTAGGCATCGGGCCGAAGTCAGAGGCGCGCATGCGTGGACTCGGCCTCGAGCGCATCGGCGACATCGCGGCGCAACCGCTGCACGAGCTCGTGCAGCACTTCGGCAAGGCCTACGGCCGCTACCTGCACCAGGCCAGCCGCGGTGAAGACGCCGCCACCCTCGTCGGCGAGCACACCTACAAGAGCATTTCGGCCGAACATACGTTCGGCCAGGACACCAGCGACCGCGCCGAGATCTGGCGCCGTTTGCAGGCACAGGCCCAGGACGTCGCCGGGCGCCTCAAAGACGAGCAGCTCATGGCCAGCGAGGTGGCGATCAAGGTGCGTTACGGCGTGACATGGATGACCATCACCCGTCAGCAGCGGCTAGCCACGCCCACCGACGATGCGCAGGTGCTTGCGGCGGGGGCCGCGGCGTTGATGCGCAAAGCGTGGAATCGCCGACCCATCAGGCTGATCGGCCTGCGCGCCGGCCGCCTCGAGGCTCCACCCGATGGCGTCCAGCTAACAATGCCTATCTCCTCCTGACGGGAAACCGACTTAACTTGGTGGCAAAGCTATGCCAATGTCGTGCAGCCAGGTGTTGAATCGAGCAACATACTCGAAGAACTGGATATTGCCACCGATAAGCGCCAAAACGCGAAGGACCACTTCTGCAGCGAGGACAGCGCCGCCGACCAGGGCAGGCAGGTTCCAGCCTCGCGAACGTTCGTCAACATCGATCTCAGCTTGGGGCATGCGGAGGACGATTGACCCGCTTACACCGCCCCACACGCTCACTAGCCGTCCGCTCACGTCTAGAGCGAGCCGAGTTACCAGGCTGGCCATGAGCGCGAGGTACAGCCACTCAAGCTGTTGCCCGGCAGCAGTGGCCAGCCATGCAAGGGACAAGAGCGGCAAAGCCAGCGCAAGCTCGCATCCAGTGCACCGCAGTGCCGATGTACGAACTTTATGGTCAATCCGGCGAGCAGCTTCGCGCCAGTCTTCGATACCCGCCAACGTCATCTCATTCTGCTGGAGCAGCGCGCGGATACCGTGAGCCGACCGTGGTGCAGCAACCGAGCGGTAGACAACCAGGCACATGATGAGCAAGTAAGCAATGGTCTGCCATCGACCGAACGCCACCTCGGCAAGACCGCCACTACACTCCAAGCGAAGAAATCCATCGCAGCCGCGCCTCACCCAGAGGTCCGCGGCTGCGACTAGGACTCCTGCAATCGCATACTGACGGAAACCCACCGGTGCGCGCACTCGGACCGTGCTTGCCACCTTACCCAAGCTGCCGGTCCGCCAGTTGAAGCGTCCGACCCGCTCAATGTCCAATCTGAATTGAGACATTCGCGAGTACATCACCGCCGTCACAATGATGAGCAGAAAAGCACCCAGGACTGTCCATCGGTCCACACTCGCCAACACATTTGATGCGCTTGATGCGCTCCCGAGCAGTCCCGCAATTGCGAGAGCCGCGTTGCCAAGGACGACCCACTCCAAACCATCCATGACCTCGGTGAATTGAATGAGCCACACGATGAACGTAATGCTGGCAGTCACAATCAAGAGTGGGATTGACAGTGAACCGACTGGACTACCGGTCAACAGCACGCTTGCGGCAACCACTCCTAGAAGCACGCCTGGAATGTGCAAGAATAGCGACTCGAACTCGCTGTCATATCGCCGTCGGTGATGCAATACAAACCGCGTGACAACGAAGGGCAACGTACCAACGATTCCCAAGCTCATGTGCGAAGCCGCAGATGCGAGCAGGAGTGTGTCGATCAGATTGAAGACAGTACAAGGCAAAAGGACGTCGTCGCAGCGGAGATTCACACTTAAACTATCCGGTGGCGCTAATTGCCAGCCAGCGATGAAGCGGTACAACAGGAACCCGCCAAACAACAGAGCTAGCTGCGCCAACACGACAGGATCAGCGAGTGACTGTCGCGCTTTGCGCACTGCGGCGCGCAACAGACGCCCTCGAGTCAACACCATGCTGGCGGGTAAATAGCCGCGTTCTTGAAAATAAATAAATGCTCCAACCAATGTGCGTCTCATCGACGCTTTGTTGGCGCGCTCCGTTCCCGAGCTGGCAATACGAATGTACTCTTGCACTTGCTGCCATGCCATCAGCAGGCTCGGTTCATCTGGACCTACAAAAGCCGCAAACCCTCTTAGCACTGCTTCACGTTGCGGCGCATTGGCCGGGCTGTCGGTGCCATCCAGAACCTCGGCAATGTATTCCTCGATGTACTCATGTATGGTCCGCCGACGCGGCATACTCCCAGGTGCCTGCAAGTCCGGCTCAATGACTCCGTCTAGTTCTTGGTTCGGATCGGATTCGGTCGGCAGCCGCAGGTAATCCTCGGGTGGAGTAACACCGTCCTCGGGGTAGGGCTCATCGCTGTAGCCTACCGTCAGCCCAAGACCCCTCCAGTACTTCAATTCACGAAGTACAATGACATCATCAATATGAAAGAGATAGATGAGGCTCGTCCATTCAATCTCTTGCGTGAGTTTGTCATCTCGTGACGTGAAGGCTTGTTCGATCTTACGGATCGTGACAAGGAAGGGCTGCTCTGAGGTTGAGGCCCAGAAGAGCGCCGACTGGTGCATGCGGGAGCACTCGTCGATGAACTCGGACCAACACCGATCGATGCTACGGAGCAGGATCATTCGCTCGCGGGCGGCTGCATGCGGTCCCGCTAGCTCGCAGCGTGCTTGATATTCCACCCACAGCGATTCGTGCAGCTTGACAAACAGGTCGTCGCTGTCTTGTTCATGTAGCAACAAAACAGCGGGATCCAGTGACACCGTCGAGCGCGCAGCGAATTCCGCGAGTCGTTGCCCGCGATCGAGTTTCGTGAGGTTCCGCAGCCGACCAACGAACTTTCCGAATAGACCGTCGACAACGACGTTGTGGCTTGTAGAGGCAGCGATCTCCTCTCGCTGCTTGACTACATGTCGACGGCTACGGTTGAGGTAGTTGTCGAAGAAACGAGCACCTCGCCGTTGACCAAGACGGACCATGGCCATCCGCCGTTGGGCGTTACGAATCGCTTGGTCCACCCAGGAATGCGTCAAAGGAACATTCTCTTCAACACCGAGCCTGTCCATCACCGCACGGATCCTAGCTCCGCCGAATGTAGCCATCAGATCGTCTTCCAGAGCGGCGAAGAAACGCGAACTGCCCGGATCCCCCTGTCGACCGGCTCGCCCCTCGAGTTGCTCGTCCAGACGGCGGTCCTCGTTACGCTCCGTTCCTATGACATGCAATCCGCCAAGCGCCCGGCTGTCCGCCGTGAGTCTAATATCGACGCCTCGACCCGCCATCCTCGCCGCGATAGTGACTTGGCCGACCTCTCCTGCTTGTTCAATGATTGCCGCTTCTTCATGGTCATTTCGGGCGGTTAAGACCCGATGTGGTATGCCCACCGCGCTGCACGCCGCCGATAACTTGAGAGCGTCCTCGATGCTCCACGTCCCGACAAGTACTGGGCGGCCTTGCCGCGACGTTTCAAGCACCTCCTCGAGGATAGCTGCGTACTTACCGCGCTTGGTCGCATACACCAAGTCGGAGTGGCGCTCGCGGATAGACGGGCGATTCGACCGGATTGGTACTACATCGAGCTTGTAACTCCACTTGAACTCGAGCGCGTTGTGGACTGCGGAACCGGATGCCCCTGAGATGTGATCGAAGCGGCTGAACAAGCTTTGAAGGGTAATTTGGTTGAGTGTGGTATTGGGATAACTTAGAGGTAACGCCTCCTTCGCCTCAATGGCCTGCTGGACCGGGAAGGGATACTGACTGGTTTCCAAGGGCCTGCCGCTGAAGCGGTCTATCGGCACGATGCGTCCGCCGTCCGTGAGATACTCGTGATCGGCTCGATAGACATG
>DASXRR010000270.1:0-12850 GCA_036506475.1 Chloroflexota bacterium
GCCGCGGGGCGCGCGGCACCGTTGACGACGTCATGGCCCGCCGCATCACGGCCACGACAGCACTAATTGGCTGGACCGCGGCGACGTCGGTCGCCCAGGTCGAATTCGGCACTGGCCCAACCTACGGCTCCTTCACGCTGCTGAAGGTTTTCCAGTCGGTGAACCAGGAGCTCGCGCTCGCGAACCTGCTGCCCCAGACCCTGTACCACTACCGCGTCAAGACCTGGGACAACGCTGGCGCGTCGACCACGTCATCCGACTTCACGTTTACGACGGCACCAGCTCAGGCGGCGATGTTGCTCGGCAACGCAGCTATCGACGAGCGGCGCACGACGATCCCCGGCGGCGAGGCCTTTACGTTCCAGTACGCAGCGAACGCGAGCGGCCTGGCGACGCAGGTGCGGCTGTACGTCGATAGCGGCTCGACCGCGCCGTCGGTCAGCGCCGGCCTCTACACCGACGACGCTGGCCAGCCCGGTGCGCTTCTCGCGCAGGGCGCGTTGGCGACGGTCCAATCAGGTACGTGGAACTCCGTTCCCGTGCCGCCGACCAGCCTGACCAAGGGCGCCACGTACTGGGTCGCGGTGCTCAACCCGGCCGGCACGCTTGCGGTGCGCGGCGACGCTGGTGGGGGCACGAGTCGCCAGGCGCTCCAGCCTGCGCTGACCGCGCTGCCGCTGACCTGGCTGTCCGGGCCACTGCCGGGCACGACCCGGCTCTCCGCGTACGTTCAACAGGCATCACCCGCCGTCACGCTCCTGGAGCCGGCCGATGGCAGCAGCGTTGGCGGAATGGTCAACGTCGCGGCCACCGTCGACGACGATGTGCCGATCATCTCGACACAGTTCCTGCTCGACGAACGACCCATCGGCACGCTCGATGGCGTGGCGCCCTACGGCATGCTCTGGGACACGCGCCTGGCGACGACCCACGAGTTCCATGCGCTGACCGCGCGCGTCACCGACGCCTACGGGCGGGTCTCGAGCTCGTCGACGGTCTGGCTGCATGTCGACAATGGAGCCAGCTTCTCGCAGATCGCGGCGAGTGCCGTCACGTCGACGAGCGCCTGGGTCTCGTGGGCGACCGATAGCTATGCCGACGGCCAGGTGGAATTCGGACCGACCGCTACGTATGGCCAGGCGGCGGACCAGGATGCAGGCTTCGCCTGGCTGCACCGCCAGCAGCTGACCGGTCTTACGCCCAACACGACCTATCACTTCCGCGTCCGCGGTCGCGATCTACGCGGCGTGCTGGGCGTCTCGACCGACTACGTCTTCCGGACCGCGCCCTAGTTAAGGCCCGCGCGCTGGGCGTCCTGGCGGTCGAACGGGCGCGGGAACTCGGCCGGCGTGTATTGGAAATAGGCGGCCGGGGCGAGGTTGAAAGCAGGTCCGAGCGCCTGCGCGGCGGCATTGAGCTCCTCGGGACTGGTTCCCGACCACTGATGCGTATTCATTTTGCGCACCAGGGCGCTGAAGGCGGCGATCGTCTCGGCGGGCGTGAACGTGCAGTGCCCAGCGCGGTGGATATAGGTCTGGCGCAGCAGCGAGTCATGGCCAGCCGCGCGCACGATGAAGCCGTAGGCTTCCTCATCCTGGTTGAGCACCAGGCCATCGCCAGTCGTGTGCATCGTCAGCACCGCGTGATGAATGTCACCGCCGAAGGTGACCCAGTTGGCCAGGTAGCGCAGCGCCTCCAGGTCGGCGGCGATGCGCGGCGCGGCGTCGAGCGTTTGCAAATCCTGCTCGAGGTCGAGGCCGGCCGCGGCATAGAGCGCGGTCACCTCATCGCGATTGACCGACTTCGCGAGCAGCGCTCGGTAATCTACGCCCGTATTCCAGGACGGGTTGCCGTGGGCGCGCGCCTCGAGCTCGGCGCGCAGCGCGAAGCCAAACGGGAAGTCCACGTTCCGGTTCCAAAGGAACTGGTTGAGCTCGCGCGTGACGAAATCGTTCGCCGCTGGCTCGGGTGTGGTCTGGTCGATCCAGCCGGGCAGGTTGGTCATCGCGGCTGCCAGGGCGATGCGCGCCCGGCCTTGCGGGGTCGCCTGAGCCTGGGCGAGCAAGACCTGGGCAAACTGCAAGTTGGCACTCGGGTCCGTGATGTGGACGAGCTGCAGATTCGAGTTCGGCGCCGTCAGCGTCTTGAAGACGAAGCCGCCATCAAGGCCCGAGTTCCACACGCCGACGCCGCCAGCGACCACGCCACACATCGGCAGCGCCGCATCAAAGCGGTCCGGGTTCTGCTCGACCAGCGCGGCGGTGATCATGCCGCCCAGCGAATGGCCCCAGGCAACGGTTCGATCCGGTATGCCGTACCTGCCGCCGAAGTAGTCGAGCAGCGCGATCTGATCGTGGAGCGCCTCTTTGATGGCCCAGCCCGTGGTGCTGTACGAGGAGCCCGCTAGCGCATAGCCGTTACTGAGCAAGTAGGCGCCGGTAAGGACATCGCCTACGTCGCGCGCCGGGTTGGCGCTGCCCGGCGTGACGTAGCCATGGCTGTACAGCACCAGGGTGCCGTTCCAGTTGTCTGGAATCTCGATCCTGAACGCTGCTCCGCCAATGGAGCCCGTCTCCAGGACGGGGCCGCTGACTGCTGCCGCACTCGCGGACGGACCAATGAGCGCCAGGATGGCAATGAACGCGACCCACCGCACGCGCATTCGCATCGGACATACCTCCCAACGAACGGCCGTTTGACACTTTTCCCCCACCCGCTGGCCAGGATAGCCGCCCTCGCGCTTCCCCGCCCTTAGAATCGAAGCGCTTGCGATGACCTTGCCGGTACTGCACCTCGAAGGAACGGCGTACGACCAGGGCCGCCAGCACGGCCTGGCGCTGGCCGAGCGCATCGCCGAGAACCTGGACGTCTACTTCGACCGCTTCCAGCGCGAAGGCAAACTGTCGCTTGCGGAGACCCGCCAGCGGGCGGAGCACTACCTGCCAGTCTTCCAGGGCACCCAGTACCTGGCGGGCATGCGCGGGATCGCCAACGGTGCCCATCAGAGCCTGCACGACATCCTCGTCCTGAATGTGCGCTACGAGCTGCTGTACTTCCAGTTCGGCGTGAACGCGCTGGTCGACGGGTGCACGTCCTTTGCGGTCATGCCCGAGGCCTCAGCCAATGGCCACCTGTTGATTGGCCAGAACTGGGATTGGATCCCGCAAGTGCTCGGCGCCGTCGTCCACACCACCGAGCCCGACGGGTTCGAAACACTCAGCTTCACCGAAGCAGGCATCGTCGGCGGCAAGATCGGTCTCAACTCGGCCGGAATCGGCCTGGCCATCAACGGCCTGTTGACCACGGTCGACGATTGGTCGCGCCTCGAGCCGCCGTTCCACTTGCGCTGCTACGAGATTCTGCGTGCGCGCTACTTCGATACAGCGGCGGCGTTCGTCAGCGGTACCCGGCGCGCCTGCTCGACGAATTTTGTGCTTGCCCAGACCCCAGATCGTGCCCTGGACCTGGAAGCCGCGCCCGATGCGCTGCGCTGCCTGGAGCCGGAGGGTGGCGTCATCGTGCACAGCAACCATTTCCTCGATCCAGAGTTTCTGGGCGTCGAGGAGCCGGTCACCGAACGCCGGCCGCATTCGTACAACCGCCAGGCGCGCATGCACGCGCTGCTCAGCGCCCGCCAGCCCGTGGCCATCGGCGATCTCGAAGTCGCCCTGCGCGACCACGATGACTACCCGGATGGCATCTGCCGCCACCAGAACCTCGACGACGCCGAGGAAGAGCGCTACATCACCGTGACCTCGACGATCATGGACCTCGAGGAGCGCAGCCTGCGCTTGACGGACGGCCCGCCGTGTGAGCACCTGTACGACGGCTATTCGCTGCCGCATACGGCCCTGATCGGCCGCTAACCAGGGCTGCAACCGAGTAGCTCGGCCAGGTGGTCGCGCTCGAAAATGGCTGAGCAGGCACGATCCTCAGCAGCAGCGCTGATGCGCCGACGATGTAGATGATGTAAGCAATCAGCGTGCGGGCCATGCTGGTGGAACGTCACGATCACCGTCTTTTCCATCGAGAGGCGTAAGGTTAAGCCCGTGAACGGCGGACCCCACCAGGCGGCCCTGCAGGAGCTCGCCGATACGCGCGCCATCGCCCGGATGTGGGCGCGCGACCCGACGCTGTGGAAGCCGCGCCCCGAGGACGACGTCGAGCTGAGCAATCGGCTCGGCTGGCTGACCCTGCCCGAGGATTTCCTGGCCAAAGCCGATGCACTCAGGCAGTTCGTCGGCGCGCAAGCGGCCAAAGGCATCACCCACGCCGTGGTGTGCGGCATGGGCGGCAGCAGCCTGGCGCCCGAGGTCTTCCGCATCACCTACCCGAGCCCGGCCGGCTGCCCACGACTTCACGTGTTGGACTCGACGGATCCTGGGGCAGTGCGGGCCGTCACCAACGCGATCGACCCGAAGCACACGCTGTTCGTGATCTCCAGCAAGTCCGGCGGGACGCTCGAGGTCATGTCCTTCCTGGCCCACTTCTGGGAGCTCGCCCAGGGCCGCGGCGAGCAGTTTTGCGCGATCACCGATCCGGACACGAGCCTGCACAAGCTCGCCCAGGAGCGTGGCTTCGCGCAGGTCTTCGTGAATCCAACCGAGATCGGCGGCCGCTACTCGGCGCTGTCGTACTTCGGGCTATTGCCGGCGGCGTTGCACGGGGTCGACCTGGATCGGCTGCTGCGCGCGGCGCGCGATGCGCAACAGCGCTGTGCCGATGAAGATCCACACCGCAACCCGGGTGCGCTGTTGGGCGCCTTCGTCGGCGACCACGCGCGCAACGGCCGCGACAAACTGACCGTCCTGACCTCGCCCAGCATCGCCAGCTTCGGCCTGTGGGTCGAGCAGCTCATCGCCGAGAGCACCGGCAAACAGGGCACAGGTATCGTGCCGATCGTAGGCGAACCGATCGGCGAGCCAGACGTCTACGGCGACGATCGCTGCTTTGTCGTGCTGCGCGTGGACGGCGACGACAACGCACTGCTCGACCAGGCGGTGCAACGTTTACAGCCAGCGCTGGTGCGCACGCTGCCCGACGTCTACGCGCTGGGCGCCGAGATGTACTGCTGGGAGGTCGCCACCGCGCTCGCGGGGGCGCTCATGCATATCAATCCGTTCGACCAGCCGAACGTCCAGGAGAGCAAGGACAACACGTCGCGCGTGTTGCAATCGGGCCCACCGGCACAGCCCGAGCCAGGCGACATCGGCGCGCTGCTCCCGCACATCCGCCCGGGCGACTACTTCGCCATCCACGCCTATCTGACGCCCACCGACGACGCCGAAGCAGCGCTGCAGGGGCTGCGGGTCAAGGTGCGCGATAAGTTCCGTGTCGCGACGACGCTTGGTTTCGGCCCGCGCTTCCTGCACTCGACCGGGCAGCTGCACAAAGGCGGCCCGCCCAGCGGCGTGTTCCTGCAGCTGACCTATGCGCCCGTCGAGGACGTGCCCATTCCGGGCATGGCGTTCAGCTTTGGCACGCTGATCGCCGCGCAATCCCTCGGCGACTGGCATTCGCTGCACATCCGTGGCCTGCGTGTCGCCCGAGTCGATCTCAATGCCGATGTCGCGGGCGGGCTCGAACGACTCGTCCGCGCGGCGGACTAAGAACTGGAGAGAGTGCATGCAGCTTGGCTTCGTTGGCCTGGGTCGAATGGGCGGCAACATGGTCCATCGCCTGGTCCTGGACAGTCACGAGGTGATCGCTTTCAACCGCAGCCCAGGCCCGGTCCAGGAGGCCGTCGGGCACGGCGCCGTGGGCGCAACTTCGCTCCAGGACCTGGTTGAGAAAGTCAAGCCGCCCCGACACATCTGGCTGATGCTGCCCGCTGGCGGCGTCACCGACCAGTACCTGGATCAGCTCATGAACCTTTGCCAGCCGGGCGACCTGTTCGTCGACGGTGCCAACTCCAAGTGGAAGGACACCATGGTCCGCGCCGAGCGCGCCAAGGCGCGTGGCTTCGAGTTCGTGGACTGTGGCACCAGCGGCGGTATCTGGGGCTTGCAAGTCGGCTACTCGATCATGGCCGGCGGCTCGCCCGAGGCCTTTGCGCGTGTCGAGCCAGTGATCAAGACGCTCGCGCCCGAGGACGGGTACGGGTTGATGGGGCCGAACGGCGCCGGCCACTTCGTCAAGATGGTCCACAACGGCGTCGAGTACGGCATGATGCAGGCGTACGCCGAGGGCTTCGAGATCCTCGAGAAGGCTCAATACGGCCTGGATTTACTCAAGGTGGCCAAGGTCTGGCAGCACGGCAGCGTCGTTCGCTCGTGGCTGCTCGACTTGATGGTCAACGCGCTCGAGAAAGACCCCAAGCTGGAGGGTCTCGAGGGCTGGGTCGACGACTCGGGCGAGGGACGCTGGACGGTCGAGGCGGCCATCGACGAGGACGTGCCCGCCACCGTCATCGCGTTTTCGCTCTTCTCGCGCTTTTACTCGCGCGATGCGAACTCGTTGTCGTGGCGCGTGCTCGCGGCGCTGCGCAACGAATTTGGCGGCCATGCCGTGCGTGTTGGCGGCAAGGAGGCTGGGGTACGCTCGGCGCCGGTCACGGCCGGCGGCGAGACCTGAGATGGCCGTCGACATCTCGGTCAGCCCGCGCGACGGCGAAGTTGCACCGCCGGTCCATCAGCGACCGGCACCGCCGTGCGCGATGGTCATTTTCGGCGCGTCGGGCGACCTGACCCATCGCAAGCTGATCCCGGCTCTGTTCGACCTCTTCCAGGCCGGTCTGCTGAGCAAGCAGTTCGCCGTGCTCGGCTTCTCGCGCTCGCCATTGAGCGATGACGATTTCAGGCGCAGCGCGCACGAGGGCATCGAGCAGTACACCGGGCGCTCGATACCCGCGCCGATGTGGCAGGAGTTCAGTAGGGGCCTGCACTACTTGCCGGGCCAATTCGACGACGCGGCCAGCTTCGAGGCGCTGCGGGCCCGACTCGCCGAGCTCGACGTCGATCGCAAGACCCAGGGCAACCGCGTCTTCTACCTCGCGACACCGCCGGAGCTGTTCCAGGTCATCACCGCGTGCCTCGGCGAGGCTGGGCTCAACCAGCGCCAGACCGAGCACGGCTTCGTGCGCCTCGTGATCGAGAAGCCATTTGGCACCGATCTGCAGACCGCCCAGCAGCTGAATCGTGCGATTCAGACCGTCTTCGACGAGACGCAGGTCTATCGTATCGATCACTACCTGGGCAAAGAGACCGTTCAGAACATCCTGGCCTTTCGCCTGGCCAACGGCATTTTCGAGCCGATCTGGAATCGCAATTTCGTCGATCACGTGCAGCTGACCGTTGCCGAGACCGTTGGGGTTGAGCGACGCGGTGGGTACTACGACCAGATCGGCGCGTTTCGCGATGTGATTGAAAACCACATGCTGCAGCTGCTGTCGATCGTCGCCATGGAGCCGCCCGTCGTGTTCGAGGCGGAGCCGGTGCGCGACGAGAAGCTCAAGGTGCTCAAAGCGCTGCGGCGCATTCCACCCGAGCAAACAGGCGAGCTCACCTTGCGTGGCCAGTACACGGCTGGCGTGATTGACGGGAAGCCGGTCTCGAGCTACCGCGGCGAGGAGAAAGTCGCGCCGGACTCGTGGACCGAGACGTTCGTCGTGTTGAAGCTGCACATCGACAACTGGCGCTGGGCTGGCACGCCGTTCTATCTGCGGCATGGCAAGCGGATGCCCGCGCGCGCGACCGAGATCGCCATTCAATTCAAGCGCGCACCGCAGATGTTCTTTCCTGGTGAGGAAGCGCTCGAACCCAATGTGCTGGCGATGCGTATTCAGCCCGACGAGGGCATCAGCCTGCGCTTCGGCGCCAAAGTGCCCGGGCCGACCATGCAGCTCCAAGAAGTGGACATGAATTTCCAGTACGGCGCGTCGTTCGGCCCGAACGTCGATCAAGCTGACGCCTACGAGCGCTTGCTGCTGGACGCGATGCTCGGCGATCGGACTTTGTTTACCCGCGCTGATGAAGTCGAGCAGGCCTGGATCTGGGCCGAGGACATTCTCGAAGGCTGGCGCCAGCACCCGAGCAACGTCCACTTCTATCCCGCCGGCACCTGGGGCCCCGCCTGGGCCGACGCCTTCATAGACCGCGACGCCCGCCAATGGCGGCGCTTTTGAGTCACTAGATCGGCGCGCGTGCCAATGACGAAACGAACTGAATACCAGGAACGAGTCTGCGGCTGAGCCGTTCGTCGTTGGTGATGAACAGGTCCGCGCGCACTTGCGCAGCGCACGCAAGCTGAATTGCATCAGCTGGCCTGATTGCGCCCTCGGCTCGAATCGAGGCAAATGTGCGCGCAGCATCCGCGTCGAAAGGGATTACTCGTGCGCTCGCCAGAATCGACTCTTCGATGCGCCGAGCTAGTTCAGTGTTTCCGAGCTCGAGTGGCTTCACGAGGATTTCGCCGAGGGTCAGGGTCGACGTACATAGCTCATCGCCCCTCGAGAGCATGCGTTCGCGAAGCTCGCGAACTGCGACAGCCGACTCTCCGCTGCCCTCGAACAAGTAGACAAACAAATTGGTGTCCCAGAAGACGCGACTCACTACCAGGGCTCACGCAGGCGGCGCACGTAGTCGTCCGGCGCCTCACCGGCCCAAACGCCTCGTGCCGACCCGGCAAGCGCCAGGAGCTGATCGTGTGGCGGTCCTCCGTTGGCCGCACGTTGGCGCTGGGCGTACCAGTCCAGCAGTGGACGCAACTCGACGGGCAGGTCCTCTGCGCGCGGCGCCATGCGCTTGCCGACTTCGTCAGGGCCGCCACGTCGGTTGGGGTGGTAGGGATCGTCTGGCCCGTGCAAGCGGCGGCGCCCCTTGGTGGTCTCCTGAAGCATGCGCAGCTTGGCGGGCTGCGGCTCGAGATTGGCAACCATGTGCCGAAAGACATGTGCCTGGACGGTGATAGGCTTGGCGTCCGTGCGGCCTTCGGCGAGCGTGCGCGCAATCAGCACTGAATTCGGAAAGTCGGCGGCTTCCGGATGTTCTTGATGCAGGTGCGCGGTCGCAACCCAGACAGCGTCCGCCACTTTCAATTTCTTCACATTTCTATTATTCTTAGAAGTCTCTACTATTTCAAGGCTGCGCTGTGCAGCTGAAGCATCTGGCGCTGCTGGTGCATGACATTCGTACGGCGCGGCGCTTCTATGAGACGTATTTTGGGTTTGACGAAGGGTCAGAGTGGCAGGGCGACGTGCTGTTCGTGCGCAATGCCGACGGCTTTGACCTGGCTTTGATGAAGGGCGAGCACCCGCCCAATCCTGGCGCCTTTCACCACTTTGGGTTCCAGCTAGCGTCAGCTCAGGAGATTGAAGCGCTGAAAGGCAAGCTCGAGGCGGCCGGCGTGCCTATACTCGAGGTCGTGCACGAGCGCGATCTGGTCAGCTTCAAATGCGTCGATCCTGATGGCTACACCGTCGAGGTGTACTCGGATCTGAGCGGCGGATGAACCCGCTGACGCGCGACTTACTGCAGTGGGTCGACCAGGCACCGCGCTCGTATGACGAGGCGATGCAAACGTGGCAGAGCACGTGCCCGCGCTTCACGATATGGGAAGACGCGCTCGAAGACAGGCTGATCCGTGTGGTGCGCACACAGGTCTTGCTGACGCAGGAAGGCGCGGCGGCCCTGGGCGAGCTCAGCGCGCGTCCGCGCCGTCCCGGCTAACCGCGGCGGGCGTAGCAGCCACGGTCCGCACAAACTCGATCAGCGCCTCGTTGAACTGATCGGGATTCTCGAGGTTGGCCATGTGCCCAGCCTGGTCGATGCGTTCGAGTCGCGCATTGGGCAGTCGCGCCAGCATCGCATCGGAGTCGGCAGGCGGCGTGAGCTGATCGTGCTCGCCGACGATCACCAGGGTCGGCACGTCGATCGACGCGAGCATGTCCGTGCTGTCGGTGCGCAACGCCAGGCCGCGCGCACCGTCGGCGACTGCTCGGGCGGAGGAGCCGGCCATCATCGCCAGGGTGATGCGCTCGGCGGGCGAGCCAGCGCGCAGCGTCGGCGAAAACAACCTGGGCTTCATGGCGTCGATCGCCGGCTGTGGCCCACCCAGGTCCTCGGCCTGACGAGCCAGCTCTTCGCGCGATGACACGCCCAGTGGCGGGTCAGCAGTCGCGCGGGTGTCGGCCAGCACGAACGCGCGGACGCGTCGCCGGTGCCTGCGCCAGAAGGCGAAGCCGACATAGCCGCCCATAGACAGTCCGCAATAGATGACTGGCTCACTCACCGACAGAGCGTCAAGCAAGGCAGCGAGGTCGTCGGCGTGCTGGTCCACCGTCAACGGTCCTGGCGGTCCGCCCTCAGACGCCCCGAAGCCGCGCAAGTCAGGCGCGATCACTCGGGCAACGGGGCGCAGCGCGCCAAGCTGCGGATCCCACATCGAGCGGTTGAGTGGGTAGCCGTGCACCAGCAGCACCGTGGGACCCGCCCGTGGTTCGACAGGCTCACCATGAGCGGGTGTAGTGCTGCGCACTACGGGCGGGCCAGTGTCGGAGTAGGCGATTTTGATGCCGTTGATCTCTGCGATCATCTCTGGCAATTGTGGCCATTCCCCACGGTGCCCGCCAGGCCATTGCCCACACCGCGGCCGAGCTTGCCGCGATGGCCCCGTTTTCCGAGCTCACGCCGGTCGACCGCGCGCGCCTCGCCGCGGCCCTCGAGCAGGTCCACTACACCCAGGGTGAGGTGATCTTCGCCCAGGGCGCCCGTGCTGATGCCCTGTACATCTTGCGCGAGGGAACCGTCGAACGCAGCGCCGACGGCGCCCGACTCGACGTGATCCATCCGCCCGCGGTCTTTGGCGACCTCGCCTTGCTGCGCGACGAGCCGCGCGCCACGACCCTGGCCGCGCTCACCGACTGCACGGTCTGGCGCCTGCCCGCCGAGCGCTTCATGCGTCTGCTGCGGCGGACCCCCGCGCTTGCGACGTTCTTCGCGGCCACGGTCAGCGGTCGGCTGGCCAGCCGCCAGATCGAAGTCGCCGAGCTGTCGCACGAATTCCAGGGCATGGCCGAGCACCTGTACTCGAGTTTGACGCCCAATCAGCAGTTGATGCTCGAACGCGCCGCGCTCCTGCCGGCGCTCGACGCGCGTGTGCTGGGCAAGATGCTCGGCACGCCGACGGCCGAGGCCACGCAGCTGCCGCTGGCTGAAGTGCTGCTCGACGGTCGCGCCGAGGGCGGCACGGCCCGACGCTACCCGCCGGTCTTCAGGCGCTTTCTGCTCCAGCGCATGTCGGAGCGACTCGGAGTCGGCGGCGTCGCCAATACGCGCCGCGAGCTGGCTGCGCTCGCGCGAGGGGCCGGTGCTTCAGACGTCGCCGTTCAGATCCTGCTCGAGGGTGATCTGGTCGCGGAGGCCGTCGAGATGGTCGACCGCGAGGTCGACACCATGCGCCGCGCCAATCACCTCGCCGCTGCGCGCGCCCTGGTCCAACTGCTGCCCACCGCCGCGCTGGCAGATCATCCGCACCTCCACGATCTGGCCGGTCTGACGCCGCCTGGCGATGCCGAAACCGTCCCGGAACGTGGGCTCCGCTGGCGACCCGGCCGCCCGGCGATCGGCGCCATGCTAGGACTGCTCATTCTGTTGGTGGCCTGGCCAGTCGCGCCACCCGCGGGATTGTCCGTGACTGGCTGGCACGCGCTCGTCAGCCTGCTCGCGGTCCTGCCGCTCCTGGCCCTGGAGACGCTGCCCGACGGCATCGTGGCGTTGGTGATGGCTGGGATCTGGATCGTCGGCGGGGTCACGTCACCGCGGGTCGCGCTGGGCGGATTCGCCACCAACAATTGGGTGCTCGTCGTCAGCGCGCTGGCCGTGGGCACTGCCATCGCCTCGTCCGGCTTGCTGTACCGCATGGCGCTGTGGACCGTCGCCAACAGCCGCGGCGGTTATGCGGGCCAGGTCGTCAGCCTGGGCCTGGCCGGCATGCTCATCGGTCCGGCCGTGCCGAATGCCACCAGCCGCGTCGCCCTGGTCGCGCCCGCCGCGAGCGAGCTGATCGATGCCCTCGGTTACCCGCCGCGCAGCAAACCAGCACTTGGTCTGGCGATGGCCGTGCTGATCGGCTTCGGCCAGATCGTGGCCGTCTTCCTGACCAGCTCGACGACCTCCGTGCTGGTGTACGCGGTGCTGCCCGAGGCGACCCGGGCCAGCATCAGTTGGGGCTCATGGGCCGTACGCGCGGCGCCAACTCACCTGGTGCTGTTCGTCATTCTGATGGGCTTCATTCTGTGGCGCTATCGACCCCGCGGCGCCGAGGAGTCGGCGCAACACGCCGGGCACGCGCTGGCGCTGCAACGGGCGCTGCTCGGGCCTCCGTCACGCCACGAGCGCATCGCGCTTGGCTGCACCGTGTTCCTCCTGGTCGGCTTTGCCACGCAGCCGCTGCACCATATCGATCCGGCCTGGGTAGGCGTTCTGGCGCTCGCGATGCTCGCCGCGACCGGCGTGCTCGCGGCCAACGGGCTGAGCAGCGTCAACTGGAGCTTTGCTTTACTGTCGGGCATTTTGACGAGCATGTCCGACGTCTTCGGCGACACTCAGCTCGATACCTGGCTGGCGGGCATCGCCACGCGCACCGTCGGTGGCCTGGTCGGCATACCGGTGCTGTTCATTGCCGCGCTGACGTTGCTGTGCTTCGCACTCAGCCTGGTCATGCGCTGGCAGGCCGCGGCACCGCTGTTGACCATTTCCCTCGCGCCCGTGGCAGTGAGTGCTGGCATCGACCCGTGGGTGATCGCCCTGACTGCGCTCATGGCGTGCAACGGCTTCTTCTTGCCCTACCAGAGCACCACGTACCTGGCGCTCTACCACGGTACGAATGGCCGATTGTTCGAGCATCGGCAGGC
>DASXRR010000271.1:0-13921 GCA_036506475.1 Chloroflexota bacterium
GCTGAGCGATGCAAACCAGCGCGTGCTCCTTCACCGTGGGCGCTCGAAAGTACGCGCGGCGCTCGAGGAGTATCTCGCCGCGCGTACGGCTTCCTCCTAGCGACTACCCACGGCGACTGGCTCGTGCGCTGGCTGGCCGCCTACTGGCGTGTCCAGCGGCGCGATCTGCGTCCTGCAACAGGTCAATCAATGCCCACGCTGTGGCAATGTGGAGCTACGCCGGACGCTCGCCGCCGCTCCCGCATGATCGGCTCCGAGGCGGCTCACGAAGGTTTGGCCAGGCACGCTGCTGCGGACAGTAATCCGGCAGCGGCGACTGTACGTACGTACCGCGAGGGAGATCGCTCGTGGCAGATCGTCTCGACCTACCCTGTCTAACGTCCCCAGCGTTGGGCGCGAGCCTCATCGACATCGACGAACGCGAGCGTGCCGTCCCTCCCGCGCTGGTCTGAGTAGGAGGAGTCCGTATGATTACGTTCCGGCGCCAATGGTCATTGTCGCTGCCGGCAGGCATGCTCCTGGCGGTCGCGCTTCTGTTCGGCGTGAACCCGGCTGCCGCGGGCGCCCCCGAGGACGAGGACGACGTGGCCGGGCACGTCTACGTCTTGAACAACAACCTGGCGGGAAGCAACTCGATCACGACCTTCGCTCGCGCGGCAAATGGCGTCCTGACCGAGATTGGGGTAACCGACATCGGTGGTACAGGCAGCCTGGCCGCGTTCGCCGACGGAACACAAGGCTCGCTGATCCGCACACCAAATGGGCGGCGACTCTTCGCCGCGGATTTGGGCAGCGACGAGATTTCTGTCGTGGACGTGCACGATGGTCGACTCTCATTAGTCGGCGTGTTCAAGTCCGGCGGCGCGGGTCCGGTCAGCCTGACCTACGACGCTGGGCTGCTGTACGTCCTGAACGCGGCCAACGCCAGCCCATCCGCGGCAAACGTCACCGGCTTCCGCGTCGACGACAAGGGCGCCCTGCATGCGATTCCCGGCTCCACCAGGCCATTGAGCGGTCCGCATCCGAATCCGGCCCAGGTTCAACTTGATCCGCAGCATCGGTTCTTAGTGGTCACCGAAAAGAGCACCGGCCAGATCGACATATATAAGGTTGCGCCGGATGGCAGCCTGAGCGGACCAACAGTGATGCCGTCCGTGGGGGCGTACCCGTTCGGCATGGCCCTCGGTGCCAGACAGGAGCTGGTCGTTGCTGACGCTGGGACGCCGCCGACGTTCATCGGTGCCGCGACTGCTTACCGATTGATGGATGGCCAGTTGACGCCGATCAATGGCCCAGTCCCCGACCACCAGATTGCGCCTTGTTGGATGGTGATCACCAACAACAGCCGCTTCGCGTACACGTCGAATGCGGACAGCCATGCGATCTCGGGCTATCGAATCCATGAGGATGGGACGATTAGCCTGCTGGATGCGGACGGCGTGACTGGCTCAACGCCCGCCGACACGTTCCCGCTGGAAGAGGGACTGAGTCGCAACAGCCGGTTCCTGTATGTGCTGGACTCCCGCCTGTTGTTGCCGACGCCCGGCGCGGCCACCATCAGCGGATTCAGGGTTCATGCTGACGGCCACCTCACCCCCGTGGTCGATGAGAGCACAATCACACTGCCGTTCAGCGCGATCGGTCTGGCTTCCGACTAGTCGGGGTGCTGACTCCAACCGGCAGGCTCAGATGATTCGATGACGTACTCCACGCCCCGGCGACCGGAGGTCAAGACGCGATCCCCGCCGCGGCACGCATTGTCCTCGGGTTTCTTGCGTTTCCGACGATCGAACACCTCACGAAGGGGAGAGTATGGCTGACCATCTCGACTCACCTGACCTCACATCGCCTGCGATGGACGCACGGGTCGAATTACCGACCACTATGCGTTCCAGAGGCCGGATGATCCCACCCGGACCATCCTGATCTTGAACGTCAATCCGCTGGCGCCGACGCACGCCGCTGAGTTCCGCTCCGACGCGGTCTATGAAACGCTCGTCGATACCAACAGTGACGCGCAGCCGGACATTGTGTTTCAGTACACGTTTACGCCGAAAGACGCCAATGGCAATCAATTTGCAACGGTGCTGCGGACCGACATGACGGGCGTTGGACCGACGAAGGACCGTACCGTATCGCTCGCGGTGAACGCGCCAGTTTCGCTGACAGCGGAGGCGCACGTCGTACAAGGCCGGGAAGGAACGCGGTTTTTCGCGGGCTTCCGAAGTGATTCATTTTTCTTTGACCTGGCTGGGTTTTTACACGGCCTCCAGTTCACCGGGTCAGACTTCTTCGTCAATTTGAACGTCTTCGGCATTGCCCTGGATGTTCCCAACACGCTCCTCGGTTCAAATCCGAAGGTCGGCATCTGGACGCGCACGCGGATTCCGGCGACGATGCAACCAGATCGTCTCGTGCAGGTGGACCAGATTGGCCGCCCTGCCATCAACACCGTGTTCAATCACGGCAACGACAAGAACCTGTTCAACGCGACGCAGCCGGCCGACCAACGAAATATGATCAGCACGGTCGCGCCGACAACTGGTCAGACGTTGCTCTCGGTGTTCCAGTCGGAGCTGCAGGCCCTCTCCGCCGACAGTCCCAAGGGTCAATACTCCGCCGATCAGGCGCTGGCGATTGCCAGGATCTTGCTGCCCGACGTGCTTACGTATGACTACTCCAGCTCCGGCGGCTATCTGAACGGCCGGCGGCTGCAAGATGACGTGATCGACATCTCGCTCAACCTCGTGACCAACGGAAAGATCACGGGCGACGGTGTGGGTCCACACAGTGATTACCTGTTCGAGTTTCCGTACCTTGGCAGACCTCACGTCTAGGAGGGCAATTGATGAAGCAGATCAGCCGTAGGCGGCTCATAAAAATTGGCGGGCTGAGCACCGCTGCGCTCGCCGCGATCGGTGTTCCCACCGCTGGGCGCGGTTTGTTCAGTCAGCCGCAGGCATTCCGATTCCAGGCAGTGCTTGGGCTACCGCAGCCGCCCTTACCGAGCTATGCGACGTATGTTGTCGACGGCGCGCTCGACCTGGCGAGCAAGACAGGCGTCGTGGTCAGCCGCGTCCTGGCTGGCCATCCCGGTGCACGCAGCGACATTGGTCTGCCCGGTCTGGGCCGCATCGTCACGGTGACCGGGATTGAGGAGCAGGGGAGTCGGCTCACGATTCGCGGCGTCATCGAGGATCGGTCGCAGCTCCAACCGGGTAAGAGTCACCAGGTCGAGCTCGTCGTAGATCGAGATCGCGGCGTCGTGCACGCGCCGTTCGGGAATCGATCGGTCGTCCTGAACATCGCCTGAGCGCAGGGCTCCGCCGAGCCAACTCGGCGGGGCCTCAGCCAGACGTACGAACATCCGGATGGCAGTCGCTGGAGTTCTTCGCGCGTCACGCTCGACCGCTGGCTCCGCGCCTACCGGGAGCCTGGCATCGACGGGTCGCGGCCACCACCCCGTGCCCGATCTCGACGTCGTGCGCCGTCATCCCGAGTTGCTCGAGGAAGCCCTGCCTTGGTCGTTGAGCACAGGCGTGTGTGGCACCGATAGGTTGCTCGATCGAGCATAACGACGCGCTCCGCGCGCACTCCGCACGTCTCAATGCGGCAACGTCGGATGAATCCCAGTTGTCAGCAGCTGCCTACCTACTTTAGGACGCCGGTGGCGCTGTCAGGCATTACATGTTTCGCCGTGATCCGACCTGTTGGCCCTGCGACGAACCACTCGGATGTGTACACGTTCAGTCGAGGACGACTCTTCATCAATGATTTTTATGCGTGTTGTCTTCGAGCGCCAGCGTTATGGCTTCGTCTGCGCGCAGCGCGTGGCCCTCGGCCCAAGCGCCGGCGAAGGTCTTGGGATCCAACTGCGCGCGGACACTGCCTAAATCGTGCTCGTACGCCGAGCGATCCGGCGCGTAGCGGACCGCGCCGCTGGCGAGCCACTGCGCTTCGGCCGCGCCAAACAGGTGCGCCGCGCGATCCGGCTTGCCCGCTGCGCACTCCACCGCGGCCAGCCAATCCAAGCAGTCGGCCAACGAATGACCCGCGAGAAGGTACGCGCGCATGAGCTCCAAAGCTTCACGGAACAGCAGCCTTGCCTGCTCACCGTCGCCCTGCAGGTGCGCTACGCGACCCAGTTGGGACAGCGCGCGCACGAGCGGGTAGGCGCCGATCGGTCCGAGTGCGCGTGCGTACGAGATGCTCTGCTGAAACAGCGCTGCCGCCCGCTCATACTGCTGTCGCGAACGCGCGATCATGCCGCGGTTGCGATCGACCTGGGCGGCGCAGCCCAGCCACTGCTCGCCGCGGTCGCGCACTTCGTCCAACAAGCGCCGGTCGTCCTCTAACGTGATTGATGCCTGTTCCGACTCGCCCATGAGCCACAGGTCGAGTCCAAGCATCGAGAGGACGTACGGAAGCATCATCCCGTCTTGGAGCTGACGACAAATGGCGGCGCTCGCTTCGAATGCGGTTCGCGAATGTTGATAGTCGCCCTGGCGTGAGGCCATCAGCCCGACCCCGAACAGCGCCGCGGCGCGCTCCCTGAGTGATGCGCCGCCCGTCGCCGACTCCAGTTCGAGCAGCGCCTCGCCCCATTTACGCGCCTCAGCATAGAGCCCGCGCCATACCAAGAAGAGCCCAAGCGCGTTCCTGAGCCCCAGGCCCTGGGCCGGCTGGCGTGCCTCGAGCCACCAGGCCAGCGCGGCCCGCACGTTGTCGAGCTCGGTGTCGACCAGCTGCATGTGCTCGCTCGGGTTGGCACCGCCAGCCACCGCCCACGCAGGTCGCGCCATCTCACCCGAGAGATCAAATCGCTTGGCCAATTCGGAGTAGTGCGTAGCGTGCCGCTCGCGCAGCGCCCGCATTTCGGCCGCACCACGGGTGTCGAGTTTGTCGCGCGCATAGTCGCGGACGGTCTCGAGCAGTCGGTAACGTTCGGTGCCGTTGGTCGATTCCTCGGCGATGACTAGCGACTTTCGCGTGAGATGCGTCAGCAGGTCGAGCACATCCTCGCCGGCCAGTCCTGGCGCGGGGCACACGGCTTCGGCGGCTTCGAGCGTCCAACCGCCGGAGAACACGGCCAGCCTTTCGAAGAAACGCCGTTCGGACTTGCTCAACAGGTTGTAACTCCAGTCGAGAGTGGCCGCGAGCGTCTGCTGGCGGGGTAGGGCGGTACGGCTACCGTCCGTCAGTAACCTGAACCGTTGGTCGAGTCGGAGCGCGATTTGCTCCGGTGCAAGCGCGTCAATGCGCGCGGCGGCGAGCTCCAGAGCGAGCGGCAAGCCGTCGAGCCGTCGACAGATCTGCGCTACAGCAGCCGAGTTGCGGTCACTTAGCACGAAGTGCGGTTGCGCAGCCCGGGCGCGCTCGACAAACAACTGGATGGCGGGCGTCTGCTCGAGGGATGGCACGCGCCAGGCCACCTCACCGCTGATGCCGATTGCCTCACGGCTGGTAGCGACGATGCGTAGATCGGGGCAGGCTTGGAGCAACGGCTCGACCAGCTGCGCGCAGGCGTCGAGCAAGTGCTCGCAATTGTCAAGCACCAGGAGCATTACGCGCGTGCGCAGTGCGTTGGCCAAAGCGACGCCGATGGGCTGTTCGGCCGTTTCGCGGATCCCAAGCACCGTCCCGACTCGTTGCGCTACAAGCGCGGGATCGGCGAGCGGCCCCAGTTCTACAAGCCACACCCCGTGTGGGTAGAGCTCGAGCACACTGCGCGCGAGTTCCAGCGCGAGGCGTGTCTTGCCACAGCCGCCGACGCCGGTCAGGGTCAGCAGGCGTGTGTCGCTGAGACGCCTACTGATCTCGACGAGTTCTTGAGCGCGACCGATGAAGCTCGTTACACCGGCCGGCAGGTTGTGCGACGGCCGACCCGCCTTCGGTGGCGTCTGAACAGCCGCGTGGCGGCGCACGGGTTGGACGGTCGCTCGGAAGCGGGCTTGATCGTCGGGCGCGAGCTGCAAAGCTTGCTCGAGGCGCTGTGCCGTGTCGCGATACGGATGGGTCGCGCCGCGTTCGAGCTTTTGGACGCCGTGCACGCTGAGGCCCGCTCGCTCGGCTAGCATCTCCTGCGTCAGCCCAGCCGCGACGCGGTGCTGGCGGAGAAGCTCTCCGAAAGTCGGCGGTGCGGCGGCGAGCATGGGGCTGCGCCAGCCTACCACGGGGCCGACTCGCCTTCTTGCCCGCCTGCTCGGGCATTTACACACGAGCAGGCGCGTCGTGGGTTCTATCCGCCTACCGCACAGTGGATGCTGGCGGGCATGGAACCACTCGGAAGTCACCTGGCGATTGTTCTGCATGATGCGCAGTTGCGGCGCACCCTGACCGCTCCGCAGTCTGAGCCGAAATCGACGTTTGCCTCGGTAGGTAGGAGGCACGTATGGCTTCGGCGTCTGCACCTTTCCGCCGTGACGCGTCGCCTGCGCTGGGCGGTGCGGCTGCGCCCGCGGCCTGCAAGCTAGACCCGACGGGAGCACACCGACGACGCGGCACTTGATCGGGCGTCCTGAACTGTGCTTGCGCGGCCACAACTGCGACAGCTCCGCTGGCGACCGCGCGAGCCGCACAGCCGTCGGAACGGCGTCCTTGACGCCACACAGTTCGGCAAGCACTGCCCACAATTGCCTCCAGTCAGTTGACCTGAACGCGAGTGAGGCGTTTCTCTTCCTCAACCTCTACGTGCCGCGGGAATTCGAGATTGAGGAGCACTCGGTCGAACGACACCCCGTTATGGTCTGGATTCATGGCGGCGCAAATGCCAGCGGCACCAGCGAGACTTACGATCCGACACCGCCGCCTAGCGTCAGACCCGCGATGCCCGTCGTTGACACGACGCCGCCGGTTATCGCCAGGCCAAACGTTTGTGTTTCCCGATCGAATTCGCCTTGCGTCACACCAGGCTCGCCACGCGCGATCCGACGTGCGGGGTCTACGCGGATGCCCTTCATGAGTGAGAGATCAATCATCAGCCCGCGATCGCAGACGCTACTGCCCGCGGCGCTATGGCCGCCGCCGCGCACGGCCAGCACCAGGTTGTGCTCGCGGGCAAAGTTGACAGCGGCGATGACGTCGGCGGCGCCCACGCAGCGAACGATTGCGGCCGGATTGCGGTCGATCATCCGGTTCCAGATGTGTCGCGTCGAATCGAAACCATCCTCAGCCGGGCGGAGCACGCTGCCCCGCACGGCTTGCTTCAAAGTGTGCAGCGCTTGCTCGTCTACCGTCAGCCCGCCAGCTGCGATGCTTGGCTGACCTTGTTCGACTGCCATGGTTAGTCCTTTGTCATCTCTTTAGCCCGCCGGATCCAGGCCGAGGGCGGCGCGGCCGGTGAAGCGATGCTGCCGCTTGGGTTGCAGTGGGTGGAACTGGGCGGCGTGCATGTCGCGGACCAGTCGCTCCAGGCCCATGGCGCGGAAGATACCACTGCCGCCAACTGCCTCCAACGCCTTCTCGACTGCGAACAGCAGCGACTCGGACGCGATCGTCTTTCGAATGAAGAGCGCGTTCGCGGTGGCGATGTCCGGCACGAACGTGTAGTCGGCGCACAGATCGACCATCCCCTGCACGGCCATCTGCCCGGTCACGAGCGCGTTCTCCATCTCGCCCACCAGATACCAGACGTCCGCGTCGTCGCGCTTTTTGGCGACCTTCTGGAGTGCCAGGTCGCGCGCCGCCTCCGCGACGCCGAGATAGACCGAGGTGAGGACCGGAGCGGCAATGGCCGCGATGACGTTGAAGATCGGCGCCCAAACGCCCTTCGGCCGGCGGGACGATACCGCGCTATCGGGCACGAACAGGCCGTCCAGCACGATGTCGTTGGAGCCGGACGCGCGCATGGCCATCGTCCGCCAGGTGTCCAGGACCTTGACGCCCGGAGCCTTCAGCGGCACGGCGAAGTGGAGCACGGTTGGGCCGTCTTTCGGGTCGTCGTACAGAGCGCTGGTCAAGAGCAGATCACCCATCGGTGAACCACTGCTGAAGGTCTTGCGAGCGGTGACCAGGTAACCGCCATCCACGCGTTCGGCCGCGCCGCTTGAGTCCAGCCAGTCGGAGGCACCATTGGTGACCAGCACCAGCTGCTCCGCGGCGATCCGTTGAAGCAACGGCGCCACAGGTGCGCCCTGGCGCCACAACCAGACCGTTGTCCCCACCAGGTGCGTGTGCATTGAGAAGGCGAGCGCGGTTGCGCCACAATGGCGGCCAAGCTCGCGCAGCATCGCGCACAGCTCGCGGTGCGACGCTCCACCGCCACCCAGCTCGACGGGTACGCCAGCCGAGAAGAATCGGTGCTCCTTGAGCTCCCGATAGTTTTCTTCGGGAAAGGAGTCGTTGGCGTCGTGGGCCGCCGCGCGCGCGGCGAAACCTGGGCCGAGCTCGCGGGCGAGGGCGAGCCAGTCGGTATGTGGCGGCGATGCGATAACTGAACCGTTGACGGCGACAGTAGTTGTCATGTCGGTCAGCCTACGGAGCCTGCTCGTCGGTGCAATCCGAGAAATCTGGCATCTTGTGCCCGAGCCTCCTCGAGTCAAGGAGAGGGATATCCCTCAGCCACGGCCGCGCATGGTCGAACTCCAGTACGTGCGAAGCGCGAAAATACGCCTGCGGTGGGTTGGCCGCAGGCGTATACCGTGTCGTTATCGCGAACCTGAGCTTACTCAGTCACAGCGTGCTGGAATGCCACGCCGCGTTCAGTAAGTCCGGTCCAGCGAAGCGAAACTAGCCCGGTCAGAATGACCACGATGTGGATAACGATCCAGATTACGTACACCGTCAAGTCGTACCCGCGGGCGATCATGTAGATGTCGTTCGCGATCCCGCGGGCCAATTCGATGCCAATGATTGTCCAGACCCAGCAGTTTCGCGTGCTCTGGCGTGCGCGAAGCAATGACTAACACGACGCCGAGCGCCAGGATCTCCACTTGAAGGTCAGCCAGGTGTCGACGAGAAACCTTTCGGATTGACACGCTACGCGTGGCACGCGCTGGCGCCATCCCAGAAAGCTGGCTTCTTGATCGCGTCGGCGGACGAGAGCTGTGAGGGAATTCCCTCAGGCAATGCCGTACTTCAAGGCCAAGGCGACGGCCTCGGCACGGTTGCGCACACCAAGCTTGTTGTAGATGTGAGTAATGTGGCGATCCGCGGTCGAAACCGCGATGACGAGCTCCGCGGCAATCTCCTTCGTCGTACGACCGCTGGCCAGCAGCCGCAGCACCTGAGCCTCAGTGCCACTCAGCCCACCTGGGTTGCCCTGCTCAGTGGGCGCAATCTCCACCGCCACTGCCGCGGCGAGGCTCTCCTCGCGTGACATAGCCTGGCCTTCCGCCCACGCCGCGGCGTAGGTCGCTGGGTCCAATACCTGCCTTGCCCGTGCCAGCCCTTCGTCCAAGACGCTCTCGATCAAGGGAATGAGCGGCGTTTGCCATGATTCACGCAGAGCAGCCGAGGCGCCGGCGAGCCGGACCGCCTCGACCAACTGTCCTTGAGCACCTGCGAGGCCCGCAAACATCGCCACATTCACGCTCAAACCCCATTCGTTGAGGAGTCCGCGCATCGTCTCTAACGCCTCGGTGAACAATGCGTGCGCTTTTGCGAACTCTCGCTGGCGCACCGCGACGATGCCGAGGAGGCCCAGGAGAATAGCGATGCCTTCCCGGTACCCAATCTCACGCCGGAGCGCGAGGCTACGCTCGTAGTACCCGCGACTCGTCGCGTAGTCGCCCTCGATGTACGCGGCAATTCCCAGTAAGTGCAATGCGAAGGCGATCAGCCACGTGTCCCCAAGGTCCTCGGCAACAAGCAGACTCTCGCCAGCCAATGCGCGGGTGCTGGTGGGATCATTCTCGAAGTAAGCCACGCGACCGAGGCCGTGCAGCGCCCACGCCATCGTCCACTTATCGTCCAGCTCACGGGCGATGGCCAGGCTTTCGTCGAACAGGTTTCGCGCCTCGCGCAAATCGCGCTGGTGGTGGGCGAGCCAGCCCGCGCCATGCAGCGCCTTTGCCCGCGCACGCGTTCGCTCAGGCGTGCTGTTGAGCGCTCGCGCCAACCAGCGTCTGCCCTCGGTGTGATTGCTGCGGCTCCACCAGAACCACGCGAGTGCGCCGCTCAGTCTGAGCGCTGCGTCGCCGTTCTGTTCGAGACTCCGCAACAGTGCCGCGCGCAGGTTGTCGTGCTCACCATCCAGGCGATCGACCCACTCGAGTGCATCCGGCCCACGCATCTTTGGCTCGGCGAGCTCCGCCAACTCCAGAAAATAGGCAACGTGACGATCGCGCGCAGCTGTCGCTTCGTGCGCGTCCGTGAGGCGCCCAAACGCGAACTGGCGAATAGTCTCGAGCAGCCGGTAGCGAACGGACCCGTGCTGCTCCTCGGCAACGACCAGCGATTTGTCAACCAGTTGCGCCAGGAGTTCGAGCACCGCATATGTGTTGACGCCATCGCCGGCGACCACGGCCTCGGCGGCTTCGAAGGTCCAGCCGCCGGTAAACACAGACAGCCGTCGCAGAACTGCTCGTTCGGGCTCAGAGAGAAGTGCATAGCTCCAATCGACGGCCGCCTCCAGGGTCTGCTGGCGCGGCATGGCGGTCCGTGGACCAGCGCTGAGCAGGCGGAAACGGTCGTCCAGCCGTGCCGCGATCTGCGCGACAGAAAAGACGCGTACACGTGCTGCCGCAAGCTCGAGGGCGAGCGGGATGCCGTCCAGTCGGCGGCAGATCTCTGCAAGTGCCGGCGCGTCCGTTTCCACGAGGTTGAGCTCCGGCCGCGCGGCACGCGCTCGCTCCGTGAATAGACTTACTGACTGGGCATGGCTCAGCGACGGCACTCGCCAGGTGGTCTCGCCGATACAGCGAAGCGGCTCCCGGCTTGTCGCCAGGATGTGCACCTGAGCAGACGCTTGCAGCAACGCATCAGCCAGGTGAGCGGCAGCGTCGACAACGTGCTCGCAATTGTCCAGGACGAGGAGAAGGCTCTTGTCATCCACGAACTCGATCAGGCTGTCGGTCAGCGCGCGGCCTGGTACTTCCCGCACGCCGACGGCGGCAGCTACGGCACTTACGACATGCGAGGGGTCCGCGAGGGCTGCGAGCTCGACGAACCACGTGCCGTCGGCGTAGTCGTTCGCGGTGTCAGTGGCTACATGGATGGCCAGACGCGTCTTGCCGCAACCGCCCGCGCCAGTCAGGGTGAGCAGCCGAGTGGTGCCAAAGAGATGCTTGAGTTCCTCAGCTTCTCGCTCGCGACCGACGAAGCTGGTCCGCTCCAGGGGAAGGTTGTTCAGAGGCTCCACGCTCGTGCGAGTCGGGCTACGTGAGCGACAATGCCAAACGCGATCTGCTCGACAATTGCGTCACGCATGTTTCGGGTGCGAAATTGGCGCTCGACCCCCTCAGCCGCCTCCACCTGTGCTGGCATGGACCAGCTCTCCATCGGTCCATTCAGGGTCTGCCGCAAGGTGCTCGCGCATCTGGCGATACCAGCGATCCTGCTCCGGATCCGAGGCATTCGCGCGGTAGCTATCGCGATCCCTGAAGATCGCGACCAGGATCATTTCGTTCGGCCGCTCGTCGGGGCGCAAGACGTAGCTCGCCACAAAGCCCTCGACCTGGCGGCCGCGTCCTTGCGTCCATTCGTCATTCATCGCTTGCAGTTGCTGGTCATGGCCAGACTTCACGCGCATTCGGGCGACTGTGCCATACATAGTCATCAGAAAACTCCCTCAATCTGATCTGGGCTTGGCGCTGGGCCCTGCGCTGCGACAGATGCGCGCCCAGTTTAGTCCCGGCCAGGTGTCGCGCGTTACAGGTCAGCCCGGCGCCAGGCCCAGGTAGTCGGCGAGCGAGCAGCGATCTTGTGCGCCCGACCCGCTCACCGTCCTTCTGCAGCTGCGGCGGTTAGCGTGCGGCGATACCCGCGGCACCTACCGGTACGGCAACTGAGGTGACCTGGGTCAGATTGCCATCGTGGCCAACGCGGTAGCCGACGATCTGATGAAAACCGCCCAGCAGGACGTACATGAATTCCTGATCGTGGGTAGCAGCATTGTCCAGTGGCGTACTGCCCATGCCGACCACCGTTGTGCCGACGAGGCTGAGCGAGCCATCGGGTGCGATCGCGAAACGACCGATCGAGCCGCTGCCGGCATTTGTTGTGTAGGCAAAGTGCCCGGCCGCCGCCAGCCAACATGCCGCGGCCTGACCAGACGACACGGGGCCGCCATTCGGAGTCAGCACGCCATTGCGCGACACGTCGTATGAGGTGGCGCCGCTCATCAGTCCGCCGCCCAGTGTCGTCGCCGAGAACAGGATATTCCCGCGCCGATCGACGTCGAATCCGAATGGACCACCGGCGTTCGAAGGTGTAGTGTGCGCTGGACCGGCCACGCCTCGGTCGTCGACAACAAAGGTATCGATGGTGCTGGAGCCGCGCTCGTCGACAATCAGCACACGCCCAGTTTTGTCGAACTGGATCTGCGACGGCACGCTCGTGCCAGCGCCCAACGGCTGAATCGAATCCGCGATTGGCTGAAGACCACGCTTGTTATCGAGACGGAATCCAGCGATCGAGTTCGAACCGGCGTTCATCACATACACCATGTCGTCGTGCAGCGTGAGGCTCGTTGGGCGGGTGCCACCCGACGCGACTGGACCGCCAATCAGGCGCAGGCCGTCATGGTCGACCTTGAAAGCCGAAATCGTGCTGCTGCCGGCGTTCACGACCACGAGCTCTCGACCATCGTCTGAGACGACCAGCGAATGGCCGGAGCCAAGGCCTGAGCCTGTGCCAGAGCCGCCGGTGGCGAAACTGCCAGCCGGTGTCAAGGTGCCGTTCGCCGAACGCTGGAATGCAAGTACCTCGTTGCCGGCGGCGGCGTTCGTGATCGTGTAGACGGCCTTCTTCTCGCCGTCAGCGAGAGCCGCGGAAGGAGCTACAAGCGCGCCGAGGGCGGCTGCCGCGGCGAGGATATGAACGAGGAGCCGACCGTGTCGGCGATGGGTCGCGTGAACCATGCGGAGTACCTCAATTCGGTAGTCGGTGGTGTGGCCACGCGGCGTTAGTCTCGATTTATCCGCGAGCGTTACACGCCCCCCGCCTCGCGGCCTCTATGATGGCGCGACGTTGACGTTCGAGGTGGACCCCCGTGAGGAGCAGATGGTCGCAGCCCTGAAGCAGGGTGACGACAGTGCCTTCGCCTGGCTGGTAGAGCAACATCACGCCATGTTGGTGCGGCTGGCCTTGCGCTATGTGCCTGACGTGGCCACGGCCGAGGACGTTGCCCAGGAGACCTGGCTCCACGTGCTGCGCGGATTGGCTCGTTTCGAATTCCGCTCGAGTTTGAAGACGTGGATTATCAGCATCCTGAAGAATCGCGCGCGCAGCCGCGCCACGCGCGAGCACCGCAGCATGCCCATCGCCGACGCATGGCTCGCCACCGTGGCGGTCGGCGAACCAGCCGTGGATCCCGATCGATTTTTTGGATCGGCCAAGCCTGAGCTCATGGATCGTTGGGCGTCGGCACCGCGGGGCGTCGCGCCCGAGGAGCAGTTGTTGGCTGCCGAGACGCAGGCGATCGTCTTGCACGCGATTCAGGCGTTGCCGCTCGCACAACGCGAGGTCATCACACTGCGGGACATCGAAGGCTGGTCGGCAGCTGATGTGTGTAACGCGCTCGGACTGACCGAGACCAATCAGCGCGTACTGCTGCACCGTGCTCGATCGAAGGTTCGAGCGGCGATTGAGCCATACTTGTGTCCAACCGATGACCCGCTGCGCGAGCCGCGCGGCTCGCTTCGGGAGCCCCAGCAGCCATGACCGTGCCGAACGACGAAATTGTGTGCAAGGAGCTCGTGGAGCTGGTGACGCCCTACCTCGAGGGCGTCTTGCCGGCCAACGAACGCGCGGCCATCGAACG
>DASXRR010000272.1:0-8367 GCA_036506475.1 Chloroflexota bacterium
GGCGCCCACGACCGTCGAGGCGGTGCCATCCGGCCCGGCGGCCGCGGCGCCCACGACCGTCGAGGCGGTGCCATCCGGCCCGGCGGCCGCGGCGCCCACGACCGTCGAGGCGGTGCCATCCGGGTGTGCGGGCGCGGCGTCTAGCAGTGTGGCCGCGGTGCTATCTGGGGTTGGTGTTGCGGCGCCGGAGAAGGACGAGTCGGCGAAAGCGACGAGTTCGGCGGCGAGCTCGTCGGGGCGGTGCAGCGGGATGTCGTGCACTGTGTCTTCAAACCACCGCAGGCGTGCTCTCGGTTGCAGCTCGAGCGCGCGCTGGATGCTGCGCGCTTTGGCGTCGGACCAATCGCCGGCATCGGCGGACTGTCGGGCGGGCAGCAACAGCAGCGGCGCCCTCACTTGCGGCAGGAGCTCGGCCGGACGCTGCTCCCACAACGCGCGCAGGATGCGCAAGTGATTCGGAATCTTCAGCCGACGGTAGATGCGGCCATCAGCGTCGAAGTTGAAGAGCGATCGGCCGACGGCTTCGACTCGCGGATCCTCGTACATACCGTTCCGCGCCGACATGCGCCGACGCAGATCGGCCCACCTCATGCCGTCGATATCGGGTGGCGTGAGTCGCTCGAGGGTCTCGTCCCAGGTGCTGCGCTCGCCAGGCGAGGACGTACCACCGTCGACGAGGACCAGGCCAGCGATGCGCTCGGGGTGCTGGACCGCGACGTGGAGCACAACGGAGGCGCCCCACGAGTGGCCGACCAGCACGACCGGCTGTGCTGGAGCCAGGCGCTCCAGGAACCCGAAGAGGTCGGCCACGATCGATGGGAAGTCGTAGCCGTCGTCGGGCTTGTCACTTTCGCCGTGGCCGCGCTGATCCAGCGCCAGCACTCGGAAGCGGGTCGCGAGCGTCGGCGCGACCAGGTCCCAGATATGCCGACTCGAGCCGAGACCGTGGACCAGGACGAACGTGCCATGTGCACCCGCACCGGCACCTGCCAGAGCATCGGCAGCGGCGCCGGCCCGGGCAGCGGCAGGGACACCGGCGGCACCGGGCGCAAGTTCGGAGTACGCGAGGCCCACCCCGCGCACCTCGACCACGTTATCTGCCATACGTCAGGGCCAATAGTACCGATCAGGCACACTCCCCCCGCATGGGGGGTGAAGACGCCCAGCCGCGACAGCCGATTATGGGCCTAGACCCGCCGCGCAAATGGTGGGGTTGGTTGCATAAACATCCTCACCAGGAGAAAAGATTCACGTGGCAAAGGTAATGGTCGTCGACGACGCCGCATTCATGCGCCTGCGGGCCTGCAAGGTCCTGCAGGACAACGGGCATGAGGTTGTCCAGGCCGAGAACGGGGCCGAGGCCGTTCGGCAGTACGCCGAGCACCACCCCGACGCGGTCCTCATGGACATCACGATGCCCGAGATGGACGGCCTCGCCGCCCTCAAAGAGATCCGCAAGCTGGATCCCAACGCGCGCGTGGCTATGGTCACCGCGATGGGCCAGCAGGCGATCGTGATGGAGGCGCTCAAGGCGGGCGCCAAGGATTTCGTACTCAAGCCGTTCCAGCCGGATCGCGTCCTCGGCGCGCTCGCGAAGCTGTTGGCTGCGTGAGGTAAGACTGATGAAGGCTGAATTCATAAATCCGTTCCTGCAAGCAGCCACTCAGGTGCTGGAGTCGGAGCTTGGGGCAGCGCCAGAGCGGGGCAGCATTGGCCTGCAGCGCTCGGCCTATACCAGCAACGAGGTCACCGCGGTCGTCGGAGTCACCGGCTCCGTCAGCGGCATGGTCCTGTTCTCGATGGGCGAGTCGACCGCGCGCGGCATGGTCGGCGTCATGATGGGCCAGGAGTTTCCTGAGTTCGACGCGCTGGCGCAGAGCGGCATCGCGGAGATCGGCAACGTCATCACCGGTCGCGCGGCAGTGCTGCTGGCCGAGGCCGGCTTCCCGTCCGACCTGGCGCCGCCAATGCTCATCATTGGTAAGGGCACCATGCTCAGCACGCTGGACGTTCAGCGCCTGGTGATTCCGCTCGACACGCAGTTCGGCTTGATCGAAGTCCAGGTGGCGCTGAAGGAAAACGTGAGCTATCGACGCGCCGCCTGATCCTTCGCAACTGCGAATGCACGAGGACGGCTGCGAGGCTGTCCTTGGCCCGTTTAAGTTCGGAACAGGCCGCGCACCAGGACGACGCCCACGCCCAAACAGAACAGCAGCACTGCGCCAACCAGGAACGTGAAGCCGGTACCCAGCCCGGCGTTGCCGGCCTGTGCGAGGTAGGTGATCGCCCACAGCATGGGCACAGCGATGAGCAGTCCACCGACGATCGTGGTCAGGCCGAGTCCAATGCCTCGTCCGCCGCCGGCCGAATCCTGTTCGCGCGGCTCGCCGGTCGGCTGAGCGCCACCTGGCCAGGCGCTCTCCTCGTCGATGTCGGTCCCGTGGCCGACGGCGCGCGGCTGCGGCAGGTCAGAACGAGCCATGTCGCTGTCCGTTGCACGGACCATGCCGACACAGGCTGCCGCGCCAGATGCGAGGCGCGCCGCGCAACGGGTGCCGCCGTACCGCAAACGGCCACGTCGGGCGCGCGGCACGTCAGGCCGCCGCACCAACGAGCCCCAAAACGGAAAGGCTAGTCGGAGGGGACTGAGGCCGCCTGTTGCTCGAACGTCGACCCGGTCCGGCCGCACGTCACGCAGTCGCGTGGCGGCCGCGCCGTGCGGGCAACCTCGCCACAGCACGGACAGACCCAGTGGATTGTTCGAATCATTAGCTCGCTTGGACTCATGGCTGGGCTCCCAGAGCGCGCGTGCATCGTCGAACGCAGCGCTTCGTATCTACAACGCTACGCCTCGCCAGAAGGGACTGGAAGCTGATGGACCGAATGGCGCTGATAAGGAGTGTCTATAACTAGGTCGACACGGCCGTCGGGAACCACGGCGCCATGATCCCCCACAGCGGTGCCAGCACCACGCGCAGCACCGGCGCGACCTGCGACGCCTGGATCTGGCCAAGGATGCCCTGCTGCGTCACTTCCTGGCCACGCCATGGCGTGACGGCGTAGTAGCGCAGGATCGTCACGATCACGATCAATAACATTGCGCCCCAGATCGCGCCGAGCATCGCCCCGACGAGATTGTCCGAGCCGAACTTGCGTGCGAGACGAGACAGCGGATAGGCGCGCCAGATCACCAGGCCAGTCAGGCCGAAGATGATCAGGAAGATCGCCACGTAGGCGATAAATTCCCACCGCGGCAGCAGGTCGCGACCAAAGGCCAGCGCGATGGCCTGCCCGCCTTCCTTGGACAGCGAGCCAGCCGCGATCGCCCCGACGTACACCCCGAGCAGCATGCCTACCTGGCGGACGACGCCCGTCTGCAGCCCCCAACCGACGATGCCGGCCCACAATACGACCAGCAGAAAGTCGAGGGGCTGTAGCCGTGACAGGACGTCCACTGGCTAGCGCCCGCGCACCTCGGCCCCAAACCGCGAGCGGAGCGCGTCCTCGACACGCGCATGCATCGATGCGACCTCATCGTCCGACAGCGTGCGGTCTGAGGCGCGGTAGCGCAGCGTGTAGGCGAGACTCTTGCGACCCTGAGGGATCGATTCGCCGCGATAGACGTCGAACAGGCGAACCGCCTCGAGGAGCGGTTGCGCGACCTCGCGAATCGCGGCCTCGACGGGGCCGTGCGCGGTGCTTTCGTCGACCACGATGGCGACGTCGCGATCGGCGGGCGGGAAGCGCGACGGTGTCACCGCACTGAGCACCGGCGACCGGGCTTCCAACAGGAGCTCGAAGTCGAGCTCGCCGACCAGGACAGGTTGACCGTCCAGGTCGAGCCGTGCCACCAGGGCCGGGTGGAGCTGACCGATGATGCCCAGGCGCTGCTGGCCAATACACACCTCGGCCGTGCGGCCAGGATGGAGGCTCGCCAGGCGCGCCGGGGCGTAGGACGGCTCGATTCGGAACACCTTGCACAGTGCGTCGACGACGCCCTTCAAATCGAACAAGTCGAGCTGCTCGCTTGGGGCGGACCATGCCGCGGGAAGTCGCGGGCCGCTCATGGCGAAGCCGACGTGGCGGCGCTCGTCGGGCAACGGATTGAGCTCGCCGCGCCAGGTGCGCCCGAGCTCGAACAGCAGCACCCGCTCGCGCTGCCGCAGGTTCGTGCGCAGCGGCGCGAGCAGCGTCGAGACGAGGGTGGTGCGCAAGACGCTTTGCTCCGTCGACTGCGGGTTCGCGACCGGAAGGGGCGCCTCGTCGGAGAACTGGCGCGCCGTATCGGGATCTGTCAGGGAGTAGGTGATGACCTCCTGCAGACCAGCCGCGGCCAAGGCGCGCCGCGCGCGCAGCTCGTCGCCGTAGCCCGCGTCGCCGTCAGAGCGCGTCTCGGGTACGCGTCCGCGCAGCATCGTCGCGGGCAGCATCTCGTACCCGATGATGCGCCCGACCTCTTCGGCCAGATCGGCACGGCCCTCGACGTCAAACCGCCGCCAGCCAGGAACCACAGCCCGTATGACGGCATCCGAGCTGACGGATGGCTGAAAACCGAGCGAGTCGAGGATCATCACGACCTGGTCCGCCGGATACTCCATGCCCATCAATGCGTCAATCTGGGCGGGTGTGACGTCGATGGTCCGCGGCGGCTCGCGGCCTGGATAGACATCAACCAGACCACGTGCCGCCGAGCCGCCCGCGAACTCGAGCGTCAACTCTGTTGCGCGCGCGACCGCGAGCGCGGTGACGTCTGGATCGACACCCCGCCCGAAGCGTCGTGAGGCCTCGGATGTCAAGTTCAGGGCGGCCGAAGTCAGGCGGATCGCGGCGCGGTCCCAGCTTGCGCCTTCGAGGATGACCTCGCGCGTGGTATCGACGATTTCGCTGTCTTCGCCGCCCATGATGCCAGCCAGGCTGCGCGGGCGCGCGCCGTCGGTGACGACCATCATGGTCGACGTTAGCTGCCGGTCTTCCCCGTCTAACGTGCGCAATACCTCGCCGTCCCGCGCGCGGCGCACAACGATCCGGTTCGAGCTGAAGCGCGATAGATCGAAGGCGTGCAGCGGCTGGCCGACTTCGAGCATGACGTAGTTGGTCACGTCGACGACGTTGCTGATCGGGCGCACGCCGGCGAAGTGCAATCGACGCTGCAGCCAGTGCGGTGATGGTCCGATGCTGATATCGCGCACGATCGAGGCCGTGAAGCGTGGGCAGCCGACCGGGTCCTCAATCGCGATCGAGAGCAAGTCGCTGGCGGAAGGTTCGCCCGGGGAGCCGTCAACGCTCGCCGCCGACGGTTCGAACAAGCGCAGGAACGCAGGTTGGTACGGCGCGCCAAAGAGCGTGTGCACCTCTCGGGCGATGCCGATCATGGCCATGCAGTCGGCCCGATTGGGATTGATGTAGACGTCCAGAATGGTCTCGTGGAGGTATTCGGCGACCGACTGGCCAACGCGGGCCTCGGCTTCGAAGACGTAGATGCCGTCTTTGTCGGGCGAGATGTCGAGCTCGTCGCCCGAGAGGACCATGCCGTCGCCCCGGACGCCCGCAAAGTCACGCTGCCCGACGTCGCCCATCGCAATGTGGCCGCCGGCTGCGACGTGCGGCACCACGGCACCGACGTACAGATTGGGTGCACCCGTGACGACCGTCGTAGACCGACCGCCCAGGTCCAAGGTGGCGACGTTCAACTCACGGCGCGGGTGGCGCTGCAGGTCGACGACCCGGGCGAGGTGCACGTTGCGCCACTCGGCGCCAACCTGGTGCACCTCCTCGACTTCGAGGCCAGCCATGGTCAGCCGCCGCGCCAGCTCGGGTACGGGCACGTTCACTTCGACCAGCTCGCGTAACCAGCTCAATGGCACTTTCACGCGAACTGCTCCAGGAAGCGCAGGTCATTCGAATAGAACAGACGGATGTCTTCGATGCCGTACTTGATCAGGGCGATGCGCTCGATGCCCATGCCCCACGCGAAGCCGGTGTAGCGGTCGGGGTCGTAGCCGACCCGCTGGAGCACGCGCGGATGGACCATGCCCGCGCCGAGGATTTCGAGCCAGCCCGTGCCATGGCAGATCGCGCACGCGGCGTCGGCGCCGTCGCAGCGGAAACATGAGATGCCGAAGTCGACGCCGGGTTCGACGAACGGGAAGTAATCGCACCGGAAGCGTGTGCGTAGTTTCGGTCCGAAGATGCGTCGAGCGAACGTGGTCAGCGTGCCGCGCAGGTCGGCCAGCGTAATGCCCTCATCCACAGCCAGGGCGTCGATCTGGTGAAACATCCACTCGTGCGTGGCGTCGGTCTGCTCGGCGCGATAGCAGCGCCCGAGATTGATTATGCGCACTGGTGGCTGCTGGGTGGTCATCATGCGCGCCTGGTAGGCCGTCGTCTGCGTGCGCAGAACGACGTCCGGCGGGCGCACATAGAGCGTGTCCTGCGAGTCGCGCGCTGGATGCCAATGCGGAATGTTGAGCGATTCGAAGTTGAAGTAGTCCGTCTCGACCTCAGGCGTTTGGGTGACCTGGAAGCCCATGCTCGAGAGAATCTCGACGCACTCGACCATCGTCTGGGTGACGACGTGCAGCGCGCCCGCGCTCGGCAGGCGGCCCGGCAGCGTGACGTCGAGCTGCTCGCGCTCTAGCGCCTGAGTCAATTCGCGCTCGCGGACGACCTGCTCGCGTGAGGCGAATGCTTCTTCGAGCTCACGCTTCAGCACATTCGCCGCGGCGCCGACCTCGCGGCGTGTCTCGGGCGCCATCTTGCCCAGGCCACTCAGCAGCTCGGCCAGCGGGCTGCGCCGTCCGAGATGGCTGATGCGCCATTGCTCGAAGGCTGCCGCGTCCGCCGCCGCATCGAGCTGGCCCAGCGCCGCGGCGCGCAGCTCGTCCAGGCGATGCGGCCAATCCAGACCAGGACTGGCGTCAGCGGTATCGGTCATGACAACGGTGACCTCCAGAAGGTTAACTAAAAGGAGCGGTCCAGTTGGACCGCTCGCTCGACATGGCGTGACGTGACCTCGGGTCAGGCGCCCGTCATGTCGAGATGCCGAAGGTAAACGAGAAGGTAGGCTGCATCACGCCGTCGCGGGAGTATACACCGGCCGCTCGGCGCGCCTGGCCTCGCGGTACCAGTCCACGGTCGCGCGCAAGCCCTTCGGGAAGTCCGTCGTCGATTGCCAGTTGAACAGTTGCTCGGCACGCGACGTATCGAGCTTGCGCCGTGGCTGGCCATCGGGCTTCGAGTGATCGAAGCGAAGCTCGCCTGCGAAGCCGGTCACGTTCGCGATCAGTTTGACGAGCTCGCCGATACTGATTTCCTCGCCGCTGCCCAGGTTGACCGGCTCGGGGCCGTCGAAGCGCTCCAGCGCCGAGACGATGCCTTCGGCGCAATCGGTCACGTACAGGAACTCGCGCGTTGCCTGGCCGGTACCCCAGACCTCGATGTGATCGTCCTGGCGCTCTTGCGCTTCAAGACACTTGCGGATCAGGGCTGGGATGACGTGCGAGCTCTGTGGATCGAAGTTGTCGCCTGGGCCATAGAGGTTGGTCGGCAGCAGGAAGATGGCATTGAAGCCGTACTGCTCGCGGTAGGCCTGCGCCTGGACCAGGAGCATTTTCTTAGCCAGGCCGTACGGGGCGTTCGTCTCTTCTGGGTAGCCACTCCACAGGTCTTCTTCGCGGAAGGGCACGGGCGTGAACTTCGGGTAGGCGCAGATGGTGCCCACGGCCAGGAACTTTTTCACACCGCGCAGGCGGGCCTCTTCCATGAGCGTGGTGCCCATGATCAGGTTCTTGTAGAAGAACTCGCCGGGGTGCTCGCGATTGGCGCCGATGCCGCCTACCACCGCTGCCAGATGCACGATCGCTTCGGGCTTCAGCTCATCCAGACACGCTTTGACTTCGTTCGATTGGGTTAAGTCGTAGTCGGCTCGGCGGGGCGAGAGGATGTGCTGGTAGCCACGACCTTCGAGTGTGGCCAGCACCTGCCGACCCAGGAAACCGCTGCCGCCGGTGACGAGGATCCGCGGCTGCGCCCGCGGGGGAAAGGCAAGTGACATAGACACTGCGCAGTCTATAACGCTGCTAAGCAGGGCTCGTTACTTATGTATGACAGCTCTTTGCACTTGTGCGCACTCGTGTTAGTACGGCTTTTCCGGGTCGGGGGAGCTTGCAGCCCCCCGCCGCCAGTCGCTGCTCCGCTCGTTCCTCGCTATGCGCTCCTTCCCGCGGCGACCCCCCGCAGCAGGGGCTATTCGCCAATGGCTATCTTCCGGCAGGCTTAGCACACGCGGGGCGTGGGGCAGTGGCGCCTGCTCGGGCTGAGCTCATGGGGGCGTTAGCGGGTCTCGCCGTCAGGCTCAGCACGCGCGGA
>DASXRR010000273.1:0-11149 GCA_036506475.1 Chloroflexota bacterium
GTCGGCGGTGGCGTTCCGAGGTCCTCGCGCTGCGCGCGCGTGCCGGCCGCGAAGGGAGCCTAGCGGGGGCCTTGGGACGGGTTGGTACTACGTAGCGTCGGCGGTGGCGTTCCGAGGTCCTCGCGCTGCGCGCGCGTGCCGGGCGCGAAGGGACCCATGGGGGTACTCGGCAGATAGGGACCTGGCGGGGCGACCGCGGAGTCGAAGGCCGGGAGTGCCAAGGTGGCGGAACGAGTTCCGTGGACTGGCCGCGGGCCGGCCCGCGTCTTGCGGGCCTACTGGGCAGAGGCCTTATGTTCCGAGCACTTGCTTGTGCATTGCTGGCGTTGGTGATTATGGCGCCCACGACGACGGTGGCGGCGCCGCCGTTGGATACACGTTTTGGAGTTGCCGAGGGCTTTCGAAACCCGCAAGCGGCGACCGATCTGAATGTTGGTTGGGAGCGTTTGATCCTGCCCTGGGACCAGATCCAGCCCGATGGCCCGGGCAATTCAGCCAACCTGGGCATTACGGTCTCGGCTGGCCAGCTGCAGGCCGAGCTCGACCGTGGCGTTGACGTCGTCGGCCTGCTCGAGTTCACGCCCGCCTGGGCCAGCGCGAACCCAGACGCGGGCAAGCGCTCGCCGCCGCGCAACCTCGAGCTGCCGTTCGACGATCCGAACAACTACTGGGGCCAATTCGTCGCCGAGACGGTCAAGCACTACTCAGGGCGCATCGATGATTGGGTGATCTGGAACGAGCCCGAGTTCCACCCAGGCGACCCTGGCGCCGGCGGCAGCTTCACCTGGCTCGGCACCGATGAGGAGTTCGTCCAGCTGCTCAAAGTGGGCTACCTGGCTGCCAAGCAGGCCAATCCGAATGCCAAGGTGTCGTTTCCTGGCACGTCCTACTGGGTCGACTTGCTGAGCAACCGACCACAGTTCTACGACCGCGCTCTGGACATCATCAGCCGCGACCCTGACGCTGGCCGCTACAACTATTTCCACGACGTTGTCTCGCTCAACCTGTATCGAGCGCCCGACGACATCTATCGGGTCAATACCCAGATCCATGAGATTCAGAAGCGGCACGGCGTCGACAAGCCGATCTGGCTGACCGAGACGAACGCCATGCCATCGGACGACCGCGCCGTGGCGTGTCCGCATGCCGACACGCCGATCCAGACGACGATGGATCAGCAGTCGGCCTACGCGGTCCAGGCGATGGCCATGGCCGCCGCTGCTGGGTACCAACGCTTCGAGTTCTTCCAGATGGTCGATCAGAACCCGTGCGCGGAGCCGGCCGTGTGGGGCGTGACCCGCGACGACGGCAGCCGCCGACCTGTCGCCGACTCGATACGCACGACCTTTACCAACCTGGCGGGCTACACGAATGTGCGCTTCGTGCCGCTGGTGCGCGAGACGCAGGCGTGGTCGCCGTGGCCCGATGACCCTGGGTCGTTGATGCCCAACTGGCAGGTCTACCAGGTCGCCTTCGACAAGCCTGGCGGCGAGCGTGTGTCGGCGCTCTGGAATGGCGATGCCAACCCGCTCACCGTGCGCATTCGCCAGGCAGGCTCGAGCGCATCACTTGTCGATCGCAACGGCGGCTCGGGCGCGGTGCGCGAGCGTGATGGCTGGTGGGTGATCGACTTGCCGGGTGCGACGGCGCACTTCCCGCAGGACCCGGCCGGCTATCACTTCATTGGCGGCGACCCATTCTTGTTGGTCGAGCACGGCGTCGACTCCGCTGCGCCGGTAGTGGCGCCGGCGCTGGGTGAGCCAGGTAGTGTGCCGCGCGAGTTCCGCTTGTTCGCCTCGCCTGCTGACCAGACGGTCGGTTCGGGTCAGGCCGCCGACTTTTACGTGTCCGTGCGGGGGTACGAGGGCTTCGGCGAGCCGGTCAGCTTCAGCGTGGTGCAGTGGAGCACACAGCGCTTCCCCGAAGCGCAAGACCCCGCTGTGCTGCCACTGCAGTTGACGCTGCCGCAGCCAGTGATGCCTGGCTTGACCGCGCCGATCCACGTCGAGACGGCGGGCGCTGAGCCGGGCATCTACTACCTGACCCTGAAGGCCGACGGCGGCGGTCAGAGCAAGACGGTTGACCTGGCGCTGGTGGTGAACTAGACCGCCGCCTTTGTCATCCTGAGCTTGCGAAGGATCCGCCTGTCCGCGCGTTGGCGCCCGCAGAGCAAGCGGATTCTTCGCCTGCGCCTCAGAATGACAATTGGTCGCGTGATATATTGCGGGGCACCCCGCGCCCCCCATTGGGAGGTCTTGTTTTGATGTTCAAGTCGCGCAGTTTCGCCGCGCTGCTGTGTGCTGCTGGGCTCGTGCTTTCCGCCTGCCAGCCCGCTCAGCCAGCGGCGGCGCCCACGACCGCGGCGGCGCCGACCACCGCGCCCGCCAAGCCAACCACCGCCCCCGCGGCAAGCCCCGCGACTGCTGCCAGCCCTGCCGCGGCCGCAGCGAGCCCGTCCGCCGCGGCGAGTCCGGTGGCCAAGCCAGCGGCATCGCCAGTGGCAAGTCCGGCCGCGAGCCCGGTCGCAGGTACGGGCGCGGCGGCTGCCGCGCCGAGCTCAGGCTGTCCGAATCAGCCCGCCGCCGCGGGCGCCAAGAAGCTCAAGGTCGGCCTGGTGACCGACGTCGGCAAGGTCGACGACAAGAGCTTCAACCAGTCCGCCTGGGAAGGCGTCCAGTGCACGCAGCGCAACCTCGGCGCGGACGTCAAGTTCATCGAGACGACTGACCCCAAGGACTACGGCAAGAACATCGAGCAGTTCGCGCAAGACAGCTACGACGTCATCGTGACCGTCGGCTTTGCCCTTGGCGACGATACGATCACCCAGGCCAAGAAGTACCCGAACATCAAGTTCATCGGCGTCGACCAGTTCCAAGCTGAGACGCTGCCGAACCTGGCCGGCTTGATCTTCGACGAGGACAAGGCCGGCTACCTGGCGGGTTACCTGGCCGGGCTGCTGTCGAAGTCGAACACCGTTGGCCAGGTGCTCGGGACACCGGTTGTCCCGCCGGTCGAGAAGTTCGGGGTTGGCTACATCCAGGGCGCCAAGGACGCGAAGTCGGGCATCAAGGTGCTGAGCGCGTGCCACCCGGGCGGCCTGGCCAAGGGCTTCTCTGACCCCGAATGGGGCAAGGACACGGCCAACCTGCAAATGGGCCAGAACGCGGACGTGATCTTTGCCGCGGGCGGCAACACGGGCAACGGTGGCCTGTTGGCCATCGTCGAAAAGGGCGGCTCGGTGATGGGCATTGGCGTCGATACGGACCAGTACCTATCACTGCCTGAGGCCAAGGGCATCCTGGTTTCGAGCGCGATGAAGCTGATCACGCCCGGCGTGTTCAACATCGTCAAGGGGGCGCAGGACAACTCCTTCAAGGGCGGCAACATCACCGGCGATGTCGGCCTGGCGCCGTACCACGACCTCGACGCCAAGGTGCCGGCCGATGTGAAGTCCAAGGTGACCTCGGTTACGGGTGACGTGGTGGCGGGCCGTACCAAGACCGGCTGGGGCGCCGCTCCGACCGGGAACTGTCCGCAGGGCTAAGGAGCGCTTTTGTCATCCTGAGCTTGCGAAGGATCCGTAACCAGACGCGGATCCTTCGGCTGCGGCCTCAGGATGACAAGCGAAAGCCATGCGAGTCCTGTACTCGCTCGGCGTGCCGCTCCTGGCGGTGTTCACCGCGCTCGTCTTGGGCGCGGTCATCATGGCCTCGACGGGCGGCGACATCCTCAAGGCTTACCAGGGCCTGTGGGAGGGCTCGCTCGGGCGGCCGCAATCCATCTCTGAGACGCTCGTCTGGTCGACGCCGTATATCTTTGGCGGTCTGGCCGTGGCGTTCGCGTTCAAGGCGGGCCTGTTCAACATCGGCGTCGAGGGCCAGATTGGGCTCGGAGCGCTAGCTTCGGTCTACGTCGGCTACGCGGTCAAAGACGTACCGTTTCCGTTCCACGCCATTCTGGCCATCGTTGCCGGCGCAGCGGCAGGCGCAGCGTGGGGCGCCATTCCAGGCTTCCTGAAGGCGAAGACGGGCGCACATGAGGTGATCGTCACGATCATGCTCAATTACGTGGCGATCCAGATGACCAGCTATCTGGTCAGCGGGTTCATGAAGGACCCGAACCCGCTCATTGCCAACGCGCAGACACCGAAGATTCTGCAATCGGCGCGCTTGCCGCCGCTGCTGCCCGATCCCCAGTACCGACTCCACTGGGGCTTCGTCATCGCCGTCCTGGCGGCGGTCTTCATCTGGTGGCTGATCAACAAGAGCACGCTTGGCTTCGAGATCAGAACTGTCGGCGCGAATCCGCAGGCGGCACGCTATGCGGGCATCGCGGTGGGCAAGACCATCGTCGTGGCGATGGCCATCTCGGGCGCCCTGGCCGGGCTGGCCGGTGCGCTCGAGGTCGTGGGTCTGAACTTCTATCACACGGCCGGCTTCAGCGTCGGCTATGGCTTCGACAGCATTGCTGTGGCCTTGCTCGGCCGCGGCGATCCGATCGGCGTGCTGCCCTCAGCCTTGCTCTTCGGAGGTCTCGCGGCAGGCGCCTCGCGCATGCAATTCCTCTCGCAGATCCCGATCGACATCATCAAGCTGATCCAGGCGATGGTGCTGATCTTCGTCGCCGCGCCCGCCCTGATCCGCTGGATCTATCGCGTGCGTGTGCCGCGCGAAGCGGAAGCCGTCGCGGGCGACGTGCAGTTCAGTGCGGGCTGGGGTAAGGCCGAGCCATGACCGTCGCGGCACCTCCGATCGGGCTCGTCAGGGAACAGGGTCGCGACACGCTGCGTTTGTGGCTGCAGATCCTGTTCTGGGTGGCGATTGCCATCACTTTGCTGGTGCTGACCGGGCTGCAGTTTGGTCCCGCCGCGACGATCTCGATTCTCGCGGTCACGATCACCAAGGCCACCCCGATCACGCTCGGGGCATTGTCTGGCATCTGCTCCGAGCGCACGGGTGTCGTCAACATCGGCATCGAAGGATTGATGCTGACGGCTGCGTTCGTCGGGTTCATGACGGGTGTGTACACCAAGAACCTGGCGTTCGCGTTGATCGCGGCGATGGGCAGCGGCGCGCTGCTCGCGCTGTTGCACGCGGTGCTGTCGATCACCTTTCGGGTCGACCAGATCATCAGCGGGACCGTCGTCAACATCCTGGCCGTTGGTTTGACCGGGTATCTGAACCGCCAATTGTTCACGACGGGCGCACCGCCGGGCTTGTCGGTCCTGCCGCGCATCGACATTCCGGGGTTGGCCAGCTTGCCGTGGATCGGTCCGATTCTGTTCCAGCAAAAGCCGATCGCGCTGACCGCGATCCTCCTGGTCATCGCGCTGCACTTCGCGCTGTTCCGGACGAAGTGGGGCTTGCGTACCCGAGCCGTTGGCGAGCACCCGCTGGCGGCGGACACCGTTGGGGTCAACGTCAACAAGCTGCGCTACATGAACGTGGTGCTCGGCGGCGCTATTGCAGGCCTGGGTGGAGCGTATTTCACCCTTGAATCGGTGCCGCACTTCGAGCCACTGATGACCAACGGCCGAGGCTTCATCGCCCTGGCCGCGATGATCTTCGGCAAGTGGACGCCGTTCGGCGCGTGGGGCGCGGCGCTGCTGTTCGGCGTAGCCGAAGCGATCCCGACGGCAATGCAGCTGCAGGGCATCACCATTCCCTTCCAGATTGTCGGGCTGCTGCCGTACATCCTGACCATCGTGGTCGTGGCCGGCGCGGTCGGTCGAGCCACGCCACCGGCGGCTGACGGCGTGCCGTATGCCAGGGCGTGAAGCGGGTGATGGGTCTTGGGTGATGGGTGATGGGAGCGCTGCCGTCGACCTAACACCCAACACCCAACACCCAACACGGGTGATGGGTCTTGGGTGATGGGTGATGGGAGCGCTGCCGTCGACCTAACACCCAACACCCAACACCCAACACCTGTTCTGGAAGCACGTCAGATCGTCAAGCGCTTCGGTGGCCTGGTGGCCAACGACCACGTCGATCTGCAGCTGTATCCAGGCGAGGTGCTTGCGCTCCTGGGCGAGAACGGCGCCGGTAAGACCACGTTGATGAACGTGCTCTATGGACTGACGGCGCGTGACGAAGGCGAGGTCCTGCTCGACGGGAACCCGGTGCAGTTCGCCTCGCCCAGGCAGGCGATCGCGCAGGGGATCGGCATGGTCCATCAGCACTTCATGCTCGTGCCGCCGCTGAGCGTGGCTGAGAACCTGATGCTGGGCGCGGAGTCGACTGTTGGCCCGGGCGTGCTCGACACCCAGCGCGTGCGCCGCCGCGTGCGCGAGCTGTCGGCCAGCTACGGCCTGCCGGTCGATCCCGATGCCCTCGTGCGCGACCTGCCGGTGGGGGTCCAGCAGCGCGTCGAGATTCTCAAGGCGCTGTATCGCAAGGCGCGCGTGCTGATTCTCGACGAGCCCACGGCGGTCCTCACGCCGCAGGAAGCGCTCGACCTGTTCCGCGTCATGCGCACCCTGCGCACGGAGCAGAACACCAGCCTGGTGTTCATCACCCACAAGCTGCACGAAGTGTTCGACGTGGCCGACCGCATCGTGGTGCTGCGCCAGGGCAAGGTCGTTGGCTCTCTTCGCCCCAGCGAAGCGACGGGCGAATCGCTGGCGGCGCTGATGGTCGGCCGGCCCGTGTTGCTCCGCGTCGACAAAGGGCCCGCGCGTGCCGGCGAGGTGGCGTTGCGGCTGCGCGACGTCCAGATCCTGTCCGATCGCGGCCTGCCCGCTGTCGACGGCCTGTCTTTGGAAGTCCGCAGCGGGGAGATCGTGGGCATCGCCGGTGTGCAAGGCAACGGTCAAACCGAGCTGGTCGAAGCCCTGACCGGGTTGCGGACGCCGGTCGCGGGCTCGATCGAGCTGCTCGGGCGCGACGTGACTCGCGCATCGCCGCGCGAGCTGGTCGACTGTGGCGCGGCGCACATTCCCGAGGATCGCCAGAAACACGGCCTGGTTTTGACGTACCCGGTCGCCGACAACCTGGTCCTGCGCAGTTTCGACCGTCCGCCATTTGCGCGCGGCATGTCTATTGCGCGCGATGCCATCATGCGCTTTGCGCAGCGCCTGACGCAGGAGTTCGACATTCGTACCAGGTCTGTCCGTCAGCTGGCTGGGACGCTCTCGGGTGGCAATCAGCAAAAAGTCATCGTCGCGCGCGAGTTCACGCGCAAGGGGCGCGTACTGATCGCGGCGCAGCCGACGCGGGGCGTCGACGTCGGCTCGACCGAGTTCATCCATCGCAAGCTCGTCGCGGCGCGCGACTCGGGCATGGCGGTGCTGTTGGTCTCGGCCGAGCTCGAAGAAGTGATGAGCCTGGCCGATCGGATCGCCGTCATGTTTCGCGGCCGTATCGCAGGCATTCTCGACAGCGCCGAGGCCACGCCCGAGCTGCTTGGTTACATGATGGCGACCGGTAAAACCCCGGACATCATCAACGCAGAGGTGGTGCCGCGGGAGTCACCGGCCTAGTTACGCAAGCCCCAGGTAAAAATGTACGTGGCGCCGGCGAGGAAGGCGTCGGGACGGGCATCGAGCTGGGCTAGCCAACGCGTGTGTTCCTCGTTGGTGACGGCGCCGGCTTGCAGGGCGATGTCGGCGCGCAGGCGGGCAGCGTGGGCGGCGAAACGACGGGGATCACGGTCCAGCGTCGGGAAGGCGCGCACGTGCACGTCGCGCAAGCCGGCGTGTTCGAGGAGCGCAGGCATGTCGCGGCCAATCCATGGATTGGCAAAGCGCAGCTCGACGAACGCATCGAGAATGCGCCGCGTCAGCGGGCGATCCGCGTGGGCCACGATAAAGCTCTCCTGATCGCCGCACAGCACACCTACTCGGCCGCCCGACTTGGCTACTCGCACCAGCTCCGGCACAGCGCGCTCGGCATTGGGCATGTGCTCGAGCACGGTCGCGCACACCACCACGTCGAATCGGCTGTCGGCGAATGGCAGCGACGACGCATCGCCCAGGCGGAACTCGGCGCCCGGCGTATGTTCGCATGCAACCCGCAGCAACGCTGGCTGGGCATCGACGCCCACCACGCTGCCGCCTGGCGTGACCCTGGCTAGGATCGAGCGCGTGACCACGCCTGTGCCGCAGCCGACGTCCAGTACCCGCTGGCCAGGTCCGATGCCCAGCAGATCGAGATAGGCGCGACGAGCGGCGACTTCCTCGGGCGCCTCGCCCCGCAGCTCGATCAACCGCGCCAGCTCGAGCGCGCGCTCGTCGTCGAGCTCAGTTGAGCTGCGCCACGGGTCGAGCTGGCCGGCGGTCATCGGTCAGCGTCCATTGTGACCCGCCACGGAGCAGGGCGCAGCAGTAGCATGGCACCTCACCCGTCCGCCACTGGCAGGGAGCGGGGGACAAATCGGGCGACGGGTGAGTGCCACTACGAGGAGGTATGGGCATGCGTAGGACGCGTCTGTTGCGTGTGGGCGTGGCTTTCGTTTTGGGGAGTGCATTGTTGCTCCCGGGCGGTGGAGCGGCTGCAGCGGGCGGCGGAGGCCTGGACTTGTCCAGGATGGAGCCGAAACTGCGCGCCCGAATCTCGGGGGCGACCGATCTGGCGCTGAATTATGAAACCCAGAGCGCGGCCGAACGTCTCGGACGTCAGGTGAGCGTCGCCGCGGCTGGAGCCGCGATCGCGGCTGCCAACAGTCCTACGAACTTCTTTCCACACAATGACGGGTGTCCCGAGCGGCGTGGCAGTAATACGAAGATCAATCAGAACTGTCTGAACCTCTCGGACGCGGACCTGCAGGGTCGCGCTCAGGCGCAGAACGAGACGTCGATCGCCAGCGATCCGAACGACCAACAGCACGTCGTGGCCAGCTTCAACGACTATCGACGCGGCGACGGCACGTGCGGCACGTCGTACAGCCTGGACGGTGGAAGGTCGTGGAACGACTCGACCACGCCCAACGGGTTCACGCGGGGCAACGCCGGCAACATCCAGGGTGGCACATTTGGCAAGCCGCGCGAGTACTGGCAGGCCTCGGGCGACACGTCGGTCGCCTGGGACTCACGGGGCAATGCCTACCTGTCGTGCCAGCTCTTCAACCGCGGCTCGGCGGTATCGCCGAACCCGGATCTGTCGAGCGGGTTCGTCGTGTTCCGCTCGACCCAGAACGACGGGGCGTCGTGGAACTTCCCGGGCCGGTACGTGATCGTCAACCAGGACGCCGCCGGTGCCGGCGCCATTCTCGAAGACAAGCAGCTCATGACTGTGGACGCGAGCACGACCAGCGCGTTCCGCGATCGTGTGTACGTGACATGGACGGAGTTCACCCAGACGACTGGCTATATCTACGAGTCGTTTTCGGCCGACTATGGTGAGACGTTCAGCACCAAGCGGTTGGTCAGCCCAGCGGGCGCACAGCCGCTGTGTCCGGCGCCGCTCACAACGGGTGGCGGGTGTGACAACAACCAGTTCTCACAGCCGTTCACCGCGCCCGACGGCACGCTCTACGTGGTGTGGGTCAACGCCAACACTTTGACCGGCCGGTCGACGGAGCACGAGTGCGACGAGGACGGCTGCGAGGAAGCGGGCGTAGCCGCTGGCGCGAAGGTCAATGCCACGGTGGTCACGGCCATTGACAACCACTTCCAGGTCCTGCTGGCCAAGTCGACCGACGGCGGCAATACGTTCAATGCGCCGATCAAGGTCGGCGACTACTTCGAGCTGCCGGACTGCCCAACGTACCAGGGTGGCCAGGATCCCGGCCGCGCCTGTGTGCCCGAGAAGGGCGCGAGCATGAATTCGGTGTTCCGCGCTTCCAACTACCCGTCCGGTGGCGTCAATCCGAAACAGCCGAACCAGCTCGTGGTTTCGTACGGCTCGTACATCAACAGCACCTCCAATGAGGCCAACGGCTGTGTGCCGCAGGGCTTCAGCGCCTTTGGCAATCCGCTCTATGACGGCGTCAAGACGTTTGGCGCGTGCAACAACAAGATCGTGGTCAGCGTGTCGAACAACGGCGGTGCGTCGTTCACGGGCACCACTGCTGATGTGCGTACGTTGACGACCGCGAATCAGGCCAACAACCAGCGCAAGACGGACCAGTGGTTCCACTGGCAGGCCTTCACCGAGCGCGGCAAGCTGGCCATCACCTACTACGACCGCGCCTATGGTGACGACGAGTTCAACGGAGCCTCGGACATGAGCATCTCCGGCTCGGACAAGCCGAACTTCACCGAGTTCGGCGTGAAGCGGGTGACCAGCAGCTCGATGCCGCCGCCGACGCAGTTCCCGAACGCGCTGGGCAACAGCCAGTTCTGGGGCGACTACATCGGTATGACGACCAGGGCTGGCAGCGCGTTGCCGATCTGGAGCGATTCACGCGATCCGGACGTTTTCCTCTGTCCGGGTACGGCCGCGCCAGGTGTGCCGCCGGCCCTGTGCACCGCGACAACGCCGAGCGGGATTGTCGCAAACGACGAGGAAATCTACGTCGACAGCATCGAGATACCGACGCCGTAGCCAACGCTAGTCGCGCCCGGCGGGCGGTTCCCACCTGGGAACCGTCCGCGTGTGCGCAGTGATCAGTCCGTCGGCTCGGGCAGCGGCTCGAAAGTGAGCACCGGTTGGCCCGTCGGTAGCGCAGGTGGCACGGCGAGCGTTGCATCAGCCAGTTGCACACCGCTGGGCATGAGCTCCGCGCTGATATGGGCAAAGCCGAAGGCTGGACTATCGCCGTTGAACACGACGCCAACGCAGGCACCTGTGCCGTCGGTGAGCATGCCGCTGCACACCGTCTCGCGCCCCAGCGGCGGCGCTCCGGCTTCCGCAACATCCGCCATGGTCTGATCGAGCGAAATCGTGAATGACTGCTCGCCAGGTGCGCCGCTGATGGAGCATTGCAAGCGCAGGCCGCTCATCTCAGCAGCGCCAATGCGCAGTGCGCGCGGTACGCACGTCAGCCGTGGGCCAACGTCACTGTCCTCGGCCAGTGCCGCCGGCGGCAGCGCCAGGGCAAGCATGAGTGACAGGGACGCGGCGAGCGGACGCATGGCGGGGATTATCGGACAAGTCGGGGCGGTACGCTAGCCAGGCTATGGCCATCGCCCAGGACCGCACTCTCGATTTGCTCGAGCGCGCCAACCGCTACATCGCGGGTGGCGGGCTGGGCCTGTTTGTACTGCCGC
>DASXRR010000274.1:0-15488 GCA_036506475.1 Chloroflexota bacterium
GACGTCGTCTACAACCACTTCGGCCCGGACGGAAATTACCTGCGCGCGTTTTCGAAGGACTACTTCACGGAGCGCTACCAGACGCCCTGGGGCGAGGCGATCAACTACGACGGGCCAAACTGTCAGTGGGTGCGCAAGCTCGTGTTGGACAACGCGCGCTACTGGTTCGAGGAGTACCACGCCGATGGCTTACGGCTCGACGCAACGCATGCCATCTATGACCGCTCGCCCAGACACATCCTGGCTGAGCTGGCGGGTGCGTCGGAGGGCATGCTGATCGCGGAGACCCATGAGAACGCCGTGCGCTACCTGCGCCCCACGAGCGCGGGCGGGTTCGGTTTGGATGCCGTGTGGGCCGACGACTTCCACCACACGCTGCGCCGCTACCTGGTCGGCGACCACGAGGGCTACTACGCCGACTACGTCGGCACGCTCGACGAGGTCGCGCGGTGCATCAATCAGGGCTGGCTGTACGAAGGCCAGCCATCGCCGCGCAGCGGCAAACCACGTGGCACCAGCGCACGTAACGAGCCGGCCGCGCAGTTTGTATACGTCATCCAGAACCACGATCAGGTTGGCAATCGACCCTTCGGCGAGCGGCTCAATCACCAGCTCGACCTGGAGCGATTCAAGGCAGCGTCGATGCTGCTGCTGTTTCTGCCGTACACGCCGATGCTGTTCATGGGCCAGGAGTTCGCGGCGTCCTCACCCTTTCAATACTTCACGGACCACAACCCCGAACTGGGTCGCCTGGTGACCGAGGGTCGGCGCACGGAGTTCGCCGCGTTTTCGGCCTTTGCCGACCCCGATTTGCGCGAGCGCATCCCCGATCCGCAGGACCTCGCGACCTTTGAACGCTCCAGGCTGGATCTCGCGGAAGCCGAGCGCGCCCCAGGCCAGGGTGTCCAAGAACTCTATAGGCGGATGCTGCGCTTGAGGCGAGAGGATTCCGTATTGGCGATGCAAGATCGGCAGTGCACTGAAGCGCGAGCCCTGACGAAGGACGTCTTGCTGGTGCGGCGCTGGCGTGGCGACGAGGAACGGCTGCTGGTCGCCAACTTCGGGCAGGCTGCTATGGCCCTGGACTATCCCGGCGCTGACGTTGTGCTGACCAGCGGGGCGGACGCGAGCGTGAGCAGCGTGTCGCCGCGAACTGCAGCTATCCTGCGCCGCGGATGAACGCCGCTCCGCCGCCACCGACCTCCACCTACCGCCTGCAGTTCCACGCCGGCTTCACTTTTCGCGACGCGGCCGCGCTGATCCCCTACCTGCACGAGCTCGGCGTCAGCCACGTCTATGCCTCGCCCTATCTGCGCGCGCGATCGGGAAGCACACATGGCTACGACGTGGCCGACCCAAACTCGCTGAATCCTGAGCTCGGTAGCCCCGAGGACTACGACCTCCTCGTAGCCGAGCTGCGCCGACACAACATGGGCCAGCTGGTCGATGTGGTGCCCAACCACATGGGCATCGGCGACCCAGGCAATTACCGCTGGCTGGACGTCCTCGAGAACGGGCCGGCGTCGATCTACGCCGGCTTCTTCGATATCACGTGGCGCCCGCTGAGCACGCGCGAAGGCGCCCCCGCGCGCTCGAAGCTGGTCGTCCCGACCCTGGGCGATCAATACGGCAAGGTGCTCGAGAGCGGCGAGCTCCGAGTCCAGTACCAGGACGGTGAATTCGATATTGCCTACTACGAGCAGCGCTTTCCCGTTGCGCCTGACTCGTACATCATGCTCCTCCAGCCGGTGCTCGAGCGGCTGGAGGATGAGCTCGGCCGACGCCATGAGCACGCGCAAGAGCTCGCCAGCATTCTGACCGCGCTGCGCTACTTGCCGCCGCGCGAGCCGATCGACGCCGCCGCCGTCGAGGAGCGCAATCGTGAGAAAGAGATCGAAAAGCGACGCATCCGGCGCTTATACGAGGCGTCAGAATCGTTTCGGCGCGCCGTCGATGACGTGCTGCGCGAGTTCAACGGTCAACCGGGCGTGGCCGAGAGCTTCGATCCGCTCGATGTCCTGATCGAGGATCAGTCGTACCGACTCGCGTTCTGGCGCGTCGCCGCCGAGGAGATCAATTACCGACGCTTCTTCGACATTACCGAGCTCGCGGCGGTACGCATGGAAGACCCGCACGTCTTCGCCGATACCCATCGGCTGCTGCTGCGCCTGGTCGGCGAGGGCAAGATCCAGGGCCTGCGCATCGATCATCCCGATGGTTTGCGCGACCCCGCGGGCTACTTCGAGCACCTCCAGGCCAGCTGCCGCGCTGCGCTGCGAGCAGGCCCTCACCCCGGGCCTCTCCCAGAGGGAGAGGGAGGCGAGCGCTTCTACGTGGTAATCGAGAAGATTCTCCTGGACAGCGAACGGCTGCGCCCGGACTGGCCCGTGCACGGTACGACCGGCTACGAATTCATGAACCAGCTCAACGGGTTGTTCGTGGCGCGCCACACCGAACAGTTCTTGAGCACGATCTACTTCCGCTTCCTGCGCCAGGGCGAGCAGCGCTTCGCCGACCTCGTCAACTCGACCAAAAAGATGGTCATGCTCATCTCGCTGGCCAGCGAGGTCAACGAGCTCGCCTATCTGCTCAAAGACATCGCCAACCGCGATCGCAAGCACCGCGACTTCACCCTCAACAGCCTGGCGTTCGTCATTCGCGAAGTGATTGCCGGGCTGGATATCTATCGCACGTATATCGATCCACAGACGGGCGCCCGCTCGGCCGACGACCGGGCGGCGATCGAGCGCGCCGTGCGTGAGGCGACGCGGCGCAATCCGCGCACCGATCCGTCGATCTTCGACTACGTTGGCGAGACCCTGCTCGAGCCCGCGGCCGATCCGAAGCGGTTGCAGTTCATCGCCCGTTTCCAGCAGACGACCGGGCCCGTCATGGCCAAGGGCGCCGAGGACACCGCGTTCTACGTCTTCAATCGACTGATCTCGCTGAACGAAGTCGGCGGCGATCCCGACCAGTTCGGTCGCTCACTGTCGGCGTTTCATCGACAGAACCTCGAGCGCAGCCGAACCTGGCCGGCGTCAGTACTCGGGACGTCGACGCACGACACCAAACGCAGCGAGGATGTCCGCGCACGCATCAATGTCCTGTCGGAGCTGCCGCGCGAGTGGCGCAGCGCGCTCACGCGCTGGACGCGCCTCAATGGCCGCAACAAGGTGGTCGTCGAGGGCCGCGCTGCGCCGGACCGCAACGAGGAATACCTCTTCTACCAGACGCTCCTCGGCGCCTGGCCCGCGGGCGGCGTCGACGACGAGCTGCGCGCGCGCATCGATCAGTTCATGCTCAAGGCGCTCAAAGAGGCCAAGGTCCACACCAGCTGGATCACACCCAACACGGCCTACGAGGAAGCAGTCCAGCAGTGGTCACATGCGGTGCTCGATACGTCCGAGCCGAACCCATTTCTGGACGACTTCGCCGAGCTCCAACGCAAGATCGCTTTCTTCGGTGCGTTCAACGCCCTGTCGCAGACCGTCCTCAAGCTGGGTTCACCGGGTGTCGCCGACGTGTACCAGGGCAACGAGCTGTGGGACTTGAGCCTGGTCGACCCGGACAATCGGCGGCCCGTCGACTACGACATCCGGCGGCGCTACTTGCATGCGCTTGCCCGAGACACCGTCGAGAACCTGCTCGCCCAGCGTGCCGACGGCCGCCTCAAGATGTGGGTCACCCACCGCCTGCTGTGCCTGCGCCGTGAAATCCCTGGGCTATTCGTCGGCGGCAGCTATGTGCCGCTGCGCACCGGCGGGCGCGCGCACCGCTTTCAGCACGTCGCGGCGTTCGCTCGGCAAGCCGAGGGTCAAACGCTGATCATTGCTGCGCCAATCTTGACGGCTACGCTGCTGCGCGGCGCGATGCTGCCGCCGATCGGCGAGGACGTCTGGCGTGACGACTGGCTCAGTGTCCCGACCTCGGGTGAGTACCAGGATGCGTTCAGCGGCCGAACGCTGCACACACACGAACAGGGCGGTCGACCCGCCCTGCTCTTGCGTGACGTCTTCGGTGTCTTGCCGGTTGCGGGTCTATTGTCATCCTGAGGCCGCAGCCGAAGGATCCGCTTGTCGGTACGCTCGTGCTCGCTGGCACTTCGCAGGCTCAGGATGACAGGACGCCGGCGGGCTGGTAGAAGCGCTCGGCGTATTCGCGCACCATGCGCTGCGCGCTGAAGTCCGGCCCCATGACCTGGATGGAGCTGGCCACGGAGTCGAGCCAGCCGTGTGGCACACCTTGCTCGTCGCGCTTGAAGTACAGCGGTACGATCTCGTGCTCGAGCAGGTCCATGAGCTGGCGAGCTTCAGCGGCATCGTGCGCCTCGCCAACCAGGTCGGGCGCCAGGCCTTCGCCGAGTGCCCAGCCAAGGCCCGGCTCATAGGCTTCGTCCCACCAGCCGTCGAGCTCGCTCAAATGCAGCGCGCCGTTCAACGTCGCCTTCATGCCGCTCGTGCCGCTGGCCTCCTGGGGTCGACGTGGGGTGTTCATCCACACGTCGCTGCCCTGGACCAGCAAGCGCGCGATCTCGATGTCGTAGTTGTCGAGAAACACCAGCCGACCGCGGAAGCGCTCGTCGTTGCGGCACGCCTGCACGATGCGCTGGACCAGCAGCTTGCCGGGATCGTCGCGCGGATGGGCTTTACCTGCGAATACGACCACGAGGGGTCGAGTTCCGCCGTCCATCAGGCGCGCCAGGCGGTCTGGATCGCTCAGGATCAGACCCGCGCGCTTGTAGGTCGCGAATCGTCGGGCAAAGCCGAGCACGAGCGCCTTTTCGGGCGTGACGTCGGGGTGCAGTCCGCCGAGCCCTTCATGGCGCGACATTGCGTCAACGCGCTCGAGCAAGCGCGCGCGCTGCGCGGTTCGGGCTGCCCACAACGCAGCTCGATCGATGTGCGCCATGCCCGACCAGTTACTGCGGAAGTCCGGCAAGGTGCGCCAATCGCGTCCGAGCTGGCGATCGAAGAGCGAACCCATCTCGGGCCCAACCCACGTCGCCGTATGCACGCCGTTGGTGATCGCTTCCATCTCGGCGATGGGCGGTGCGTCGTCGAGGGTAAGTCCGATGCCGCCCCACATCTCTTTGCTGACTTTGCCGTGCAGCTGGCTGACGCCGTTGCGGCGAGCCGCGCTGCGCAGCGCCAGGACCGTCATGCTGAAGCGATCCCAGTGCGCCTCTTGTTCGACACGGCCGCGCTTCATGAACTCTTCGTGAGTCAACCCAAGCTGCTGGCGGTAGCCGTCGAAGTAGGCCTCGACCATGTCGCTGGGAAACGCGTCGTGTCCAGCGGCGACGGGCGTATGCGTGGTGAACGCCAGGTGCGATGCCAGTTGCAGCGCTGCCTCGTCGTAGGTGGCTGCCACGCCAGAGGCGAGCTTTTCGCGGGCGAGCTCGAGGCTGAGGAAGGCCGCGTGGCCCTCGTTCATGTGATAGACCTCGGGCTGCGCCTCGGTCGGTAAAACAGCGCGCAGTGCGCGTAAGCCGCCGATGCCGAGCACGATCTCCTGACGGATGCGCGTGTCCTGATCGCCACCGTACAGGTGGCCGGTGATCCAGCGGTCGTCCTCGCGGTTCTCGGCGAGGTCAGTATCGAGCAGATAGAGCGGCACGCGACCGACCTGGGCGCGCCACACGCGGGCGTGGACGATACGGCCCGGGAACGGCACTTCGATGGTGACCGGTCGATCGTCCTTGTCCAGGACAGGAATAACCGGCGCCGCGTCGTTGTCGAGCCGATCGTAGGCCTCGTGCTGGTAGCCGCTGTGGTCGATGACCTGGCGGAAGTAACCGTAGCGATACAGCAGGCCAACGGCGACCAGGGGCAAGCCCAGGTCGCTGGCCGCCTTGAGGTGATCGCCGGCCAGCACGCCCAGGCCGCCCGAATAGATGGGCAGCGCTTCGGCGATCGCGAACTCGGCGCTGAAGTAGGCGACGCGTGGGATGCCGCCCAGGGCGGGCTGCTTGCTCAGGTACTGCTCGAGCTCGGCGCCACGGGCGAGGATGCTCTCGGCGTGCTCGGCAAGCACATCGTTGTCGACCGCCTTGAGGACATGGACGGGGTTATGCGCGCGCGACCATGGCTCTGGGCCGAGCGCCTGGAACAACTCGGTGGTCGGCGAGTCCCAGCTCCAGCGCAAGTTGTAGACGAGGTGTTCGAGGACCAGCTTGAGGTCGTCTCGTCGTTTCCGAGTGCGCAGTGCGCCATTGGACGGCATACGCGGCTCGACTTCGGCAGTGTTCGGCATGTGCGGTTCTGAGTCCCCCGGGGCAGCCGTCACGAGTCCACCTGGCATGTCGAGCACACCAGAGGGCGCGTGCATGATTTGCCCGCGAGGTTATGGCTCGCTATGTGGAATGGTTCAGAAGAAGTTGTCGACACGACCTTGCAGGGAGAGGTGCTTGAAGTGCCCCTCGTGGCCCAAGCATCGGCGCAACCACGCTAGTTCTGAAGTAGGGAATCGCAGCAACCGATGGCTCCAGATATTAACGCACCCGGCTCGAACAAGTTCCGGTTGTAACGCAACCGAACGGCAGTGTCGCGCCCGGCCACTAGGCGGGCGTAGCTTCAGAGGCCGGCGTCTTCTCAAGCGCGCGTTTGCGGTCGATTTCGCGCTGGCGGTCGACCAGCACCTCCAGGGTCATGCCGTCCAGGATGCGGCGCATGGTGGCCGTGGCCAGGTGCCAGGCGTCGCGTATCGGACAGGTCAGCGGGTCAGAGTCGGCGCCTTCGGAGTCGTGCAGGCCCTCCTCGGGCGGTACGAACGGGCCCTCGAGAGCGGCGACGATATCGGCCAGCGAGATAGCAGCGGGGGGGCGGGTCAAGGTGTAGCCACCACCAGGCCCACGGTAGGAGCGCACCAGGGCAGCGCGGCGCAGCGCGAGCAGCAATTGCTCGAGGTACGGCTCGGGAATGCCCTGGCGTTGGGCAATCTCGGTGGCATGCACGGGCCGCTCGCCATACCAGCGGGCAATCTCGACCATGGCGTGTGCGGCATAGTCAGCGCGTTGCGAAAGGCGCATGCTGGGCTGGATTGTAGATGCTAGGCATCGACGCGGATGACTCGCTGTGCAGCACGGCGCAGCCGGTCGGCCAGCGCACGGCCGATGCCCGTGGTCGGGTCGGCCAGATCGCGTGCGAAAAGCACGTCCAGGCCGGCGCGGTCCAACGCACGAAGCCCGTCGAAGAGTCGTGCGGCAACGGCGTCAGGCTCGAAGGACGAGCCAACTGGCTCCGCGACAATGCCCGGTGCGCGAAGTGCGTGGTCCTCGTCGAGCAGGAGCAGGCCCACACGGCGGCCAGCAGCCAATGCCTGGTCAAGCTCACCGGCGAGTCGAGCGCGCGCGGCGTCGGCTGGGCCAGCCACGAGGACCAACGGAGTGCGCGGGGCATAGTGAGTGGCCAGCATGCCCGGCGCGCGCGGGGCAACGGCAGCTACCGCCGGCAGCAACGGCTGACCGAGCACCGCCTCAATGGCCTCAGCCGCCAGGCCGCCCGGCCGCAGCAGCCGCGGCTCTTGCTCGGATAGGTCGACGATGGTCGACTCGACACCGACAGGCGACGGCCCGCCGTCGACAATGGCGTCGATGCGTCCGCCAAGATCTTCGAGGACATGCGAAGCCCGCGTCGGGCTTGGTCGACTGAACAGGTTGGCGCTCGGCGCAGCGATGGGCAGTCCGGCGGACGCCAACAGCGCCAGCGCCACGGGGTGGGCCGGCATGCGCACCGCCACCGTGTCCAGGCCGGCGGTCACCACATCGGGTACGACCGCGAGGCGTGGCAGCACCAGCGTCAACGGGCCGGGCATGAACGCCTCGGCCAGCTCACGCGCCAACGCCGACAGCCGCGCCACGCGCGCAGCCTGCTCCAGGTCGAGCACGTGCACGATCAGTGGGTCATCGGCCGGCCTGCCCTTGGCTTCGAAAATGCGCGCTACCGCGGACCAACTGAAGGCATCGGCTCCGAGACCGTAGACCGTTTCGGTCGGAAAGGCGACCAACCCGCCGTCGCGCAGAATCTGGGCGGCCAGGACGATATCGCTGGCGTGCGCACCAAGCATGCGGGTGGCGCGAGCGGGCGTCACCGGGCCCATTCTGTCACGTTGTCACATACTGCTCACCCGCGCGTCACGGTCCGCCGGCACGCCCAAGACGGCGCTCATTTCGACGCGGTTCGGGAAGCTGTGGGTCCCGGCGCGAGACGCCAGCGGTCACTAGAATCCCGCCCTGTCTCATGGTCATGTCAGCCATCGCGACGGTCAATTCTCCTCGTCCGAGTGTCCTTCCGGAGCCTTCGGAAGCGCATGAAGTCTGGCAACACGTGCTGGGCCAACTCCAGACGAAGACCAGCGAAGCGCACTTTGAAACCTACTTGCGAGGCACGCTCGGCCTCGCTTACGACCCGCGTGCGAGCGTCTTGCGCGTCTCCGCCGCCAATCCTTTCCATGTGCCCTGGCTGGAGGGAAAATTCAGCTCCGCGATCCACAGCTCGGTCGCCGAAGTAGTCGGCGGACCGGTCCGCGTCGAGTTCGTAGCGTCGCCGGCCACGGAGTCGGCCGTTCGCGATCGGCGCACGCGTCCGGCGCCGCTGCTCACGTCCATCGAAGAATCCGAACCGCGTGGTCAGGTCGAGTCTCCACCGATGTCTACGCGCACCCGTCTTTCGACTCCGCAGACGGCTGGGTCGCCGCTGAATGTTCGCTACACGTTCGACAGCTTCGTCGTGGGCCAGTCAAACCAACTTGCGCATGCGGCCTCGATGGCCGTCGTCGACGATCCGGGCCGCTCGTACAACCCACTGTTCCTGTATGGCGGCGTGGGCTTGGGCAAGACGCACCTGCTGCATGCGATCGGTCACTCCGTCGCGGCAAAGGGGCTCGAGATCGTCTACGTCTCGTCCGAGACATTTACCAACGAGCTGATCGAGGCTATCCGCCAACATCGCACCGACGACTTCCGCGCCAAGTTCCGCAGTGCGCGGGTGCTGCTCATCGACGACGTGCAGTTCATCGCGGGCAAGGAGCGCACCGAAGAGGAGTTCTTCCACACGTTCAACGCGATCCACGAGTCGGGCGGGCAGATCGTGCTGTCGAGCGATCGTCCACCGCGGGCGATGACCATCCTCGAGGATCGACTGCGCTCACGCTTCGAGTGGGGCTTGATCGCCGATATCCAGGCGCCTGACTACGAGACGCGCATCGCGATCTTACGCTCGAAAGTCATGGGCTCGGTGTTGGGGCTGGTGCCTTCGGATGTGCTCGAGTTCATCGCGCAAAAGGTGCAGAGCAACATTCGCGAGCTGGAAGGCGGTCTGAATCGATTGCTCGCCTACGCGCGGCATATGGAGCAGCCGGTAACCGTCGAGCTTGCGGCGCAGGCGTTGCGCGACCTCGTCGCGCCGGGTCATTCAGGCCGAACGGCGACGCCGAACGCGATCCTGGCCGCGATAGCGCGCTACTTCGGCGTACGCGTCGATGACTTGAAAGGGCGCGCGCGGCACAAGCAGATCGTGGTGCCGCGACAGATCGCGATGTACCTCTTGTGCGAGGATGCGCATCTGTCGACGCCCGATGTCGGGCGACTGCTCAATCGTGACCACACCACGGTGATGCATGGCATGAAGCAGGTGGCGAATGACATTGCCCGCGATGGGCCGAGTCGCGCATCGGTGCGCGGCGTACGCGACGTCCTTCTGGTAGCGGCGGCGCCGCTGCCGGGTCGCACCGAGGAGGCCTCGACGGCCTGACGCCTCTCAGGCCGCCTTCAGCGAGGTGATGCTGCTAGGACGCAGCAAGCGGGCATGATCCGCGAGTGCTCGCGTGAGCGCGGCGTCGTCGCGCGGTGCGGCGGGGCCAAGGATAGCGAAGGCGAGCTGGCGGTACGACGCGTGGCGATGGGCGTCGAGCATGCGCAGCTCGAGCTGCTGGTGGAGGTTACAGCGGCACGTTTCGGTCTGGCTGGACATGTGCCCAATACTCGCCTGCGAGTGCCATTCTCAGTAGAGCCCCGAGTACCGACTCGAGCTGGCGAAGGTCCCGATCCGGGGCTTATGCACAGGGCTAGAGCCACTTATACACAGGATTCTCAACAGTGCGCCCGCGGACTAGAGGTCGCGGCGATTGAAGGCCAGCACGGCGGCGACCAGCACCACTGCGACGTAGCCGATGGACCACACAACAAGCGGCGTGCTCGGCGGCGCGATGGCGAAGAACGGAAGGCCCGTGCGAGTTGCGCCCATTGCCGCCAACATCGATGGCGGCTCCAGGTAGAAGGACGCACCGCGCCAGAGTGCGTCAGAAGGGATGAGCAGGCTGACGGCGGTGCCGATGTTGAGCATCGCGTCCGAGCCAGTCGAATCGGGGGCCGACGAAAGCAGCCGTCCGACGAACTCGATGATCCCGGCCAGCCAGGCCAGGCCGAGCAATGTGAAGGCGATCACGCCGTTGGCCAGGGTCGGCATGAGCGTGCTGCCGCAGAGGCTCAAGGTCAGCAACAGCATGGTTTCGAGCAGCATCAGCAACAGCGCGGGCATCGGTTCCGGCACCTCGTACCCGGCGATCGCCCTGGCAATCAACTGGACCGCGCTGGTCATGGCGATGACGTATGCGCAGATCAGCGACGCATAGCCCAGCCAGCGGCCCAGGACGAATTCTGACCTTCTGAGAGGTCGGGCGAGGACCGCGTGAAGGGTGCCCGAATCGATTTCGCCGCTCACCGCGCCCACCGATAGGAACAGTGCCAGAAAGCTCGCCAGGTAGTTGACCACGTACACGCCAAAGAGCGTGAGCAGCGCGAATGCAGCCCCTAACGCCAGCCGCGACTGCGGTGTCGACGAGTTCTCCAACGCCTTGTCATAGGCAAAGTGGAACCCGAGCGTAAACAGGCCCAGGTAGCCCGCGCTGATCGCGACGCCGGCCAGGATCAGGCGTCGGCTGATCGCCTCGTGCAGCGTGAACCGGGCGATCTCCAGGACATAGTTCGGTCGCATTGCCGCTATCAGTATCAAGAACACCGCGGCCCGCGGAAACCTGACTGCTGCGAAGTCGTAATGTTCGCCTCAACCAAAACTTAACCACCAGCTCCCTAGAATGCGTCGTGCTCCTGCTCGTGTTTCTCGCAGCCCTGCTGCCGCTGTTTGGGCTTTCGCTGGGCTACGCCACCCTGCATGAGCCGTATCGGCCGGTCTTCAAGCGCCACTCGGTCAAGCTCGGCAAAAGCTGGCCGAACCTGTCGATCGTGCATATCAGCGACCTGCATGTGCGCCGCAGTGATCAGCGGCTGTACCGCGCGCAGAAGCAAGCGTTGCACGGCCTCACGCCTGATCTGGTGTGCGTCACGGGCGACATCTGCGAAAAGGTCGCGGATATCGACCTGGTCATCGATCTGCTACGGGAGGCCACGCCCAAGCTGGGCACCTTCGTCGTGCTGGGGAACCACGAGCACAACGCTCCAGCGCCGCACAGCCTGCGCGAGCAGCACAAGAGCGGCTGGCGTCGCCTACTGAGCCTGGTCCTGCATGTCTTCGCGCCGCGCATCACGAGCGACGGCGACGAGGAAGGCCACGCCATGGCTGATGCGCTGGAGGCGGCTGGCTTTACCGTTCTGCACAACGCCGGCGTGCGCGTCACAGCAGGCGAGCAATCACTGTGGATCGCAGGCTGCGACTCAGCCTGGGCGGGCCACGCCGACATGCTCGCGGCGATGAACGGCCGACGCTCGGGCGAACCGTGCCTGGCGCTCATCCACGAGCCGGACATGGCCTTCGAGGCGCATGAGCACGGGGCCGATCTGATCCTGGCCGGCCATACCCACGGCGGTCAGGTGCGGTTACCGTTCGTCGGCGCGCCGTATACGCTGCGCATGGATCCGCGCATTACGATCGCGGCCGGTTTCCAGCGGGTTGGCGCAGGCCTTCTGCACATCACGGCCGGGCTCGGCCATACGATTCCGCTGCGCTTCCTGTGCCCGCCCGAGGTGGTCTGGCTGGAGTGCGCCGCGGCGTAGCTCGAGCGAGCTAGATATCGCTCGTGGTCTGGACCAGACTGAGGAAGACTTCTTCGAGCGATTGGTGTGAGGGCACCAGGCCGTACAGACGGTACCCGGCGCGGACGATGGCCTCGGCCAGACCAGCGGCCACTTCGAGATCGTCGACGCCGAGCGTGACCGTGGCGTCCTGGCTTGACCGCACCTCGCCGTAGCGGCGCACGGTGTCCAGGAGTCCCGGATCGACGCGGTCCACGGTGACGCGGATCTCGGGCACGCCACCCACGAGGTCACTCAACCGACCACTGCGCACGACACTCCCGCGGTCGACGATCGCGACGCGGTCGCACACCATCTCGACTTCGCTCAGCAAGTGCGAGTTCAAGAAGACGGTCATACCGCGCGCCCGAAAACCGCGGATCAGATCGCGCACCTCGCGCCGGCCGACTGGATCGAGCGCGGACGTCGGCTCGTCGAGCAAGACCAGGTCGGGCTCGTGGATGATTGCCTGGGCGAGGCCGATACGCTGGGTCATGCCTTTGGAGTAGGCGCGAATGCGGTCCTGGCCGCGGCCCTGCAGACCGACCAGGGCGAGTACCTCGGCGATGCGGTCGGGCCGTTTGGCGGCCGGAATGTGTGCCAGGCGCGCGTGAAAGTCGAGCAGCGCCGAGCCCGTGAGCCAGTCATGGAATCGGAAATTCTCGGGTAGATACCCGATTCGTCGGCGGGCCTCGGGGTCGCCCGCGGGCAGCCCAAAAATGCGCGCTTCGCCGCGCGTGGCGCGGACCAGGCCGAGCAGGATCTTGACGGTCGTCGTCTTGCCCGCACCGTTTGGTCCGAGGAAGCCGAAGACCTCGCCTGGCTGAACCGTCAGGTCGAGGTCATGCAGCGCAATCTTTCGGCCGTAGGCCTTGTGCAGGCCGGCGATGTCGATGGCCGGTGGGTGTTGGGTGTTGGGTGTTGGGTGTTGGGCCGGGATGGCCTCGGTCACGTTGGCGACTTCAGGCACCCATCACCCATGACCTATGACCCAACACCTAGCGAAGCGACTCGGCGACACGTTTCAGGTCGGACGCCTTCATCGAGCCAGCCAGGCCATACAGGTGTCCGCCGGTCTGGAAGATCGCGGCGCTGCCGACGCCTGAATTGTCGTTCAGCAGCAGGCCCTGACTGCCCTTGAAGGTCTCGGTCTTCCAGTTGATTTTGTCAGTTGGAATCGGCACGGGCAGCGTCTGGTTCCAATTGCGCAGCACGCGCAGCTGGTCGGTTGTTTCCTTGGGCAGGCCCGGCAAGCTGAGCAGGAAGTCGCGCATTTCGTCGAGCGAAACTTTGCCTTGAACGTCGACCACGAGCTCGCCGGCTTGGCCGATGATGAGCGCGTCCCGATTGCCCTGGCCACCATACTGCAGCAGCACCGCGGCCGGCATCGACACGACCAGCGTAGCGCCGTCGAATTTGTCGGGCACCGTCACATTGACCCGGCCGTTCGAGCGGAAGTACTCGGCAGCTTTGGTCTTGTCGAAGGTGAAGCTGTACTGCTGGGCGGGCATCACTTCGACCCGCGGCGTGCGGTCCATGCCCGCTGGCAGGGTGGCCGGATCGGGCGTTTGAATTGCGAATCCGACTTGCTGAGCCGCCTCGGCCAGGCTGACCTGCTTCGGTGCGTCGGAGCGCAGCACGCCTGGCCGCGCCGTCGACACGGTGGTTGAGCCAGATTTGATCGTCCCCAGGTTGCCCAGGGTATTGAGCGTGCGCATGATCTCGGCCTGCGATTGAGGCGAGACCTCGATAGCCGCGACCTGCTGGCTGCGGAACTGGGCGAGGAACCCGGCGGCAGCCGTTCGACCTTCGGGCGTGAACGCAACCACGAGTGACACGAGCAGGGCCGCGGCGATGCCGCTCGCGGCGACGCGCCAGGGTGTAGAGATGCGGGACAGCAACACGGGTGTGATCTCCTGGGGAATGGGAGCGGATCGCGCGGCGACTGGCGCTGGTTCGCGTTGGCGTTCGCGCCAGGCGAGTCGCTCGCGCGCGATGGCGATTTCCGCGGCGGTCGGCAGGCGCGTCGCGCTCACGGTACGCAGCGCGTCGCTGGCGACGGCGGCGTTGTGGCGCAGGTTGCCGACGTGCCGCCGGCAGGCGGCGCAGGAGTCGAGATGCTGGGCGAGATCAGGCGCATGCTCTTCACGATCGAGCCATGCTCGCCACGCCCCCACATCGGGGCAGGTAGTGGATCGTATGTTCATGGCTGGGTTTGCCTCCGGTAGGTGGCGCGGAAGGCCTGTTCGGCGCGAGTGAGGAGCACCCCCACCGAGCCGACCGCGACGCCGAGCGTGGCCGCGATCTCCGCGTATGAATAGCCTGAATGCCGCAATAGCAGGCACTCGCGCTGGCGTTCGGGAACCGCGGCCAGCGCGCGCCGAACTTCGGCTTGATCTTCCAGTCGCACCAGCACACTCGCGGGTGAGTCGATGGGCTGATCCGTATCGCGCAGCTCGAGGCGTCCGACGCGTTCGAGTCGTGCCCGGGCACGACGTTCCCCGCGTATGCGGTTGAATGCCAGATTCAGTCCGACTCGACGCAGCCACGCGCCGACTTCGGGATCGGGCCGCTGTTGGACGACTCGATCATCTGAGAGCTTCAAGAACATATCCTGCAGGATGTCTTCGGTAGCCATCCGTTCGCCGAGGACGCGGTAGATCAACCCGTAAAGCTCTGCATAGAAGTGCGCGAACAGCGTGTCGAAGCGATCGATCGGCGCTGCCACGGAGTCAGACGTCTCGGCCAACGTCAGCATGTACCACCTGTAGAACACCACGCTACGCGCGCTTATGACATTCGCCAACCCTATACTCACGCTGTGCCCGATACGGCCCAGCAGATGTGCATTCGCGTGCGGCTCTTTGCCTCCTACCGTGAGGCGGCCGGCACCAGCAAACTCGAGCTGCCGATTGGTGTTGGCGCGCGTGTCACGGACCTTCTAGACCTGTTGGCTGTGCGCATTCCCGCGCTGAAGACCGCACCGGGCCTGGTGGCGGTCAATCAGGCGTACGTGGATGCCACGTTTGTGTTGCACGATGGCGACGAGGCGGCGTTCATCCCGCCCGTCAGCGGCGGCTGAGGGCGATCGTGTTCAAGATCGTCGACGGGCCGATCGACGAGATCGCGCTGGAGAATGAAGTGCGCACCGACGCCGATGGCGCGGTGATCGTGTTTCGCGGCGTGGCGCGCAAACACTCGCGCGGCCACGAGGTGGTCCACCTCGAGTACGAGGCGTATCCCGAGATGGCCGAGAAGGTCATGGCTCAGATTGGCGACGAGATCAAAGCGAAGTTCCCAGTGAGCGCCGTAGCGATCGTCCATCGCACGGGTGTGCTCGAGGTTGGCCAGGCGTCGGTCGTGATCGCGATTGCCGCGCCACACCGCGGCGAAGCCTTCTCGGCGAGCCAGTACGCGATCGATCGCCTGAAGCAGGTCGTGCCGATTTGGAAGAAGGAGATCT
>DASXRR010000275.1:0-6181 GCA_036506475.1 Chloroflexota bacterium
GTACCGAGGACTACATCACCGGGCGTTTTGGGTAGCAGTAGACGTGTCAGGGGTGCTCTGGGTAGCACCAACCTCGAGCGAGTCGGGAGCGCGTCCAGAACATCTGCGAGCGCGCACGCTTGCTGAGCGCAAAGATGGTCAGACGGTGAGTCCGATCGTGACGAGCCAGACATGACGCCGGCGGAGGCCCGCATGCGGCTCGCGCTAGGGATCGCCCAGATGGTCCTTGCCGCCGCGGTCCCGTTCGCATGGCTGGGTGGTGCCGCGCCCGCGGTCATCGTCGCGCTCGTGCTGGCGGCCACGGTGTGCACCGCCTTCAGCGTCGCCCGCTGGGGTGGCTTCTGGCGCGGCCGTTGAGTGGCTTCCGATGGGCATCAGACGCCTACGAGCTTGAACACCGTCCGCAAGACCCACGCCAGTATGAAGCAAGAGGGGATGGTCAGGACCCAGGCTGTGAGTATCTGGCCGGCCACGCCCCAGCGCACCGCCGATAGGCGCTTCGTGGCGCCCACTCCGAGGATCGCGGAGGTGATCGAGTGAGTCGTCGAGATGGGCATGCCCAGCCGGCTGGCGACCTCGATCACCGTCGCGGCCGACGTCTCGGCGGCGAAGCCGTCGATTGACCGCAGCTGGACGACGCGCAAGCCCATGGTCCGCACGATGCGCCACCCACCCGACGCTGTGCCCAGCGCCATGGCCGTCGCAGCGAGGACGATGACCCAGACAGGCACCTCCCACTGACTGCCAGCCCAGCCGTAGTAATTGGCTACGGCCATCGTCATGATGCCCATTGTCTTCTGCGCGTCGTTTGACCCATGTGAGAAGGCCATGTAGGCGGAGGACGCCAGTTGTGCTCGCCCGAAGATCCGCGTAACGGTCGCGGGGTAGGCGCGCGCGAAGATGTTTAGTAGTAGGACCATGATGACAAAAGCGCCCAGAAAGCCAAGGACCGGCGAGTAGACCAATCCCTGCAACGTCTTCTCGATACCCGACACCTGGAGGGCTTGCCAGCCGCCTGTCGCCACGCCAGCGCCAGCGATGCTAAACACTAGCGCATGACTCGAGCTGGAGGGCAGCCCGAAGTACCAGGTAAGCAGGTTCCAGGAGAAGGCGGCGACTAACGCCGCGATCACCATGGTCTGAGTAGCCACCTCGGGCGGCACGATCCCCTTACCCACGGTCGTGGCAACCGCTGTTCCCGACAGCGCGCCGAGGAAGTTGAGCGCTCCGGCCATGAGCACAGCACGGCCGGGGCCAAGCACGCGAGTGGCCACGACTGTAGCGATCGCGTTTGCCGAGTCGTGGAAGCCATTGCTGAAGTCGAAGACGAGCCCCAGGATGATGACGAGGATCAATACGAGCAGGGCTACATCGAGGTTAGGCATCGCGCGTCTATCGTATGTTCCCCGCCCCGCCGCGGCTCTGGAACAATCCCGCGCATGCGCACGATTCGGCTTCGGTAAGCGCGCGCATGATCTGCCAGCAATCCCGAGGCTGTTGGTCAATTTCGTGAGCTTCTGGGCTCCCTGGACGTGCCAGCCCAGGGCTGTGATTCCAATACGCTGGAGCGAGGGAGGCACCCTCGAACTCGACGGCTGGCGAACGCCATGAGTCGAGAATCGAAATCCCGCTGATCAACGCTGTCTTCGGTGCGGGCAGCGAAGCAGATGAATGCCGAGAACATTCACGGCCAATTAACGCTCACTTAACTCAGCTACTCAGTCCGTTCACACGTCTCTCCGTACGCTGATCTCGCCGGGTTGGACTCGATATCGCGGCCGGCCACACGAACGTCAGAAGAGAGGGTTGTGCTGGATGCCAGGACGGAGCTTGCGCGAGGTCGTCACCCGCGGCGTGACGCGTCGACGCTTCTTTCGCGCCGGCGGCGCGGGTGTCGCCACCGCGGTCATCTCAGGCATTGGAGTGCGGCCCGCGGGCGTCGCGCCCGGGTCAGTTGCGCCAGCCGCCGCCTCACGCGCGGAAGGGCTGACCGCCGCCGATCTACGAGCGGTCGATCCGCACTTGCTGACGGCGCGCTCGCTACCGTTTGCACAGCTGGCGACGCCGGCCGTCCGCATCCTGCCCATCGCCCGCGCGAAGCTCCTCGCAGGTGCGCGCTTCGATCTACGAGTAGAGGCCATGGGGCTGGCCGACCCGAACACTTCGACCATCCGGCTCGAGGTCAGTGGCCCGAACGGGCCCGAATCGCTTCTGTCCGGCGAGCCCGTGCGCACGAGCTCGGCTCCGAACAGTCTCGAGGTCGTGTATCCGAATTTGAACTATGCGCGCGCAGGTCGGTACACGATTACCGCCAGTGTCGAGAGCGCTACTGGCGACACGATGCGCTCATCGGTCGACCATGAAGTCGTTCTTGCCAACGCGAACGGTGGCAAGAAGGCGCGGAACGTTATCTTTTTCCTGGGCGACGGCATGGGCCAGGGCCCAATTACCGCCGCGCGCATCCTGTCCCAGGGCATTTCTGAGGGGAAGTATTTCGGGCTGCTCGACATGGATCGCATGGATTATCGCGGCATCGTGACCACTTCCGGCGTCGATGCAATTGCTACCGATTCTGCGAACTCGATGTCGGCGTACATGACGGGCCACAAGGCATCCGTCAATGCGTTGGGCGTCTACGAGGGGTTGGATCCAGATCCGAAGAAGCATCCCCGCGTCGAGACGATGGCCGAGTTGCTCAAGCGCACGCGCGGCATGGCCATCGGTGTGGTGAGTACAGCGGAAATCCAGGATGCGACACCGGCTGCCGTGTGGGCGCATACGCGCCGCCGTTCTGAATACGCCGACATTATGGACCAGGCGCTCAATCCGGCCCAGATGCCTGACGTGATCCTTGGCGGTGGCTCTGCCTCGCTCCTCCCACAGTCCGAGAACGGCTCGCGCCGCACCGATGAACGGAACCTGTTCGAGGAATTCAGAGGCCATGGTTTTGTCATCGCGCAGACTGGCGATGAGCTACGCCAGTTGATGCAGGCTGCACCACCTGGCAAACTCCTGGGACTGTTCCACACCGGCAACATGAATGTCTATCTGGATCGGCAGCATCGGAAGGATCCGCAAGTGTTGGGTCGCTTTCCGGATCAGCCCACCCTGATGGACATGACGCAAGCCGCCCTGAACGTACTGCAACAAAGCCCAAACGGATTCTTCCTCATGGTCGAAGGCGCTTCGATCGACAAGATGGAACACCCGCTGGACTGGCCGCGCGCGGTGTACGACACGATCGAGCTAGACAAAGCCGTCGGCGTCGCACGCCGTTGGGCCGAGCAGCACGGCAACGACACATTGATCGTGGGTACCGCGGACCACAACCACGCGATGAGCGTCATTGGCACAAACACGCGCAGCATCAATGCCGGTCGCCAGGGGAACGGGGTCTACGCGGACGCCGGGTTTCCCGACTTTCGAGACAGCGACGGCGATGGCTTTCCAGACGATCCAGACCCGAATAGGACACTCTTCATCGGCTGGTCGAACCATCCTGACTACTACGACAACTTCCGCCTGGATGCTCGGCCGGTGCAGCCTGCTATGACCAGCTCCGACCTTCCCGCAGGCGCAAACGTGCTGCCCAACAGCGAACACGATCCAGATGCCGAGCTGCAGCTCGGTAACCTGCCGCTCGATCAATCGAATGCGGTGCACACCGTGGACGACGTGCCGATCGTGGCCTCGGGCCCCGGTGCTGCCCGCTTCAACGCCACGCTGGACAACACCGAAGTCTTCTTCGCGATCATGGACGCTCTGGGTATCGACGCTCGCGCTTAGGTGCTAGACAAATTTGCCCCTCGCCAGGGTGGCAGACGCTGGGTCCGCCTGAGATCGGCGCTTATTCGCGCCAGCCTGCGATCGTGCGGCCGGGCATGGTCTTCTACCAGGGTCTTACGACTTAGGGCTCCGGCGGGTCGCTGCCGCGCGAAGCCGACGCGAGCAGTGTCTGCAGCGCCTCGAGCGCACGCTGGCATGCGTCGCACACCAGGAACGGCACCGGCAGTCCGTCCGGCCCGTCAAGGACGAGCACGAACGCCATTGGCATCGCCTGCTGCAGCTCACACAGCTCGCACGGCGACGTGCGCGCATCCGGCAAGCTGCGCTGGCTGGCACTGGGCAACCCCGCCGCCTCGAGCGCCGCCAATCGCCAGCTCATGCGCTCCCTCATGATCGCACGCCCGATCCGCTCCATCTACTGCCGCCGGCCATGACGTCACGCCCATGCAGTCCCACCCGGTTGGCGCGGCCCTGTCATCGGGCATGACATCATGCATGAGCGCCTGCCGTCGCGCAGCCTATGACGTTACGCCCGGTTCGGCACGCCCATGCAGTCCCACCCGGTTGCCGCGGCCAGTGGGCAAGCTACTCCCGCCACGCGGGAGTGCCAGGCGTCGCGCAGCCTATGACGCTACGCCCGGTTCGGCACGCCCATGCAGTCCCACCCGGTTGCCGCGGCTATTGGGCAAGCTCTTCCCGCCACGCGGGAGCGCCAGGCGTCGCGCAGCCTATGACGTTACGTCCGGTTCGGCACGCCCATGCAGTCCCACCCGGTTGCCGCGGCTAGTGGGCAAGCTCTTCCCGCCACGCGGGAGCGCCAGGCGTCGCGCAGCTTATGACGTTACGCCCGGTTCGGCAACGCCCATGCAGTCCCACCCGGTTGCTGCGGCTAGTGGGCGAGCTATTCCCGCCACGCGGGAGCGCCAGGCGTCGCGCAGCCTATGGAGCCACGCCGGAGCGCAGGATCATGTGCTCGTCCATGAGCTCCTGCCACGGCACCGCGCGTGGTGCACTCAGCGCCAGCGAGCGAATGAGGTACCGCTCCGGCTGCACCGGTTGAGGCGGAGCCTCGCCGTTCTGGAGATCCTTGATCTGGCGCAGGATGCGCCGCCGTGTGGCAATCACGCCCGTGTCGCTGGCGCCGAGATGCTCCGTCCGTCGGTCAGAGATAGGTCCGCGCTGATCCTCCTGGACGGCCATGTCTTGCACGCGCACGCCACGAATGCCAGTGAAGCTCGACGCCTTTTGCAGCTCACGGTCCACCAGGTAGTCGTTGCGTTTGTTCTGGAGCGACCGGAACTTCTCGTCCACGTTGACCACCGGCGGAACCGTGATCGCATGGTCCGGACTCCAGATCACGGTCATGCCCATCATGTTTTCGTCGTCGACCGGCACCGCCGCGGTGAAGATGTAATTCGCCTCGCGTGCCCGGGGCACGATCGTATAGCTGGGCAACATGAAGGGCGTGACGCGCCAGTAGTACTGATCGTTCGGCGCATCGCGTCGCGCCGCAATTGCCAGTCCGAAGTCCGTTTCGACGACACTGAAAATGGGATGGCGATCTTCGTTGCCGTTGTAGGCCAACATGCCATCCGGACCGACGCTGCCATGCAGGAATGGTGCGTGTGACGAGTCCACCTCGCCCTCGAGGTTCTGCAGCCAGTTGCATTCCTGCATGCGCTTGTGGACCGCGCGCTGCTCCGCCGGGACGTTCATCCACTCCATATTCGGAATCTGCGCCGAGACGTCGGGCGGACCGAGATACGCCCAGATGATTCCGCCTTTGTCCAGCGCGCGATACGCGCGCTGATGGACCTTGGAGGCAAAGTTGCTGGTCGGCGGTTCGTTGGGCATGTCGACGCAGTTGCCGGCGACGTCGAATTTCCAGCCGTGATAGGCGCAGCGTAAGCCTTCTTGCTCGTTACGGCCCCAATACAGGTTCGCGTTGCGGTGCGGACAGTACGTGTCGAGCAGACCGACCTCGCCGCTGGTCACGCGGAACGCGATCAGGTCTTCGCCCAGCAAGCGCAGCTTGACCGGTGGGCAGTCCGGCTCCGGCAGCTCCTCCGAGAGCATCGCCGGCAGCCAGTAGCGTCGGAACAGCTCGCCCATCGGCGTGCCTGGCCCAACGCGCGTGATCAGCTCGTTGTCTTCCTTACTCAGCATGGCGATCCCATCCAGGAATCAAGTCTATCCACTCACTGGATGCGCGCTCTGGCCCGCCACCGCACGAGCCCGTCGCTTGGCGCCTCGATCTGCCGCCTCGCACCTCGAGCCAGCCGGCCACGGCTCGGCCCGCCGCCCGCCTGCTCGCGCTGCCGGCCCCCGCCAGCCAGGGTTGCGTACGCTGACCCGCAGGCTCGCACGGTGGGCCAGCCAGCCAACCGCTCGCTCG
>DASXRR010000276.1:0-12310 GCA_036506475.1 Chloroflexota bacterium
CGCCACAGTAGCGTTGTGCTTGACCGCCGCATTGACCGCCAGGTTCAGCGCAAATGACGTTTTGCCCACGCTGGTGCGGGCGGCGAGGATGATCAGGTCGGTGCGTTGGAAGCCGCCCAGGAGTTTGTCCAGGTCCATGTAGCCAGTCGGGATGCCGTAGCGCGTGGCTTCGCCTTCGGCCAGCGCCTCGATCTGCTCCATGTATTCGGTGAGCACGTCTTCGAGGGAGCGGAAGTCGCGCGTGACGCGCTTTTCGGCGACCGACAGAATCAGCTGCTCGGCTTTTTCGAGGGCGGTGTCGGGGTCGAGGTTGTCGCGATAGGCAATTTCGGCAATCGTCTGGGCTTTGGCGATGAGCTGGCGCATGATCGAGGTGCGCTCGATGATCCGCCCGTAGTGCTCAATGTGCGCGGCGGTCGGCGTGGCGAGGCTGAGCTCGCTCAGGTACAGCATCCCACCGGCCGCGTCATGCACGCCGAGTTGCGCAAGGCGGTCTCCGACACTGTGGTAGTCGATCGGATGCGCATCGGCGAACAGCCCGATCATGGCTCTATAGACCAGCTTGTTGCGTGCTCCATAGAAGTCGTCGTGCTTGAGGAAGTCAGAGACCCGGGCGATGCTGCCTGGGCTCTTGAGCACTGCGCCGAGTACGGCTTCCTCCGCATGTAGGCTGTGCGGAGGGAGATTTGGGTCGCGCTCTTCCGCGCGAAGTGGTTCGTCGATGTCGATGCGTTCGACGGCCATCCGCGGCGCCGACCTACCCGCCGCCGGCGGCGCGGACCTCGACGGTCAGGGTTGCCGTGACGCCCTTGTGCAGGCGCGCCGACACGTGAAAGGACCCGACGTGGCGCACCGGCTCGGCCAGCTCCAGGTCGCGCCGGTCAAGCTCAGTGCCGAGCTGCTTCTTGACCGCTGCCGCCACATCCGCAGTGGTCACCGAGCCGTATAAGCGACCCTGTGAGCCAGCCTTGGACTCGAGCACGATCGGCTCGGCTTCGAGTCGTTCCTTGAGGCGCTTCGCCGCGGCCTCTTCCTCGGCCGATCGGCGCGAGGTGACGGCCTGCACCTCGGCCACCTGCTTCAGCGCGGCCGAGGTGGCCGCGATGGCCAGCCCGCGCGGTATCAAGAAGTTGCGCGCGTAGCCGTCAGCGACCTCTTTGACTTGACCCGCTTTCGCGACCTCGGGGACGTCCTTCTTGAACAGCACCTTCATGTGGCCGCCCAGCCCTTCCCATGATAGAACAGGCGTTCTATAATTCCAAGCGCAGTCTGAACCCATTGCTGGTCAAGCATGTCGACGAACCTGCCGCGGTGCGGCATGACTGCTGCGGGACCGCGGCAACTGCCCCGAGGGGCTCTGGCTGCGCCGGTAGTCTGCGGCAGTCTGGGCCCGGATGCAACCGCCATCGGGCCAGTCGAAGGCTGCCCGCCGGCGTCACGGACGCATCACGGGGACGCATACAATCGCGCCGCGGTGACCCAGACACCTATTCGTGAGCGCCTCGGCTGGGAGATCAACGCCGACCAGTACCAGGCCATACGGCGATTGTGGATCGACCACTCGCGCGCCGAGGACCGCCGCGACCTGGCGGGCCTGATCGCCACGCTGTCCGAGGACTGCGTCTACGAGATCGTCCCGACTGGCCAGCGCTGGGCAGGTCACGCCGGAGCGCGCGACTTCTACCTGTCGTTCCTGGGCGCCTTCCCCGATGTGAAGTTCGACCTGCAGGACATCGTGATCGGCCCGCAGGGCGTGATCGAGGTCACGCGCATGAGCGGCACCCATAAAGGCGAGTGGGCCGGCCAGGCACCGACTGGCCAGCAGGTCAGCACGCTGATCGTCATCCACTTCCCGTGGGATCCCGAGGCCACCAAGTTCGCCGGCGAGCGGATCTACTACGACCGGCTGGCATTTCCCTTGTCATCCTGAGGCGAGCTCCGCGAGCCAGAAGGATCCGCGTCTCGTGAATCCCGCAACAGGCTGCGGATCCTTCGCAAGCTCAGGATGACAAGGATTTCAAATTCGTAAGCTCCCAGGCCTTGTCCGGGCAGGACGCAATTAACTAACTTCCGCCGCCCGCCAACCGAAGCTCGAAATCCCGCGGCGGGCGCGGAGTGAAATGCGCCTTAGCCGTCCTGCCCTCATCGCGTCGCTCACCGCTGTCACCGCGGCCGCCTCGATCGGCTGCCAGCAAATGCTCGTCACCAACGCCACGTTCACCACGAACGGCACCCCGCTGACCGAGCGCACGCTGGCGTTTCAGCACTTGGACACCCAGCAGGCGACCCTTAAGAACGCCAAGACCACTGAGAGCGCGCTGTACATGCCGGCGGCGACTCAGACGGGCCTGTTCGAAGACGCATTCAAGCCACTCCCCGCTCCGACCCCCGCGCCGGTCATCGTCGAAGTGCCGGCGCCAGCGCCCGCGACGGTCGCCACTGCGCCTGAGCCCGAGCCCGAGCAAGAAGCCGCGGCCATCGACGTCAAGCCGCTGCTCTACGAAGTCGGCATCGCCTCCACGTACGGCCAGGGCGATGGCTTCGAAGGCATGCGCACCGGCTGCGGCCAGATCTTCCACACGCACGTGGTCCAGGTCGCGCACAAGACACTGCCGTGCGGCACCCTCATCCGCATCGTGGACACCGACACCGGCAAGTCCGTCGACGCCGAGGTCACCGATCGTGGCCCGTATGTCGCCGGCCGCATCGTCGACTTGAGCTACGCCGCGTTCACCGAGCTCGATCCAGTCGGCACCGGCCTGCTGCACGTGAACGTATACATCCTCGATACGTCGAATCAGTACCTGTACCGCCTGCGCTAAGGAAATCCCAGCCTTCGAGACCGGGCGGCGCGCGCAGCGGAGAGGACGGCTCCAGGTCTCCGATGCGCTGAGCCCCTTCGGCCTGGGCAGCGGACGAGTCAGAGTGTCGGCTGGTGCTGCGCCCACGGCTGCAGCGCCTCGAACGCCGCTGCCGCACGCAAGCACAGCCCGTCCTGGCGCAGCCTGGTCACGATCTGCAGCGCCACGGGCAAGCCCTCTGAGTTGAAGCCGCACGGCACCGAAGCCGCGGGCCAGCCGGTCAAATTGAACGGGAACGTGAACTGGAGATGGTCGAACATCTCGGGCACGGCGTGTCCATCGATCTCGTCAATGGACTTCTCGACGGACCACGCGACGCACGGCATCTGCGGCGTGAGCAGCATGTCGAACGGCTCCATGAACTCGCGCGCCTGTTCATAGAACGTGCTGCGCGCGAGCTGCGCTCGACCGACCTCGAGTACGGATGCTGACCGGCCACGCTCGATTTGTTGGGCCATGGTCGGCTCGAACCACTCGGGATGCTGGTCAAGCCGCGCGGCATTTCGAATGGCCGTGTTGAAGTCCCACAGCAATGAGGCCCATTCCGCGGGGTTGTCCCACGTAGGCGTGACTTCCTCGACCTGGCAGCCCAGCTCGGCAAAGCGCATTGCCGCCCGACGCGTCAGCCGACGCACCTCCTGGTCGACCACCGCGTAGCCGAAGTCTTCGCTCCACGCCACGCGCAGGCCGCGCAGATCGCCGTCGCACGCCTGAACGTAATCCTCGGGTGGCGAATCGAGGGTCATCGGGTCACGTGGGTCAGGGCCAGCGATCACGTTGAGCATGAGCGCGGCGTCGCGCACGGTGCGGCTGAGCGGACCATTGTGCGAGCGGGCCGCCCAGAAGTCGGGATTTGGCCAGTACGGCACGCGGCCGAACGACGGCTTCAAGCCGAAGACGCCGCACAGGGCGGCCGGGATGCGAATCGAACCCGCGCCGTCCGAACCGTGTGCCATCGGCCCGATGCCGGCGGCGACCGCCGCGGCCGCGCCGCCGCTCGAGCCGCCTGGCGTACGGTCCAGGCCCCATGGGTTGCGACTGGCCGGCATGAGCAGGTTGTCGGACATGTCCTTGTGGCCCATGTGCGGCGTGTTGGTCTTGCCGAAGATGATCGCCCCAGCCTTGCGCAAACGACCGGCGACCGCGCCATCGACGGTCGGCACGTGGTGCTCGAAGAACTTCGATCCCGAGGTCGTGCGCAAGCCCGCCGTAGCCTCGAGGTCTTTGACCGACACCGGCAACCCGTGCAGGGGTCCAAGATCGTCGTCGCCACGCAGCCGCGCTTGCTCGGCGGCTCGGGCTGCTTGTCGCGCGGCATCGGCGTCCAGCGTCATGAACGCGAACAACCGCGGCTGCAATCGTTCGGCCCGCTCGAGGACGGCGTCCGTGAGCTCGACCGGCGACAGCTCGCGGCGACGAATACGCTCGATAAGCACCGAAGCCGGGGTGTACGCCAGGTCGCTTTGGATCATGCGCGGGTCCAAGGATAGCGAGCCAGCGTCTTCGCGTTGACGATCTCGTCCAGGAGCGCGTCGAGCGCCGGCACCGCGGTCAGGGTAGCCACGATCAAGCCGACCAGCTCACTCCACTCGCAGTCGATCTGCGTCGACCATCCGTCACGCCGATAACGCAGCCATGATCTGGTGACGTTGAGCCCCGAGACGCTGAAGTCCAGCTCGTCGGGCGACACCGGGCCCTGGTGCTTTGGCACTGCCTCATAGGTATGGATGCGCACTAGCTGCTGGCCGAGCTCGACTGCTCGAGCGAATAGCCCAGCGTTCGCGGTCAAAGGCACGCGCGCGCCTGGCGTGCGCAGCTCGTCGGCAAATCGAGCCTGGTAGCGTGGCGCGCTCAGCAGCGCGTAGCAGTAGGCCAGGAAGGCCTCGGGTGCGATCTGCGTGCCGTAGGTATCGGATAAGGACGGGAGCAGCCCTGGCGCCAGGTTCGGCTGAGTTGCCGAGGCATCGAGCCACAGTGGCATCACTGCGCGGCCGCCGAACGAGCCGCGGAAGTGGTCGAGGTCGGGCACCAGCTTCGTCACCACCGCCGACGGGCCCGGTCCAAGCGGGTGGGTCAGCAGCGAGGTCAAAAAGAGCTGCCGCGGTCCCGCGGTGTGCCACAGAGCCGGGCGCAGAAAGTCGCCCAGGCGTGGATCGGCCAGCACCCACTGGCGATCGAAGCTGCGGTACGCGTAGCGCACCGGGTCAGGACACGGCGCATCGGCGTCGAGCTGGCGCAGTGGCATGAGACCGTGCGGCGCGGAGTCGATCGTCCGATCGCGCGTCGGGCGGAAAGCGAGCTCGCGCTCGCTCGGCCTCAGCTTGACGAAGGTCGCCCATCGAGCGCGCAAGATCTCAGGCGTTGGCGCGATTGGCCAGCGGCGCTTCATCTGGCAGCCCGAAAACTGCCGCGGAAACAGCTCGGTCAGCCGCGGCCACGACTCGTAGCTGCCGCCTGGGCAGGGCGTCAGCCTCGACGGCAAGTCGGCCTCGATCGCCTGCCATTCGACGTCCTCGATGCAGCCGACCTGGCCAAGCACGGCCAGCTTCCTCGCGCGCGTGCCGGCCAGGCGAGCGTGGTGCACCTGCGCTGGCCTGCCCGTCGAGGCTTCGCCGTAGCGCACGCCCATGCATATCGCCACGGGTGTCTGGACTCCCTCGAAGACGTTCTCAGAGCGACGCGTGCCGCGGCCATCACCTTCGAGATCGAGCACCCACAGCTCGTCGAATGCTTGGCGCAGCCAGGCGCGCATCGCGCCGAAGCCTGGACCGCTGAGAAATGACGTCGGGGTGATCAGGCTGACCACGCCCGGGCCAGCGCGCTGCTCGCACACCTGCCACACCGCCCAGCGCCAGAAATAGACGTAATCGTTGTACAGACTCTTGACGTGGACGCCTGCCGTGGCGTCGACAAAATCGTCGAGGATTGGGCGCGGCTGGCCGAAACGAACCCAGCCACCCTTGCGCGGCACGACTCGTCCGCGGTCGACGGTCTGGCGGTTATAGGGTGGATTGCCGATGCACACCAGGACGGGTGCGTCAATCGCTACGGGCTCGGCCAGGACATCTCGTGCATGGATCTCGACGTCGGTGCCCAATGCGTCGCGCAGTCGCTGCCTGGCCGCATTGGCCTCGTCAGCCCGCTGATCCCACAGGTGCAGCCGCTGCACAAGTCTTTCAGGGCCGACGTGCGCAACGACACCGAGCGGATACGCACCGCTGCCGACGGCCGGATCGACGATGGCCACGTCCGGGTCGCCAAGGCCCGCGGCTCGTGCCATTCGACGCCGTAGGACGTCGTCCACGATGTGCACCTGTGCCGAGACCACCTCGGCCGGCGTCGTATAGATGCCGAGGTGGCGCCGTAGCCACGGATCGACCGTGGTCAATCGGCCGAGCCCACGCGCGCTACATCAGCTCTTCGATCAGCGCTCGTGCGGCGTCGGGCGCGATGCCCAGCGGCCGGCGGGCCAGCGGGCCACCTTCGTCCAGAATGGGCTCCTGCTCGTCCAGCGACATCAGATCGTCGCGCTTCCAGAACAGCCCGATCGGGATCTCCTCGCCCCATTCGAAGCCGCGCGCCATGGCGCTCGCAAAATCGGTCGGGTCGTGCGCCAGGTCCTCGAGCTTGCGCGTGCGCTGCTTGAAGAACTCGTGCGTATTGTCGCGGTTGAACGTCACGCATGGACTGAAGCAGTCGATCAACGAGAAGCCGCGATGCTGAATGCCCGCCTTGATCAGATCGGTGAGGTGGCGCACCTGGCCGGTGTAGCCACGGGCAACGTAGGTCGCGCCCGCGGCGATGGCCAGCGGAATCGGATTGATCGGGTTTTCAATGCTTCCGTGGGGAGTGCTCTTGGTGCGCATGCCCTTCGAGCTGGTCGGCGACAGCTGCCCGGTGGTCAAGCCGTAGATCTGGTTGTCCATGACGATGTACGTCAGGTCGACATTGCGCCGCATCGTGTGCAGGAAGTGGTTGCCACCGATGCCGTAACCATCGCCATCGCCGCCGGTAACGATGACTTTCAGCGAGTGATTGCCCAGCTGCGCACCCGTTGCCACCGCCAGAGAGCGACCGTGCAGCGTGTGCATGCCGTACGTGTTGATGTAGCCGGGCAGATTGGACGAGCAGCCGATACCGCTGATCGTCAGGACCTCGTGCGGGTACAACCCGAGCTCCGCAATGGCCTGCTTCAAGGCGTGCAGAACACCAAAATCACCACAGCCAGGGCACCAGTCAGGGTCGGCGTGGCCTTTGAAGTCCTTAACCGTTAAGGCCGGCCGCTCCTCGATTTCGACAATCATCAGTGGGATTCCTTAGACCAGAATCTCGTGCGTAGGCACGTATTGAGTCGTGTCACCGGCCAGAATTGCCTTGACACCGTCGACAACATGGTGCGGCATGAACGGCTCACCATCGTATTTACGAATGTGTCCAGCAGCATCGAAGCTCGTTTCCGATCGCAAATAGCGCGCGAATTGGCCACTGTAGTTATTCTCGACAATAATAACTCGTTTACTCGCATTGAGTTGCGCGACGATCTCGTCCGCATGCAGCGGCACGAGCCATTTGATCTGCAAGTTGTTCGCGACGATGTGATGCTCGTTCTCGAGCGCTTCCATCGCTTCACGAATAACGCCCTCAGTTGAGCCCCAACCGACCAGCGTCACGTCAGCCTCGGCCGGCCCAAAGATCGCCGGCGGCTCGATGAAGCGCAGCACGCTGGCCATCTTGCGCATGCGCTTCTCGTGCATCGCCTGCCGCTTGTGCGGATGAGTGAACTCGTCGCTGATGAGGCCGCCTTCGGCATCGTGCTCGTCCGTGGCGACGACGTGGACATAGCCTGGCGTACCCGGAATTGCCCGTGGTGATACGCCATTCACCGTGATGTCGTAGCGCTTGTAGCCGTCCAGGGAATCTGGCACGGAGCCATTCAGGCCGATCGTCTCGCCGCGCTCGATCGGCACGTTGAAGTCGAGCTGGGCCGGATCGACGCTGGCCCGGCCTTCCGAGATCAGCAGGTCAGACAGGATGATGCCCGGGCACTGGAACTGATCGACCATGTTGAACAGCTGCGGCACCGTCTTGAAGCAGTCCAGAATGTTCGTCGGCGCGACGATGATCCGCGGATAGTCGCCCTGGCCGGCGCCAAGCACCTGCCACAGGTCGCCCTGCTCGGTCTTGGTCGGGACGCCCGTCGCCGGACCTGCGCGCTGGACGTCAATGCACACCAGCGGAATTTCCATCATCGATGCTGCGCCGAGCGCCTCGGTCATCAGCGCGAAGCCGCCACCTGAAGTGGCGCACATGGCGCGGCAGCCGGTATGCGCCGCGCCGATGGTCATGTTGATGACGCCAATCTCGTCTTCGACCTGGCGGACCATGATCCCGAGCTGGCGTCCGTGGCGCGCCATCCAGTGCAACACACCAGTCGACGGGCTCATCGGGTAGGCACAGTAAAAGCGCACCCCGGCCGCCGCGCCGCCCATCGCCAGCGCGGAATTGCCGTCGATGAACGCGAGTGGCTGACCAGTGTCGGGCAGCGTCATCGGGAACGGTGCGAAGTGCCCCGCGGCGTGGGCATAGCCGGCCCGCGCGACGCCCACGTTCTCGTCGATCGCGGCCTGACCCTTCTTCTGGAATTGCAGGCTCAGGATTTCATCAAGGATCCCGAAGTCCAGTCCCAGCAACTGCAGCGCAGCGCCCAACGCGATCGTGTTCTGGACCAGGTCGCCCTTGGCCGCGGGTGCGAGCTGCTTGACCGAGAATGGACACAGCTGCACGCCATCAGCAGCCAGGCCGGGCCTGATCTTGTCGTCGTTGTAGAGCACGACCGAGCCCGGACCCATCAGCCCGAGATGGCGGTCCATCGTGTCCTGGTTCAAGGTGATCAGCAGGTCGAGCTTGTCGCCGGTCGTCTGGATCGGCGTTGGACTTGCGCGCAGGGTGAGCAAGATGTGCCCACCCCGCACGATCGACTGATAGGCGCTGTACGTGCGCAGGTGTAGGCCGCGTCGAACGAAGATGCGCGCGAGGATGTCGCCGGGCGTGGCAATTCCCTGGCCTGCCGCACCGCCGATACCGATAGCTAGGCTTATGTCCGCCATAAGCGCCAACAATACCTTTTCTCGGCCGTCGCTCGCCATGATCTTTCCCGGCACAATCCTTGGCCGATGACCAACGAGCGCACCACCGGCGTCGTCGAGCGCTTCAATGCCACCTTCAATCGCCACGACGTCGACGCGATCATGGCCTTGATCACCGAGGACTGCGTCTTCGAAAACACCACGCCGCCGCCGAACGGCGAGCGCTTCGCGGATCAGGCGGCGGTACGCGCCTGCTGGGAGCGCCTGTGTGCGGACGCCCCCCAGGCGGTGTTTTCAACGGAGGACCTGTTCATTTCGGCCGATCGCGCGGTCGTCCGCTGGAGCTATCGCTGGGCGGCCGACGAGCCCGGCCGCGTGGCCCACGTCCGCGGCGTGGACCTACTCCGAGCGGCCGACGACAAGATCGCCGACAAACTGGTAGGTCAATGGGTGACCTACATCTGGAACACGGGCCGCACTTCGACTGTGCCGACCTGGGCGCATGGAATCGTCGCCGCGAGCTCGGCGGCTTCCTTCTGACTCGGGCAGTCCAGGACGTAGTAGCCGATCAGTTGCTCGGGCGTGTTCGCGGCTGGCCCACTCGAATCCTGACGCTGGCCGGCGCGCACGCGGACCGAGGTACTCGAGCCGCTCGGGCTGAGCGGATCGCCGCTCACGAAGACTCCGCGTTTCGAGAAGTCTTCGTACACCGCGCCGTACGCCGCGTTTTGAACATCGAACTCAGACGTGCCGGGCTTCGGCATCGCGGACTCGTTGGCGTACAGCAGAACCATGAACTTCGACATGTGCGACGTCCTCGCATTCCTCGGATACAGAGGAGACGCTCGCAGCTCGCCAAACTCATCGCTCCGGCCGGCACCGGCTGAGTAGACTGCCGACCGATGATCGCATCCGCGGGCGCTTCGGTCGCACCGAGCGATGACGCATTTCGTCATCTCGTCGAGACGCACCAGCGGGCGGTGCGGCTGCACTGCTATCGCATGCTCGGCTCGGTGCACGATGCCGAAGACCTGACCCAGGAGACCTTGCTGCGTGCCTGGCGTAACCTCGACCGCTTCGAGGGTCGGGCATCGGTGCGCGCCTGGCTCTACCGCATCGCGACCAATGCCTGCCTGGACGAGCTTGGCCGGCGCGGGCGTCGCCTGCTGCCGGCGCTTGTTGGTGCAGCGTCGTCCGAATTCGTGGCCGGCCAGGCGACGATTGACGAAACACCGTGGCTCGAGCCGTTCCCCGACGTACTGTTCGAGGTGCCTGATACGGCGCCCGGACCCGAGGCCCGCTACGAGACCAAAGAAGCCATTGAGCTCGCCTTCATCTCCGCGCTGCAGAAGCTGGCACCGCGCCAGCGCGCCGTGCTCCTGCTGCGTGATGTCCTGGGCTGGTCAGCGCAAGACGTCGCCACGCTCCTCGACGTGTCGGTAGCGGCCGCCAACAGCGCACTCCAGCGCGCCCGAGCACGGCTCGAGGGTTCGACATCACCCCATGCGACGCGACTCTCCAAGGCGGACGAACAGGCGCTGGTCGAGCGCTACGTCCAGGCCTGGGAACACAGCGACGTGGCCGCATTCGTGGCGTTGCTCAAGCAGGATGCAGTCTTCAGCATGCCCCCGCTGCACGAGTGGTACATCGGCTCGGCTGCGATCGCCGCCTTCTTTACGTGGGCTACTGGGCCTGAAGGCGGTGGGCCCTTCCGCTACGTGCCCACGCGCGCCAACAACACCGCCGCACTTGGCATCTACGACGGCGCCGGGGAACCATTCATCTTGCAGGTGCTCGAGTTTGATGGTGACCGGATCCGGGCGATGACAAGCTTCATGAATCCAGGCCTGTTTCCGTTCTTCGACTTGCCCTCGAAAGTCGCGTGAGCGACCCGTGCCACACGTCGCTACTGCGCGCGCCTGGCTGCACCTCGTCGGGTGGTTGGCTGTGGTCGCATCAGAACCCGCCCGCTGTTGACAACGAGCTGCTGCCTGGCAAGTGGATGCTGTTCCCGCGCTGCGGCGACGCCGCTCCTGCCTGGCACAGCGTTGCCGCGGCAGCCCACTCCGGCCTGATCTGGTGCGCCAAGATCGCCCAACACGCGGGTCGGACCGGACACCTGATCTGCGTCTACACATCCGACTTCACCGACCTGGCCACAGTCGAAGACACGGTGCAGCACCTGGCCGATCTCGGCCTGATCCAGCGGCGGGTGTACTACAAGCCCGACATCTTCACCTACGCGGGTATCTACGCCGGCTCCGCCCGGGGCCACGGCGTCGCCAGCATCTATCAGTTCGACCCCGCCGAGAGACGCATGGAGGTCACTGCTGGCCTGGCTTACGCTCAATCGCTGCTCGCGGACGCACGCCGAGCCTCACCGCGTGCCCGCTGGAATGCCAGGCGCTCTGCGGGTCGTCGTTGACCGACCGTGTCAGGTCGCCGGCGTCAGCGGCAACTGCCAGGTGACGTTCGCTCGTTCGATCTCGAGCAGCCGTTGCTTTGTCGCGACGCCGCCCGCGGCCGAAAAACCACCCAGCTTGCCGCCCGCCGCCAACACGCGATGGCACGGCACCACGATCGGATACGGGTTGCGTGCGAGTGCCTGGCCGACGTCGCGCGCCATCTGTGGCGGCTCGCCGAGGCGCCGCGCAATCTCGCCATAGGTCAGCGTCTGGCCGGCTGGGATTGCTCGGGCCACCTCATAGACGCGTTGCGCGAACTCGGGTACGCGCTCGGTATCCAGCTCGACTGTCGACAGGTCAACGTTCTCGCCACGCAAGAGCGCCACGATGCTGTCGATCGCGCGCCGTATCGCCGCGTTCGGCGCCGCCTCCACCGTGCCGGGAAACCGCCGCCTGAGGCGCGCCCGCACGCGTGCTGCGTACGGCTCGGGCAACTGTACGCCCGTCACGCGACCATCGGCCCAGGCGATGCCGCCCGTGCCGATCGCCGTCTCGAAAACACAATAGCTGCTGGTCATGCCCGTTGTTCGTTTAACACAGCCGGGCCATATCCGGATGCAGCTAGGACGAGTAGCGCCCGATGGCTGCCCGCGTTCCCGGCGACGTAACTGGCTTCTGCAGCAGCATGCCGACCTGGGTGTTGGCTTCGATAAGCAGCAGATCGCGGGTGGGTGTACCGCTGAATCGTCCAACGAAGATCCCCGCGCCGAACGTGTCGACGAGCACTCGCAACGGACTGCGCCCCTCGCGCGAGATGCGCCACCCGCCGCGGCGTGCCGGCGCTGGTCGGGATGGCCACGTCGTACGTGATGATGTCGCCAGAACCGACGCCATCGACGTTGCCAATGAACAGGTTCGGCACGCTGTCGGACAGCGCGTTGAGCGGCTCCCCGGCGCT
>DASXRR010000277.1:0-14756 GCA_036506475.1 Chloroflexota bacterium
GGCTAACGGCTAACGGCTGACGGCTGACGGCTGACCACTGACGGCTCGACGAACTGACGGGGGGTCGGGCGGCTAGGGGCGGAAGGTTAGGCGGACTTCGGGCGGGATTAGTTGGATCCAGCTGGTGCCGCCTGGGTTGAAGCGGACCAGGTTGCCGGCGGTGTCCCAGAACAGAGTGCGACTGCCGTAGTCGGCTTTGGTCCACGTGCCTTCGATGGCGACGCCATCCAAGAAGTAATAGGCGCGGCCTTCGCCGGTCTGGGCCAGGTCGAGCCTGCCTTCGCGGTCGATCACCTCGTCGGGGATGACCTGGACGATCACGTTTGAGGCGGCGAGCTGCTCGCCGGTGAACTGGTCGCGGTGGCGATAGCCGTCCATCACCCGCAGATAGCGATTGGTGTCAGGGTCGTAGGTGTAGTCGACGTCGTACCAGCCCAGCGGCGGGTAGCGAATGCCGATCGTGGTGGCCGGCTCGCCGGATATCGGGACAGTCGGGTCTTTGAAAAGCAGCGGCCCCCACGAGCCCGGGCCGCCGGGGCCTTTCGCGTCGGCTGCTTCGCGCGCCTCGAGTGTGCCCGTGTAGGCGTTGTGTGGCGCAGCGCGCCGAAAGGAGCGCCAGATGCCCGCATCGCCTCTACTCTCGTTGACCGTGCGGATACCGGTGGCCGCCAATGCCGCATAGCCGATGGGGCTGGCGCCGACGAAGATCAGGCTCGCGTTGTACTCGGCCGCGGTGTAGACGAAATAGTGGCGGGTGCTGCGCACTGGGCCGATGGCTTCGGCCTCCTGGGTTAGATAGAGCGCCAGGAAGCGGCTGATGCCGCCTTCAGCGAGCGCTTCGTAGATCACATCGGCCTTGTCGAGGCCGACCTGAGGCCTGGCGTCGACCAGGTTTTCGACCATGACCGCTAGCGGGTACGGATCAGGCGGTCCGGGCGGCGGGATGCGTGGCGGCAGCTGGGTGAAGGGGGCATCAAAGCGCCTGACTTCGCCGGCTTCGAGCTCGAAGCGATACGTGGTTGGCGCGTCGCCGAGGCGGTCGAGGCGCACGACGTGAGGGCCTGGCGCGAGGTCCGGAATACCCATCGGCGACAGGCCGATCTGGACGCCATCGAAGGTGACCCAGGCGCTGGCACCGGGCGGAATGACTTCGAGGCAGGCGTACGGCGCATCGGGCGGGGTGACTACGGCGCACGCGGAATAGGGGATCTCTTCGGTATCGGCGCGGGCGGCGGCAGGCGGCACGAGCAGCAAGGCCAGGGCCAGCAGGAGCCGCACGGGCGGCCATGATACCGGGCGGGCCGCGGGGGTCGATCCTCGGCGCCGCGCGCCGCCTCCGACGCAGAGCTACAGAAGAGAGCGGACCGGCGTCGCCGCGGAAGCCAGGGGTCGTAACGGACGAGCCGGTGTGGGCGCTGAGGGACGTTCGCGCCGCGCGCAGCGATGCTGTAGACTAGACTGACTCTAATGTCAATTCAGTCTCGTATCGTGGCGGCGGCGCAGCGGCTGGCCGGCGATGGCGGGCTCGAGAGCGTCACCGTCGACCAGATCGCGGCCGAGGCGGGCGTAGCCAAAGCGACGCTGTATCGCCACTTTGGCAGTAAGGGCGATCTTGCCGAACGGCTCGGGCTGACCAGGGAGGATGACGACACTCGGACCAGGATCCTCGAGGCGACGGCCACCACGATCGCCAGCCACGGTCTGGCCAACCTGACCGTCGAACGCGCCGCGGCCGAGGCCGGCATCAGTCCAGCCACGGTGTACTGGCATTTCCAGTCCAAGGACGAGCTCGTCGTCGAGACGCTGCGGCATGTCGTGCCGCTGGGCCTGAGCGAGCAGCTGGCCGATTCGCTCGAGGGCCCGCCCGCCGAAGTGCTGCCGCGCCTGATGCGCGCCGTGGTCAAGGTCTTCCAGGAACGCTCCGATCTCATCCCGCAGGTCATGTTCGAAGCCGGGCGCCAGCCGCACCTGGCGCAGATCATCTTCGAGCGCATCACCCTGCCGATCTGGGGCAACGTGGCGCGCTATATGGCCGAGCAAACCCAACGCGGCCGCTTCAAACCTGGCGATCCGATGGAGCGCGTGTTCTGCCTGGTCGGGCCATTGATGGCGATGATGCTCGCCCGACGCATCTTCGGCGAGCGCACGCCCGTCGATCCGGGGCACGCCGTCGACGAGATCGTCGCGACCTTTCTGCAGGGGGTGAGCGTATGACGCACCGGAGACCACCACGCCCGCTGATTGGGCTCGCACTGCTGGCGATCGGCGGCGCGGCCTATTGGCTGTTTCTGCGGCCTATGCCCAGCGGCACGGAACTCATGGCCTCGGGAACGATCGAAGCCGACGAGGTCATCGTCGCCGCGGAGCTCAGCGGACGCCTGGCGAGCCTGGATGTGGACGAGGGCGCGCGCGTCGAATCGGGTCAGTCGCTCGGGCGACTACAGGACCCGCTGCTGCAAGTGCAGTTCGAGCAGTCGGTCATCGATCCAGCCCAGCATCGCCTCATGCAGGCGCAGATGGAGCGGCTGACGCTGCACAGTCCGATCGGCGGTGTCGTCCAGAAGCGGTTGGTCAAGCCCGGCGAGGTCGTGGCGCCGGGCACGCCTATCTTGACCGTCATCAACCCGCGCGACCTGCGCCTCACGCTCTATGTGCTGGAGGCACAGCTTGGCCAGGTGCGTGTTGGCCAAAACGTAGCGATCCAGGCTGATCCCTTTCCCGAGCGCGTGTTCGATGGACGCGTACAGACCATCGCCACCCGTGCCGAGTTCACACCGCGCAACGTGCAGACGCAGCGCGACCGACAGAACCTGGTCTTCGCGGTCAAGGTACGCGTGCCGAACCCAGATGGCGCCTTGAAAGCGGGCCTCCCGGTCGATGCGACATTCAGGTGATCGCTCGCATCTGGGCCATCGTTCAGAAAGAGTTCATTCAGATTCGGCGTGACCCGCGCACGCTGGCGATGGTGCTGGCGATGCCGCTGATGCAGCTGATCCTGTTCGGCTACGCCATCAACACCACTGTCGACCACATCCCGACGATCGTCTATGACCAATCGCAGGACGCCCAGAGCCGCGCCTTTCTCGGTGCGTTCTTCAACACCGGCTACTTCGATCGCACCGCCAGCGCGCAGCGGCTCGACGACGTTCGCAGCGCGATCGACGCTGGCTCGGCGCGCGTGGGACTCGTCGTTCCGCCCGACTTTTCACATGATCTGATCGCCGGGCGGGCGCCGCGGGCGCAGGTCGTGATCGACGGCTCGGACCCGAACACCGCGCAGACGGCGCTGCTGGTCGCCGGCACTATCGCCCAGGCACGCTCGGTGGAGCTGCTGGCGCAGCAGGCGCGCGGACAGCCCATCGATCTGCGGCCGGTCGTTCTCTACAACCCGAGCATGCAGAGCATCAACTTTATGATCCCCGGCTTGCTCGGCCTCATCTTGCAGTTCCAGACGTTGTTGCTGACGGCCTTTGCCATTGTCCGCGAGCGCGAGCGCGGCACGCTCGAGCAGCTCGTAGTGACGCCGGTCAAGCCGTGGGAGCTGATGCTCGGCAAGATCCTGCCGTACGTGACGCTCGCGTTCGCCAACGTCTTCGTGGCCAGTGCGATTGGCCGCGCCTGGTTTCGCGTCGAGTTCGCGGGTTCGTTTCCGCTGCTGCTGGTGCTGGCCGTGCTGTTCGTACTCAGCTCGCTGGGCCTGGGCTTGCTGATCTCCACGGTTTCCCAAACGCAGACGCAGGCGATGCAGATGGCGCTGTTCGTGATGCTGCCGTCGATCATCCTGTCTGGGTTCGTGTTCCCGCGCGAGGGCATGCCGCCGCTTGTGCGCGAGCTGGGCTTGCTTATTCCGCTGACGTACTTCCTGCGCATCTTGCGCGGGATCATTCTCAAGGGCGTCGGGGTCGAGCTGCTCGGCAGCGAGGTGCTGGCACTGGTGTTGTTCGGATTGATCGTGTTCGGATTGAGCGCGAACCGCTTCCGCAAGACGCTCGACTAATGCCCGCGCCCGCTGTCAAAGCCAACGAACTGACCAAGGTCTTCGGCGAGCTGATCGCGGTCGATCGCCTGTCGCTGGAGGTCGCCAGCGGCGAGGTGTTCGCCTTCCTCGGCCCGAACGGCTCGGGCAAGACGACCACGATTCGTCTACTGTGCGGCATCGTTACGCCGACCAGCGGCACGGGCAGTGTGCTGGGCTACGACATCGCGCACGACAGTGAGGCGATCAAGGCGCGTATCGGCTACATGTCGCAGCGCTTCGCGCTGTACGAGGATCTGACCGTCATCGAGAACCTGGAGTTCTACGCCGGCGTGTACCAGGTCAGCGGCCAGCGCCGCGCCGAGCGCGTGCGCGAGCTGATCGCGATGGCCGGCCTCACAGGACGCGAACGGCAGCTCGCCGGCCAGCTGTCGGGCGGCTGGAAACAGCGTCTGGCGCTGGGTTGCGCGATCGTGCACCGGCCACCGCTGCTGTTTCTGGACGAGCCGACGGCGGGCGTGGACCCGGTGTCGCGGCGCAGCTTCTGGACGCTGATCTATGGCCTGGCGCGGGATGGCGTGACGATCTTCCTGACGACGCATTACATCGACGAGGCCGAGCACGCGGACCGCGTCGCCCTGATGCTGAACGGCAAGATGGTGGCCCTGGCGTCACCGCGCGAGCTGCGCGAGACGGGGCTGGCCGGGACGCTCCTGGAGGTCGAGGCGGAGCCGGCGATCGATGCCCTGGAGCTCCTGCCGAAGATGCCCGGCGTGAAAGAGGTGACGCTGTACGGCGCGGTCCTGCATGTGCTGGTCGATGGCGTAGCACCAGAAACGCTCGAAGCCCGCCTCCGAGAGGCGGGCCTCGTGGTCCGCGATGCGCGACCTATTCGGCCGTCGCTCGAGGACGTCTTTGTCTCGCGGATCAAGACTTTGTCATCCTGAGGCGAGCTCCGCGAGCCAGAAGGATCCGCTTGCCGAAACCGTCCGAGCAAGCGGATCCTTCGCTGCGCTCAGGATGACAACGTGTTTCTAAGCCAGGCTCTGACTGATGGCTCGGACGAAGTAGGCGACGAAGCCCAGCCCGAGAATCGGTCCGACGATCGACGCCCAGAAGGCGGTGTCGCGCAGGCGATTGGCCGGGACAAAGCCTGGTGCTGCTCGGCGAGCGGCGGCCGCGAGCCGGTCGTTGGCCGCCTCGGCCAGCATTTGGTCGAGTCGGGCTCGCGCCAGGTCGTATTGGAGATTTGGATTGCTCAGCACGTCCGTGCCCTCCTCTCGATGGCAACAGCATGCGCTTCAAGACGAATTCGCACCCCCCACTGTTGGATGGATTACGGCCTGGCCACCTGACGGGTATCGTTGCCGGCCGATGCACATCGTGGTACCTGACGACTTTCCACCGACCTACGCCAGCCTGGACCAGCCCGACCTGCGGCGGCTGGCGGACTACGGCACCAGCGTGGTGCTGCATACAACGCGCGCGCAGGATCGCCCCGAGTTGTTCGAACGCTTGCGTGACGCCGAGGCGATCATCAACGTGCGCGCCTATACCGTGCTCGACGACGAGGCGCTGGGCATGGCGCCGAAGCTGCGCATGATCTCGATCCTGGGCACCGGCACCGACAACGTCGATCTAGCCGCGGCGAAACGGCGCGGCATCGTGGTGACCAATACGCCAGGCACGGGCGCTACCTCGGTGGCGGAGCTGACGCTGGGCCTGCTGCTGGCGGTGGTGCGGGCGATTCCGATTTCCGATGCGCGGCTGCGGCGGGGCGAGTGGCAGCACGTGGAGGGACCGGAGCTGGAGGGCAAGACGTTGGGCGTGCTCGGGCTCGGCGCAATTGGGTCGAGAGTTGCGCGCATGGGACGGGGCATCGGCATGCGCGTGATCGCCTGGAGCTTCAATGCCGACGCCGATCGGGCAGCACGACTCGATGTGCAGCTCGTGCAGCGCGATCAGCTATTCCGACAGGCGGACGTGGTGTCGGTGCACCTGCGCAACACGCCTGAGGCGCGCGGATTCGTCGGCAGGCCGGAGCTCGGTCTGATGAAACCGACGGCAATCGTGCTCAACACGGCCCGCGCAGCGCTGCTCGATCAAGATGCGTTGGTGGACGCTTTGCGCAGTGGTCGGCTGGCCGGCGCGGGCCTGGACGTGTACCTCGAGGAGCCGCTGCCAATGGACAAGAACCCCTTCCTGGACATGCCCAACGTAGTCCTGACACCGCACGTCGGCGCGGTCACCCGCGAGGCCAATACCCGCTCGCGCGCCATGCCCGTCGATAACATAATCGCCTTCCTCGAAGGCCGAGCCGAGCACGTCGTCAACGCTTGAGGCGGTCGCGGTCCTCTTCGAAGGCGGCTCGGGCGCGGCGCAGGTTCTCGGGTTCGGCCAGCAGGTCGATGGCGGTCATGGCCAGGCTCTTGGCGGCATTGAGCATCGCCTGACGGCCGCGATCGGAGCCGGCTGCTTCGCGGAACTCGATCGAATGGCCGGGAATGTCGATCTGCTCGGTGATGCCGATGCGCGCCTCGATGCCGGGCACGCGCCGCGAGACATTGCCGAAGTCGGTCGAGCCGCGACCAGCACGCTTGCGCGCGGTGTTCACGTTGAGTCCAAGCGAGCGCAGATTGGCCACCATCAGGTCGAGCAGCACGCTGTTCGGCATCGTGTTCTCGTAGCCGGGCATGTACTCAGCCCACTCCAGTCGACACGCGGTCGCCTTCGCGGCGCCCTCGGCGCAGGCAATTACGCGGTCGACGACTTCGGCCAGGTACTCGGTATCGTCGGCGCGGGTGCGATAGCGAATCGCCGCGTAGTCGGGAATGATGTTGGCCGCGGCCCCGCCACTGAGGATGATGCCGTGGATGCGCACGTCCGAGCGCACCTGCTGGCGCAGCATGCTGATCGAGTTGTACAGCTGGACCACGGCGTCCAGGGCGTTGATGCCTTCCTCGGGCGCACCGGCCGCATGTGCAGCTCGCCCGTGAAAGTAGAACTCGAAGCCGCGCGCGGCGAGCGACCGATCGAGGGTCATGACCGTCTCCGTGCCCGGATGGAACATGATCGCCGCGTCCACCTCCTCGAAGACGCCCGCGTTGACCATGTGCACCTTGCCGCCCGAGTTGGGCGCTGCGCTCTCCTCGGCTGGCGTGCCCAGGACCCAGACCGAGCCGGGCAGCTCGGGCATGATCTCGTGCAGCGCCAGGCCTGCGCCGATGGCCGACGTACCAATCAAATTGTGGCCACAGCCATGACCGAGACCGGGCAGTGCGTCGTATTCAGCCAGGATTGCGACGCGCGGTCGCTGTCCGTCGCGGCCGTGCATCTGGGCCTTGAAGGCCGTGGCCATGCCGGCGGTACCCATCTCCACCTGCAGACCTGCATCGCGCAGCATGCTCGCCAGCCGCTGTGAGGCCTGGACTTCCTGGTGTCCGATCTCGGGGTGGGCGTGAATCCAATCGGCCGCGCTGGTCAGCTCACGCGCGCGCCGATCGACCGCCGCGCAGGCGCGCTCTTTCAAGGACCGCATGTCTGGCGCCATTAGCCAAGTATTGAAGCACGGCTGGGTTACTATGCCCGGCGTATGGCTCTGACGCCGGGCGGGGGGCGGTCGCCGAGCGCGCAGCCTCCGCCCACGTCGACTCCACCTGTGCCGCCGCGTCGCGTGCGCGATCCGCATACGCCGCGCATGGCGTTGAACGCAGCGATTCTGGCGATGCTGCGCTGGGTGGTCATCCTGGGCGGACTGGTCATCATTGTCGACCTGGGCACCCATGCGCTCCTGCAGCGCATGTCCAGCAATGGCGAAGTGCTCAACGAGCTGGGCAACGCGAACACCATCGCCAATGTCGTGTTGTTCTCGATCCTGGGCGCCGTCGTGGCGCGCCAGACTGGCATCTTCTATCTGGGCGCCGTGGCCGGGCTGCTCGCATCCCTCGTCGACGGGCTGGTCGTCGCGACCGCGGGGAGCATGGCACCGCCACCAGGTGGTGCGCCGCCGATCGACCAATATCTGGCCTTCAATATCGCCATCGGCACGATTCCGGCGGCCGTGAGCGCCCTGGTCAGCAACCTGGTCGAGCGCATGTCCGGCCCACGCTCCAGATGACTACGCACCACGGCTGGTGTTCCTTGCGGCTCCGGTTCGACGAACGCGAGCTGGCCCTGCTGAAAAGCGCCGAACAGGCGCGCGGCGCATCGCTCGCGTTGCACTCGCGCCCCGATCAGCTGCGCACGGCGCTGGCACTGTCCAAGGCGGGTACCAAGCTACGCCATGCCGAAGCGGGTCACTCGCTGAGCTTCGAAGAAGGCGAGCTTACGCTGTTACTGGAAGCCGTGCGCTTCGCCAATAGCGAAGTCCACTGGGCGGCGACGCAGCGCGAGTCGGAGTCCGCAGGCCGCCGCGAGGCCGTCTTGAGCGCATTCCCTGAGCTCGTCGAGCGCGGCATGTGGCGTGGCTTCGGCCTGAACCGCGAGCTGGACGAGCTCGCTCAGCGACTCGAGGGCGCGCTTCGTTCGATGTAATCGAGGGCGCGGCTCAGCTTGGAGCCGTGGGACTCACGCACCTCGCCTAGTGCTTCGATCGCCGCACGCGCCGCATCGAGCGCGGCTTCGTCACCGCGCTTGAGCTCGACTTCGATCTCGCGATCCTCGTAGCGCGCATGACCGACAAGACCGACGCGATCGAGGGCCAGCTCAGATTGCCAACTCCGTTCGGCGACCTCGAGAGCCAGCACCCAGCGGTCTGTTTCGAGCTCGAGGAAGGGCTTGGGTAGCGGCAACAGACCATCGGACAGGGCATCTGAAATCTGCTCGGCCAGCGCCGGCGCGCCGCGTTCGCGCGCGGCCTGGCGCAGCACGCCGATCACCAACGCCGGCGCCATCAGTCGACTGAGCTGAACCTCCACTTCGGCCCGACTGCTGATACCGCGCACCACATCGCCCTCGGCCTTGACGGTCCAGATCGCATTTGGCCGGCGATCGATGACCCGTCGGCGAAAACCGAGCCGCGTGCGGCGCAGACCGCTGCTCTTGGTGTCGTAGAAGCTATTGACCTGCAGCTCGCGGTGGCGGCCGGTCACCGAAAACGGCCCAAGTCGTGCCAGGCCGCCCAGCCGGTCGAGCAGCTCGGGATCGACCGGCGTCAGCTTGAGCTCGCGCTCGACGGTGCTCACACCGTGCCTGGCGCCGTCTCCTCGACGACCAGCTCGACGGTGTCCATCGCGCTCAGGTGCGCCGGCCGCACGCTCATCAGGCCGGCCTGCTGAAGGCGGCGCAGTGGGTACCACATCGTAAACGCCAGTAGCGAGATGTTGATCGGCCAGCCGGCGACGGTATCGGCGATCAGATAGAGCTCGAGCGGGAGTGTCGACAACAGCCACAGGCGCAAGATCCCGCGCACGCTGTGGCCGACCAGCCACGCGCCCGACGCTACGACGAACGCGCGCTTGAACGTCGGCGTGGCGCGCACTTCGGCCGGGATCGGATAGAGGCGCTGAGCGTACAGTGCGAGCACCGGCGTCCCCAGCAGCGCCGAGCCGAAGAAGGCCGAGCCGTAGATCAGGTTTTCCAGCGACGGCCACGCCAGGTACAGAAACGGATTCTGCGAGACAAGCCCGGCTGCCGCCTTGACGCACGCGAACACGAACGTGGTCGCGCTGAAGACATCCGCCCCGCCAGTGCGCTGGCGGTGCCAGGCGAAGATCGCGGCCGACCAGGTGAGCACCACCACCACCGCGGCCGAGAAGCCCCATACGCGGAAGCTCGTGTAGAACAGTGCGACCGGCAGCAGGCTGCCCAGGGCCAGGCCAGCCAGGCCCTCGCGCACGTGCAGCCAGTCGGCCGGACCGAACGACCGCCAGTGCTTGATCAAGATCGCGGGGGCATCTTCGCCAGCCCGAACGGTCGGCGGTGTCGGCATCGACTCGCCGTATTATGCGCTGTTCAGGTGGCGCGAACGCGGCGACTCATCGGACTGGTTACTTTGCTCGCGCTGGTCGTCATCGGCGTTGGGGTATCGGGCTTCGAGCTGCCCTTTTTGCGGTCCGGCGCCACCACGCGCAGCACGGCCGGGCCAGTGTCGGGGGTGCGCACGACGGGTACGACGGTGCTGCTGCGCGTCGGCGGCGGCGCACCCGCGGGCGGCGATCTGGCTTTTCTGGCGCTCGAGCCGACAGGCAATCTCGTGGTGACCGATCGCGCCCGCCATAGCGTGCTGCGCTTTGATGTCACGGGCCATCTGCTCAGCGAGTGGGGACCGCGCCTGGGCGAGCTCAGCCTGGCCGAACCGGCCGGCGTCGCGACCTTTGGCGACGTGTACTACGTGCTCGATCGCGGCACGCCACGCTTGTTTCGGCTCGATGCCAATGGCCGCGTCCAGGCGGCATTTTCGCTCGAGCCGTTCGGCACCTATGGCCTGAACGGGCTGGCAGTCGACCCGCGGGGCAACGTGTACGTGGCCGACACTGGCCGCAATCGAATCCTCGTGTTTGCGCCGACGGGCGCCCTGCTGCGCCAGTTCGGACGCGGCGGCTCGGGCCTGGGCGAGTTCACCCAGCCCATGGCTCTGGCGTTCCTGCCGGATGCGTCACTGATCGTCACCGATTGGGAGAACTCGCGTCTCGAGCGCTGGGACACAAGCTTCAGTGCGACCGACGCCTGGTCCATCGGCTTCCACGCCTGGGGCGTGGCCGCCGATCAGGAAGGCCGTGTGTATGCGCCCGATGCGGAGCGACGGCGGATCGTCGCGTACAGCGAGCGCGGCGATACGCTCGGCGAGCTCGGCGGACCAGGCTCGCTGCCGATCGACGTCGCGCCGCGCCAGCTCGCCATCAGCGCCAGCCAGCCAAAGTCGCTGTACGCGCTCGGCAGCGAGGGCGTGGTCCGCGTCGACCTGGACACCTCACTGCCAGCACCTCAGGCCAGCACCGACGTGGACATCGTTAGCCCGATCGTCATCGCGCTGCTGTTCTCGTTGCCAGTGTTCGCGCTGCTGATGCGCCGCGGACGGCGCGGCGCGAGCTCAGTCGCCGCGACGGCGCACCGGAAAGTCGGGCTGCACGCCGAAGATCGCGCACAACGCCAACATGAGCAGACCCACGCCGATCAGGATCTTCTGGTCGCCCATCAGGCCGACCGCAAAGATCAGCCCAGCAATCAGGACCACTAGGCCGTACGCGATCGCCAGGCCTGCCATTGGTGATGAGATCGTACCACTCCGCGGTCACGGCACCCGCCAACTATGGAACGGCAAGCGGGGTAACACGCACTGGCCGTCAGGCGGCGGCGCTGCCGAGCAGCACCTCGCCCGGCATCACGCAGCTGCCATCTGACTGCCGAAACTGTTCGTACGTCTGCCTGATGCGCTGCATGATGTCGTCCCGTTCGGCTTGGGATGCGTCGGCGAGCAAGTCTGGCATTGCGCTGGATGCCGTGAAGAGCAGCTCGAGCGCCTCGTCCACTGACTCGAACGTGCGGATCGTCGGCACCGCCTCGACAGTCACGTCGTGGAAGCCGGCGTCGGCCAACGCGGCCTGGAAGATGCCCGGTCCGGCGAGCGAAAAGGCGCGCACGATCGGTGGCGGTGGCGACGGCAGGCCGCGTACCTCGCGCACGATGTCGACCGAGCTGCCCATGTACGGGTTGCGCTCGGTCGTGGACCAGACGATGGCAGCCAGGCGCCCGTTCGGTTTGAGTGCGACGCGGATGGCGCGCAGACCGCGCGGCAGATCGGACAAGAACATCAGGCCCAGGCGGCTAATGGCCGCGTCGAAGCTGGCCGGCGGCAACTCCAGTTGTGCTGCATCCTGAACCGACGTCTCGACGTTGCTCAGGCCGGTCGCGCGTGCGGTTTCCGTGGCCACCTCGAGCATGCTCGCCGAGATGTCCACGGCGAGGACTGAACCGCCGGGCAGGACCTGTCGGGCCGCAATGATCGTCGTCTCGCCGGTGCCGGCGGCGACGTCGAGAACATGCATCCCGGCGGTGAGGCGCGCTGCGTGGATCAAGCGCTCGGTCGCCAGCCCAAGCGTGGCGGCACGGCGATCGGCACCTTCACGCCACCGCCGCGCCGCCTCGCGCGTGTCCCAGGTTTGCACCCTCGAAGGGTAGCCCCTATGAGCGCGCCTTGAATTCCCGCGTCATGAGCGCATCGACACGCTCGGCGGCACGCTGCTTCAACGTGGCGGCGCGGTCGGCCTTGAGCTTGCCCGAGCTGACGAGCGCATCGATGCGGGTATTGATGTCGTTTTTGATGGCGGTTGCCACCGTCGCTGGCGCGACGTTGTGCTTCTGAGCGACGGCGGTGAGTGTCGACCCGCGCAGCTCAGCGCGCAGCGCCTTCGCATCGGCCAGGCCGACGGCCTTGGCTGCCACGTCGAGCTCACTCTTGACGACCTGCCGAATCTGGACGCCGCGCTTGTCGCCGAGCTCCTTGCGGGCCTCCTTGAGCGCCTGCGCCAGATCGGTGCTGCTGACGCCGAGCCTGGCGGCAGCGTCCTCGATGATGCTTTGCTTCGGGGTCACGCCCTGGGCGTAGGTCAGCCCGAGCGTGGCGCCAAATAAGAGCACGACGCCGGACATGGTCAGAAGAAATCGCATGTGCATGCCTCCAGGTAGTTAGCGATGAAGAGCGAACGGATTGCGATGCGGGTGATCCCCGTTCGGACCAAGAAAGATGTGGTCAGTGCCGATGAGTCGATCATCGATGCGCAGCGCAAAACGGAGAGTGTCACCGTCGTTCACTCGGAAGTTCACGCCGTCGGTCGCGTCAAAGGTATTGAAGTGGATGACGAGCTCGTGCCCGCCGTCGGTGACCTGCACGCCGTCGCGCGATTCGAGGCGAACGACGTCGACGTCCTCGAAGGTGCCGTCGGTATACAGCCGCGCGTCGAAATCGTGGCGGGCATTTGGCCCATGGGTGCGCAGGTGCATGCCGTTGTCGTCGTGCCAGATGTAATAGCCGGTCGGGCTATCGTGGTTCAGGTCGGGCGCGCCGTCGCCGACGGGGCCCTGCCAGGCAAGCGCGGCTGGCACACTTACCAGCAGGAGAACGGTGCACGTCGCCAGGGCTGCGCTTAGTCGGGTTCGCATCAGAAGCTCCAGGTGGTCGGGAGTGGCGGGTGGTACCACCCATCCACTCGCTTCACGCACCAGGCAGCCTGCGCGTTGCTATAGAAGAGTTAAATCCTTGTGACTATGTGGGCACGATGGGCAGGACCACGTGCGAAGCGTGGGCGGCGTCGTGCAGGATCGTCTGCTGGGCAGGGACCAGGTCAGCGGCGGCGTCCGTGCCGAGCGGGTGGCCGGTGTTCGGGTTGCGATCCCAGCGCGGGAAGTTACTCGAAGTCACCTGCAGGCGAATCCGATGGCCAGCTTTGAAGACGTTGCTGGTCGCCCACAGATCGATGGTGTATGGATACGCGCGTCCGGGCTCGACCGAAGACCCGAGGCAGTAGCTGGCACGGATGATCCCGTCGGTCAGGTTGTAGGCGCGGCCGTCGGGATGAACGTCCACTAACCGAGCGACGAAGTCGGTGTCAGGCGCCGACGTGCACGCCCACAGCTGCACGCTGACCGGTCCCGTGACCTCAACAGCTTGGTCCAGCACAGGCGTGGTGAACGTGAGCACGTCTCGCCGCGCCTCAATATCGCGTTGATCGACCGGCCCGGTCAGAAACTCGGGCGCCATCAGCGTGGGGCCACCGCGGGTGGGCACCGGATCAGCGGGATCGTAGACATAGCGCGCGGGCGCCTCGCCCTCCGCGGGCGGCTCGGCGCTCAGCAAGCCGTCAGCCCTCAGGTAGAAGGGCGTCGCTCGAGCGCGGGCCAAGGGCCAGTCGTGCTCGTCGCGCCACACGTTGGCGCCCATCACGAAGATGCTGATCGGCGGCTCGGCCATGATGCCGGTGTCGATGCCCTTCAGCCAATGATCGAACCAGCGCAGCTGGACCCGACCGAAATCGGCTTGCAAGTTGATGAAGCCGAGCGTGGAGCCAAAGCCGAAATTCAGCTCGCCGACCGGGTTGCCCCGCCCGACGTGTGTCCACGGACCGATCATCAGCTTGGTCGGACGCCCCAGCCGACGCATCTCCTGGAAATTGGCAATGGTGTCGGCGAGGAAGATGTCGAACCAGCCGCCGACGTTGAACGTCGGCACCGTTACTTGCTCGTGCTTGCCGACCAGGCTGACGACGTCTAGCCGCGCGGGGTCCATGGGCGACTCGACACGCTCGAAGAACATCGGCGAGACGGGTTCGCGGCGCAGCGGCCCGAATTCGCTCAACGGCAGCTCGGCGTACCCGCTCGGTCCCAGAGCATCGATTTCACGACACAGCGCCACAATCGCGGCGCCGAGCGTCCGCGGATCCTGGCGGTGCTGGCGCACGAGCTGGTCGAGACCCATCATCAGGCCCCAATGGGCCGAGACACCGAGCTCGAGCGCGCCACCCCGGAAGGACAAGCCATTGAGCGGATCAGACCAGGTGATGAAGGGCACCATCGCCTTGAGCGACGGCGGCTGTTGAAGCGCCGCCGACCATTGGGTGAAGCCAAAGTACGAGGCGCCGAACATGCCTACCTGACCGTCGCAAAACGGCTGCTCGGCGGCCCAGGCTATGGTGTCGGCACCGTCGATCGCCTCGGTCTCGAATGGTCGCCAGTCGCCCTCGGAGGCGAACCGGCCGCGCGTGTCCTGGACGACCACGGCATACCCGCGCCGCGCCGCCTGAACGGGATCGAGCACGCTCGAGGCGACCGGCAAGTCTTTGCCGTA
>DASXRR010000278.1:0-9556 GCA_036506475.1 Chloroflexota bacterium
TAAGAAATGGATGACCGAACGTATGTACGCAATCGTGAGGGACTCGACCTTTGACCCGGCGAAGCTCGCACACGGTAAAGAGAAACTGGACCAGTTCCAGGTATTGCATGCCAGCCAGCCAGGGTATCGCGGAAATATCCTCATTGATGCCGGCGAAGGACGCATGTTGATTCTGACGCTGTGGGACGACCAGGAGGCAGCCATGGCCGGGCGTTCGGTGCTCGGCCCCGAGGTGGACCGGCTTCTAGGGAGTTTGATGACGGCCGAGTCACATGTCGTCGGTACCGGGTCGGTACTGGCCACCGACATCGTCTTCAAACGCTCCGCGCCGCTCAAGGCGTTATTTCAGCGTGCCTGCGAGCTGGGCGGGCTGGTCGGTGGCGCCGAGCGCACTACCCAGCTGTTCGGGCGACGCATCGATCGTCGCTACCAGGACAAGCTGCAGACTGTGTTGGAGCAGCGCGACGCCGGTCACCCGTCCTGCGCTGGTTCTACGCCCCCTCGTTCGCCAAGAACTACGTCCGCGGTGATCGACGCGGCGACGCATTCTGCGCGCGGAAACCTGCTCCAACGACACCCGCCACTGCGGCGTCGGCCGCCGACTGGACAACCTGCCCCTGTTGCGCGCCAGGCTGGCGGCGACCAATGACCGTACCCTCGCCCTGCAGGCCGACCTCCTGGCGAGTACCGTCGACACTGGCCTCCTTGCGGGCCAGACCAAACCGACGCTGGTCGGCCAGCGACGTGTGCCTGGGCCCAAGCTCCACGACGACCGGGTGATCCGCCTGCTCGAAACTCCCCTCCATCCAGCCGCCTTCGCCGGCGAGTGGACCGCCCGCGAGTTACACACCCGCGTCCTGGCCCGCAATCGGCTCGTGCCGACAACGACAGTCGCCTCAGCCAACTCCGCTACGACCTGGCCAAGCTGCGCGCCAAAGGTCTGGTGCACCGCCTCGGCCGCACGCCCCGCTATCGCCTTACTACCTCAGACACAACCTCGCCTGCCACTCCAAGCGTCTCTCGACTGGTGGTAAGCAGACTGAGTTGCCCGCAATTCTGAAGCAGCGTCTCGACCAGGCTGGCACACGCAGCCAGCAGGTGCTCGCAGTTATCGAGGATGAGCAGCAGACCGCGGGATTGAAGAGCCGCAATGACCGCCGCGACGACGGGATAGCCGGGCTGCTCGCTCACGCCCAGACTCGCCGCGACAGCCTGGGGCACCAGCGCTGCATCAGTGAGGGGGCCAGATCGACGAACTCGATGGCCTCAAAGTTGGCGTGCTGCGCTAGCTGCGCCGCAACACGCGTGTTGCCGATGCCGCCCGGGCCGGTCAATGTCAGGAGTCGAGTGGTTTCGAGCAACCGACCCACTTCCGCGAGCTCGTGCTTGCGGCCGATGAAACTTGTCAACGGAACAGGCAAGCTTCGCCTGCCTGACCCAAGCGATCTTGCCGCAGGTCGGCCAACTGTCAGCACGGCAGTTGCTCGCAAGTGAGGCCAATCCCCGGCCGATAGCCCTTCAGCAGTTCCCCAAACACCCGCGGCTCACCCGTGCGCACAGCTAACCCGCGTCCCCTCGGCGGATCTCCAGGACGGCGAACGTTGGGCGATCGTAGCACGCGGCCCGACTGGCGGCACGGTCGTGTCCTGGGAAGTTAGAGCTGACGAGCCGACGGTTTCCGCCGGCAACGCAGGCAACGTTGACAAGCCTGCGTCATCCATGAGGCCGGCGCGCGCAGCGGCTCAGGTAAGTTAGTGGCTGCGAGCCTGGCTTAGCCACGCGGCTGAAGTGCGCCAAGCAACGACCCACTTGGCAAGGTGCACGGCCAGCACGCTACGCTCCGAGCAGTCAGCTTCCGCCGACGTACTGAGTCAGCCTTGTTACGCGGCGATGAGACCAAAATTGCATCTGCGCAAGCGAACCGGCTGACTAATGCATAGCCGGTCTTCCGCCGGATACGAGCCGAAACTGGTCACATTTGTGCTCTGCTCGACTTCAAATGTGACGTGAGGGTGAGCCCCCTCGGACCCGAACCGAGAACCGGCTGATTATGAGTTTGAGCTCGTCGCGTGCAGTTTTGAATCCTCTATGTCAAGGGTTTGCTTTCAGTCTGGTAGTCCGATCGGTACGGTCGATTGCTAGTGACCTTCGGAAGACGATGCGGCACAGTTGTCGGCCGAGGCAGCGCAGGGCAGCCCAATGACTCTTGCCTGACGCCCGCGCGAGTAGAGTCCCCCGACGTGTGGGCTTTCGAGTCAAGTCGTTGACAGGAACGACCACCGGATGGTTTCCATCGGGATTGTCGAGATCTCCGAGAAGGGGGACCAGAGCCGGTGGCCGAGGACTTGAGGATCGCGCTTCAAGAGTTGTTGCGCAAGGCGGAGTTGGATGGTGACGTGGACTTCCTGCGCGAAGGGGTGCGTGTGCTGGCGCAGGAGCTGATGGAGATCGAGGTCGCTCAGCACGTCGGTGCGGACAAGTACGAGCGTGGCATTGAGCGCACCGGCGAACGCAACGGCTATCGAGATCGCAACTGGGACACGCGCGTTGGCAGCATCGAACTGCGCGTGCCACGTGTGCGCGACGGTGGCTATTACCCGGCGTTGCTCGAGCCGCGGCGGCGTGGTGAACGCGCGCTGGTGGCGGTAGTCCAGGAAGCGTATGTGCAGGGCGTGAGCACCCGGCGTGTCGACGATCTGGTCAAAGCGCTCGGCATGAGTGGCATCTCGAAGAGCCAGGTCAGCCGGCTCTGCCAGGCGCTGGATACGGAGGTCGAGCGGTTCCGCACACGCAAGCTCGATGGCCCGTACCCGTTCTGCTGGTTGGATGCGACCTTTCTCAAAGTGCGGCACGACCATCGCGTCGTCAGCATGGCGGTAGTCATCGCCGTCGGCGTCAACCAGGATGGCCAGCGCGAAGTGCTTGGCGTTGACGTGGGACCGAGCGAGGACGGCGCTTTCTGGCTCGCGTTCCTACGCAGTTTGGTCGCCCGTGGACTGAGTGGAGTGCGGCTGGTCACGAGCGACAGCCACCAGGGTCTGAAGAGCGCGATCGCGGCGGTGCAGCAGGGTGCGAGTTGGCAGCGGTGCCGGACGCACTTCATGAGGAACGCCTTGGCGCTGGTACCCAAGGGAGCGCAGCAGATGGTCGCGGCGACGATTCGCACGGTGTTCTTCCAGCCCGACGCGGACAGTGCGCGAGCGACCTGGCGCAAGGTCGCCGATGGCTTCCGTCCACGCTGGCCGCGACTGGCGCAGCTGCTCGATGCCGCTGAAAACGAGGTGCTGACCTACCTCGCGTTTCCTCAGGAGCACTGGCGCCAGGTATGGAGCAATAACCCTCAGGAGCGGCTCAACAAAGAGGTCAAGCGACGCACCGACGTGGTGGGCATCTTTCCCAACGAGCGCGCCATCATCCGGCTGGTCGGCAGCATCCTGGCCGAGCAACATGATGAATGGGCCGTCGCTCGACGCTACTTCTCTGCCGAGTGCCTGGCGAAACTCACCGCCAGCGACTCACAGTACACGCTGCCAGCACCAGCTCTGCTGGAGGACGCAGCCTAGCCGACCATGCCGGCGGAAACCTCCACCTCGAAAGCCCCCACTTCCCGGGACACGACCGACGCGCGCTTGCGGTCGTAATAGGTGCGTGCCTGTTCGTTCCAGCGGATTTGATTGAAAGCCAAGAGCAGGAACGCACGCTTCAGGTGGCGGTTGTAGCGCTGGCACGATTTTGGCGCTGGCGTGCCTCCGCCGCTCTGATGGGTGGCTGGAGCCAATCCACAGTACGCCACGTAGTGGTCCGTGTTGCGAAAGCGACCCGGCTGACCGGTGTCGCCGACGATCGCCAGCGCCGTGCGCAGACCCACTCCAGGCATGGACAGGAGCAGCGCCACCGCGGGCTGCTCGGCGAGCTTGGCGATCTGTCGATCGAGCTCGGCGACGCGTTCCTTGAGCGCCTGAATGTGCGCGACCAACGCCCGAGCTTCAGTTCGCAGGCACTCCAGGTACGTCCCGTCCTGCCAGCGGCCGGCGTGTTCGAGTGCGTCCCATGCCGGTTGGCCCAGCAGGCTGGGGATCTCGTCTACGCCGTCGAGCGCGTCGTTCAGCGTGGGGTATCTGGCGAAGAACGTGAGCGCCTTGTTGGCCAGCAGATCGCTGAACAGCGGCTTGTACGCCGCACCGTAGGTTTCGCTGAGGCACGCATGCAATCGATTCGCGTACCTGGTGCGGTCGCCGACCAACGGATCACGTAAGCGCGCCAGCCGTTTCCACGTGGCCTGCTCTGTCAACAGCGAATTGGTGGCAGATCTGGCTTCCAGCGCGCCAACTGAGCCAGACCGCGCGCGTCCTTTTGATCGGTATGGTCGTCGCTCAGCGCCTGGCGGAAGCGCTTCGAGACAAACGGTTGGATCTCGCGCACGTCGTAGTGGCGGGCCAGCAACTCCAACAAGAACAGCTGGCCAGTGGAGTGCGAACCCTCGATGGCAATGACGGCCTGCTCACCAGCAAGCACTTCGGCGAGCACGTCCACCGCGGCGGGACCGAGTGGTACCCTACGTTCGCGGCGCTCGTCGCCGTGTGGGGAGAGCAAGGCGATCTGGAGGGCCGCCCGCGAGGGATTGATGCCCACTGCCACTCTCGCCACCCTGGTCCAGGTTTCTGTGCGCCGGTACACGCGCCACCACAGCTCTCTCCCAGTGAATGCTCCTGGTCGGCACTTCCGTGCTATCGCGCAGCACACCTCTATTCGCCAGGCCAGGGCGGCTGGGCCAGGCGGTAATTCAAAAACAGCTCCACGATAGGAAAACTCAAAAGGACCTCACCTAGCCCACGCCCAGCGTAAACATACGGAACACGAATCGTGCGGTTTCCGACCTCCTTCTCGAAAAAATCAGCCGCTCTTGATATCCCGATTTATTTGTAGCCCGCGCCCGTTTGGAAGCCGAGAGCGAATTCATCCTACCGCGACCGCGCTCAGCTTGATTGCACGATTCCAGCGTTATCTGAGCGGTCAGAGCGTCCGGCGGACAGACTCGCGCTCAGAGATCTTGCCGCTGGGCGTGCCCCCAGTGAGAGAGCCGCCGACGATGCGATGACAAATGACGCGCGACGCGACCCAGGCGTCTGCCAACTAGCGCCCGCTGCTGCCCCCACGTTGTAGCAGGCGAGTGCGCCGATGGTAGTCGAATACGGTCCCCACTGCTGGACTCCGCCGAGCCATGCCTCGTGAAGCGTCCCTACGTAGCGCGCCGTGCTCGGCGGGCTGATGTCGCATCGATAGCGTTGGCCCGGGCTGGCGTGTGGACGGCGGGCTATGCTCGGTGGTGATCAGGCTGGTGTAGTGCCATCCCACCGAGTTGGTTCCTGTTGCGGTCACGCCCCGGGAATCACCCGTTCTTCGCGGAGTGTGCAATTGATGCCGTGAACGCGCAGTCTCACAGGCGGTCTTATTCAGTTCGCGACGACGGGACATCTCCCACCGGATGTGCGTCGATCGCCTGATCCCGACGCTCCTGCACATTGGCCTTGTAGATATCGGCACCGGCTCGTAGGAAGCCGACCACAGTGCGTACCGAATCCTGTTTTCATCATCTGGCGAGCGTTTACAAGTTCAGCCAGCAGACCGTGCCTCACTCAGCCCACGCACGGCCTCGGCGAAGGGCGCGGCCGGCGAGCGCGCCAGTATGCTCGCCCGCGTCGACGACCAGCGTGCCGTTGACCAGGACGTAATCGATGCCCACCGGAAACTGCTTGGGCTGGGTACGTGTGGCCGGCGCGGCGACACGCACCGGGTCGAACACGACCACATCGGCTTTGAAGCCGTCACGCAGCAGCCCACGGTTGGACAGCCCGAGCCGCTGGGCCGGGAACGAGGTCATCTTGCGGATGGCCTGTGGCAGCGACAGCTCACCCTCATCGCGCGCGAACTTACCCAGAATTACCGGGAAACAGCCGTACGTACGCGGACTGGGGAACTCGCCAACCAGCACGGCGTCACTTCCCACCATCGACAGTGGGTGAGCGAGGAACTTGGGCAGGCTGCTGCCATCACCGCTCAGCGCGGTGTATGACGTCTGCAGGTCCTCGTCGACGAGCAGGTCGCAAAGTGCATCGACCGGATGCTGGTTGCGCATCGCCGCGACCTCCGCAACCGAGCGGCCCTCATACAGGTGGTTGTGCGGCTGTTTGAAATAGGTCAGCCAGATGTCTTGCCAGCTCCCGCCGCGCGGCTCGACTTCACTCCGCAGACGTGCACGCGCTTCAGGCGATCGCAGCGCCTCGCACAGCCGGTCCGGGCCTCCGTTGTGCACCCAGTCAGGGAACATGATCAGCAGCCGGGTACTGCTGTACACGTAGGGATACGAGTCGAAGGTAACGTCGAGCCCCTCGTCGCGGGCGTTCTCTACCAGGGTGAGCATGTCTGAAGCGCTGCCGGGCGAGGAGAGGCGCTGGTAGAAGTGCGTGATGTGCGCCGCAATACCCGACCGCCGTCCAATGGCTATCGCCTCGCGAAACGGATCGAGGAATCGATCGCCCAGCCGGTAGCGAACGTGCGAGTGGTAGATGCCGCCCAATCGGGCGGCTTCGGTCGATAGGCCGACCAGCTCGTCCGTGTCGGCGTAGCTGCCGGGTGGGTAATCGAGGCCGGTGGACAGACCCCAGGCGCCTTCTTCCATAGCCTCGCGCAACACGGCGCACATGTTGGCCTGTTCTGCAGCGCTCGCGGGTCGTTCATCCCAACCGACGCTGGCGATGCGCAGCGGGGAATTTCCAACCAGGTAGCAGATGTTGACGGCAACCTTCTGGTCGAACAGCTCCAGGTATTGCTCCACAGTTGACCAGCGACCGGATAGCGGCGGATTGCCGTCCAATCCGGAGTTCAGCCTGATGAAGCGGTCCAGATCCTCCTGAGTGCGAAACGGAGCGTATGAGTTGCCATCGACGCCGATCACTTCGGTGGTCACACCCTGGTGCACCTTGGGCTCGTGGCGGGGCTGGTGCAGGATGACCAGGCCGGAGTGGGCGTGAAAGTCGATGAAGCCAGGGCACACCACGCGATCGGTTGCATCGATGACTCGGGCTGCCTCCACGCTCGCGACGTCGCCGCGCAGGACGGAAATGGTGTCGCCGGTGATACCTACCGCCGCCCGGAACCCGACGTTGCCAGAACCGTCGATGACTTGACCGCCTGTGATCAGCACATCGAACGCCATGAGCGCCAGTGAAGCTACCATGCCCGCGTCGAATGACGCGCCTGCGCATCGCCAATGGCACGCTCGTGAGTCCGCGGGGCACCACACGCGCCGACGTGCTCTGCAGCGACGGGAAGATTGAGCGGATGGGCGACACCACGGACCTACCGGTCGACCAGCAGATCGATGCGACCGGGCTGCTGGTGTTCGCCGGCTTTATCGACCCACACGTCCATTCTCGCGACCCGGGCCTGACGCACAAGGAGGATTTCGCGCATTCGACCCGAGCCGCCGCGGCAGGTGGAATCACCACGATCCTGGAGATGCCCAACGCCGTACCACCGGTCACCACGGCCGAGGTATTCGAAGAGCGCGCGGCCCAGCATGGCCGCGTGGCCTTCGTCGACTTCGGGCTGTGGGGGCTTGCCCTCGGCGCGGAGAACCTGGCAGACATTGGCAGGCTCTTCGATGCCGGTGCCGTGGCGGTCAAGTTGTTCTGGGGCTACGCGCTCGATCGGCGCACCCGCATGCTCATCTACAACCTGGCGTCAGAGGCGCCCGAGAACCTGATTCAGCCCCCGGACAACGGCGACGTGCTGTCATTGTGCAGGGAGGTTGCGCGGGTCGGCGGCCTGCTCGGCGCTCACTGCGAGGACCGTGGCGTCATCGAGGCTTCGGAGCGCGCGCTCGGGCACTCTGCTACCTCATACGCGGAGCTTCTTCAGGCCAGGCCCGCCACGGCGGAGGCGGTGTCGATCGCGATCGCCGCTGAGCTCAGCGGCGCAACGAGTTGTCGCGTCCATGTTGTCCACACCTCCTCGGCGCCCGGCATCCGTGCGGTTCGGCGGGCGCAGACCGAGGGGATCCCGCTGACAGCCGAAACCTGCCCGCACTATCTCTCCTTCACCGACGCCGACGCCGCGCCAAGCGGCAGCTCAATGAAGGTGTATCCGCCGATTCGAACGCTCGACGATCAAGCAGCGCTCTGGGAAGGCGTCCGCGATGGAACCATCGTGTCCATCGGCTCAGATCACGCGCCGCACACACCGGCCGAAAAGTCGCAGAGCCTTGCGGCTGCGCCGGCCGGCATCCTCGGTGTGGAGACCATCGGCCCGGTCCTCGTGCACGAGATGCTCAGCGGACGGCTCACGCCCGAGCGTCTGTCAGCAGTGCTCTCCGAAAGCACCGCGCGACTGTACGGGCTGTACCCGCGCAAAGGAGCGCTGGAGGTTGGCTCGGATGCTGACTTCACTCTCGTCGATCCCGCGGCAACGACCATCGTCGACGTCGCCCGCCTGCACTCGCTTCATCCTCAGACACCCTGGCAGGGGCGGCCGCTGCGCGGTTCGATCCGCATGACGATCCTGCGGGGCGAGGTCATTGCTCGTTTGGGTGAGCTGGTAGGAGAGCCGCGAGGCGGCCTGGTCCGCGCCGCGCATGGCCGGAGCTCGGCCGCATTACCACGGCCGAACCCGCCAACGCTGGCGTTCACGCGCGAGCTCGAAGAGGTCATCGCCCCGGACCTTATGCCCGCCACGGTGTTCGATCCAGCCGCACCGGCGCCGCATGCCTGAGCTCTGCTTCCTCTCCGCCACCGAGCTGGCGCGACGCATCGCCGCGGGCGACGTGAGCTCGATTGAAGCGACCCGAGCGTATCTCGAGCGCATCGAGCAGCACGACCAGCGCTTGCGCGCGTTCATCACCGTCGACGCGGAGGGAGCGCTGGCCACTGCGAAAGCGGCCGACGACCTGCCGAGCTCGGAACGGACCCAGCCGCTGCACGGCGTACCCGTGGCGATCAAGGACAACATTGCCACTCGCGGGCTGCGCACCACAGGTGGCTCGCGGGTGCTGGCTGACTGGATCCCCGATCGTGATGCTCCAGTTGTGCGTCGCTTGAAGGAGGCTGGCGCGATCATCATCGGCAAGACCAACTTGCACGAGTTTGCGTACGGCGGAACCTGTACCAACGTGGAATTTGGAGCCGTGCGCAACCCCTGGAATCCCGACCACGTGCCAGGTGGCTCGAGCGGCGGTTCGGGAGTGGCGGTCGCCGCCGGAATGTGCGCGGCCGCGCTGGGCACCGACACGGCCGGCTCGGTCCGCCTGCCAGCCAGCCAGTGTGGCATTGTCGGACTCAAGCCGACGTACGGTCGGACCAGCATCCAGGATGTGCTGCCGTTGGCGTGGTCGCTCGACCATGTTGGGCCGATGACCCGCACGGTTGAGGACGCGGCGCTGCTATTGAACGTGATGGCCGAGACACCGCTGACCCCGCAAGCGGACGTTGGCATCGGCGGAATGCGTCTGGGCGTGCCGCGTGGCTACTTCTTCGAAGGCCTGCAGCCGGATGTCGCGGCA
>DASXRR010000279.1:0-20151 GCA_036506475.1 Chloroflexota bacterium
TCACGTTCACCAGTGGTGAGCAAGATTTTTACGCAGCGCGCGGCTACTCCGAGCCGGGTCGCTGCCCGGACTGCCGAGCGGCGCGCAAGGCCGAACGCGGCGGCGGCGGCGGCGGCTACAGCTCGTACGGTTCGGGCGGTGGCTACGGCGGCGGTCGCGGTGCGCGGGAAATGTTCAGCGCTACCTGCTCGAGCTGTGGCAAGGAGGCCCAGGTGCCTTTCCAGCCGAGCGGCGACAAGCCCGTGTATTGCTCGGACTGCTTCCAGCAGCGTGGCGGCAACAGCCGCGGCGGCGGGTACGGCGGCCGCTCTGGCGGGCGCGGGCGGTACTGATTGCCGCGCGCCTTCAGCATAGTCGGCGGGGACTGATGCGCGGCCCGCGACCGGCCGATCGAAGTGGGGCCGTCGTGAGTGGTGATCACAGCCAATCGACGACTCGCTGTCGGCAGTGTCACAAGCCGATCATTTGGCCCGGGCGGTGCTATACGTGCGCCACCGGGCTACCGCGGCGGCTCGTGCCGCTCGATCAGGAACCACCCGTCGAGAGCGTCGAGCCAGGGGAGGCACCCTAGCGTGGCACGCTTCGATGGCCGACGCCGTCGGCTCCTGCTGTCCGTGGTGCCACTGCTGCTGATGGTGCTGATAGCGGGCCTGCTCGTGGCCCGACCGGGCAACAGTCGCGAGGTGCGCGCGGCCACGCTCACCGAAATTGCGCAGCGCGTGCGCAGCGGCGACATCGTGGAGATTCGCGAGTCGGAGGCCGGTGGAGAAGTCACCACGCGCTCGGGCGAGGTGTTGAGCTTCTACACCGGGCCGACCGGACTGCTGAAAGTCTTACCGCGCCTCGGCGTGACGTCGACTCAGCTGGCGCAGGTGCGCTATGCCGTCGCTCCGCCACCGCCGGCCTGGCTCGGCTTCTTGCCGCTGCTGGTGCCGCTGCTGTTTTTCGGCGCCGTGATGGTCTTCGTCTGGCGCCGATGGTCGTCGCGCGCGGACGGCGGTGGCGGAGCGTTGATCTCGTTCGGTCGCAGTCGCGCGCGGGTCATCCGCCCGCATACGGATGCGATCACGTTTATGGACGTGGCGGGCGTCGACGAGGCGCGCCAGGAGTTGCAGGAAGTCGTGGAGTTTCTCCGCGAGCCACTGAAATTCGTGGAGCTCGGTGCGCGGATCCCACGTGGCGTGCTGCTAGTTGGTCCGCCTGGCACTGGCAAGACGCTGCTCGCGCGCGCGGTCGCTGGCGAAGCCAACGTGCCCTTCTACAGTATTTCGGGCTCCGAATTCGTCGAGATGTTCGTCGGCGTAGGTGCCGGTCGCGTGCGCGATCTGTTCCTCAATGCGCGCAAGAGCGCGCCATGCATCGTCTTTGTCGACGAGATCGATGCCGTCGGCCGTCAGCGCGGCGCCGGACTGGGCAACGCCAATGATGAACGCGAGCAGACACTCAACCAGATCCTGGTCGAGATGGATGGCTTCGACGATCACGCCGGCGTGATCGTCGTCGCCGCGACGAATCGGCCGGACGTGCTCGACCCGGCCTTGTTGCGCCCGGGCCGCTTCGATCGGGTAGTCATGGTCCCAGCGCCGGATGTCCGAGGCCGCAAGGCCATCCTGGATGTCCATGCGCGTGGCAAACCATTCGAGGCCGATGTCGCCCTGGACGTGCTCGCCGGTCAGACGCCGGGCTTTTCAGGTGCTGACCTGGCCAACGTGCTCAACGAGGGCGCAATTCTCGCGGCTCGACGCGATAAACGCACCATCGGCATGGCAGAGCTCGAGGAAGCGATCGATCGCGTGAGCGCCGGGCCGGAGCGAAAGAGCACCGTCATGTCGGTCCGTGAGAAAGAGCTGACTGCCTATCACGAAAGTGGCCGCGCCGTCGTCGCTCGATTTCTGAAGCACCACGATCCGGTGCACAAGATCACCATTGTTCCGCGCGGATTACGGCTCGGCACGACACGTTTTCTGCCCACGGAGGACCGCTTCTACAACACCCGCGGTCAGTGCATCGACGCGGTCACCGCCAGCCTGGGCGGACACGCCGCCGAACGCATCGTGTTTGGCGAGTTGAGCACGTGCGGGCGCGACGACATTGAACGTGCGACGAACATTGTGCGGCGCATGGTCAAGGAATTCGGCATGAGCGAACGGCTCGGGCCAGTGGCGTTCGGGCGCAAGCACCAGATGATTTTTCTTGGCCGCGACATCGGCGAGCAGCGCGATTACTCGCAGCACGTCGGTGAATTGATCGACGACGAAGTGCGACGCTTTCTGGACGAGGGGTTTGCGCGCGCGTGCGCCATTCTCCGGGCGCATCTTGATCTGCTCGAACGGCTGGCGCGCGAGCTCATCGGTCAAGAGAGTCTGGATGCCTCCGCGCTGGAGCGAATCTTTGGCCCGGCCGAGCCGAGCCCCGCGACGAGCACGTGAAAGGAGAGGCCCATGTCCAAGAAGGGTGGCAATAAGGCCAAGACTGCGATCAAGAAGCCGCCGATGGAGAACAAGGGACCCAAAAAGAAGTAAGTCCCAGGCACGCTCGACACGCGTGCTACACTGTTGGCGGTTCCGCACGCAGGGAGACCGGCGCCTCCGCAGAAGGCATTGTATTGACGATAAGGCCCAGCACGCAGCTGGTGTCCTCTGCTTACTCCCGCAGGACCCGACTCGAGACGAGTCGTCGCGCAGACGCCGAGCGCGATCGTAGAGGAGTTCTCTATGACTGACGCACGCGTGGCGACGGCTACTGTCGCGGCGCCGCCGGCGCATACACCTGACGATGGGCCGTACGACGTCGGCGTGACCGCCTATCTCGCTTCCGCCGATCGGATGCTCGTCGTAGCTGACGTGGTGCTGAAGGGCAGCATCGCCCTCGCCCTCCTGGTGCTCGCGGCATGGGTGCTGGGCCTCTTGCCCGGCGCCGTTCGCTTGTTCTGAATGCCGCCGCACTTTCCGACTACGGAGGACAGGACATGCGAGGACGAGCCCACTATCCCGAGACACGCGAGCTGACCCTCGACGAGACTGCCCGCGCCGCCGCCTACGTCGAGCAGCACTGGCCCGGCCGGGCCATCGTCAGGGCGAGCGTCGAGTGGAGCCGCTATCTCATCGTCGATTGGCAGCCCGGCAGCGGACCTGTGAGCCAGCTTCGCCTGCCCCTGGCTTTGCTCGGCCAGGCTCTGTTCGCGCCGCCCAGAGACACGGCGGCGCCCAGCGCCACGTATCGCCAGGATCGCTACGGCGAACACTGGCACATCATCCCTGTGAACGAACACGGTACTCATGGCCGAGCAGTGTGCGGCGAACCGCGACAGGGCACACGTTTGTCCGAGACTCACGCCGAGGTGGCACCCACGCCACCCGAGCACATGTGCCCGCGCTGCCTCGAACGCGTCGGCAACGCAAGCAGAAAGGACTCTCCTGATGTTCGACTTTCTCCGGCGCTCCCGACGCCCTGAGTTCTCCACGTCCATTCTTCAAGCTCTGACCGATGCGCGCCGGACGCCTGACCTCGATCCGCGCACGCTGACCGTCCTCCAACGGCGAGGTTCGTACTCCGGTCGAGCGGTCGACTATTTCCGAGTGTTCGATCCGGCGCCGGCGACGGCCAAGGGCATTCTTCCACGCCGCTTTGAGGATCTGGACGTCCATCCGGAGTTGATCCTGGGCGCCGGTCACGTGGAACACGGCGGCGCCGTCGTCCTGACTACGCGCTCGGTCATGCCGACCATGTCAACACCTGACCGCTTGCTCGCCAACCGCGCCGCGCATAGAGACGATGAACGGGTCGTATTTGGGGACGGAGTGTCATCATGACCGTGCCAGCGCCCTCCGCCGAGCAGGGCGCCGCGCTGGAGCAGATCACGGTGTCATTCGCGGTCGCGGATGCCCGCGCGCTCCATGCCGTGCTGCCGTGGGTGCTCGAGGCACTGAAGGATCGTCCAGGTCTGACGGCCAAACAACGCCGCCGGCGCCAGATGACGCATGCGGCTCTGGGCGCGTTGTTGTCGCAGCTGGGCAAAGGCCTGCAGGCCTACCCGCCGCCTAATGGACAGGAGAATGCACCATGATCACAGCCAACGCCTGTCCGACCTGTGGACAAAAGGGAGCGGAGCACCACGTGTGCAGTCCGTGTCCGCAATGCGGAGGACCCAAGTCCTCGAGCGCGCTGCGCTGCTATAGCTGCGCGTGGCCCGGTCGCCCGCCCCGCTCCACGCGCCACGACCCACCACCAGAGCCCGTGGCCGCGGTGGCTGCGACCAGGCGAGTCCAGATGCGTTTTCGCGTGTACTGCGTCTCGTGTGGCCGGTCGACAGAAGTGGAGGTCGCCTCGCGCTACAACCCGCGCTGCCAGGCCTGTGGCGGCACGATGCTGCTCGAGCCGACGACGGAGTAAGTTCTCAGCTGTTGCCCTGAGCCGCGACCACGCTGGTCAAGTACCTTTCTCAGCTGCGCGCGCGGCGTGCTTCACGCAGCGTGCGTCGTGCAACAAGTCGGCGCCTCAGCGCTCGGCGTTCGCCGGCCGGAGCACGCTCCGCGACCTCGGCGATCGCCTCGGTGGCGTCGCGTGCCGCCAGGTCGACGCCGCGGGCGCAGTGGCGGCACACGATCAGCAGACCGTCGCGACTGTGCTGCACGCGCGCCTGGCGTGCGTGACATGCATCACAGCGTGCTCCTGGCGGTCGCTCCCGCCGGACGTGGCCGGGTGCGACGTCTTCTGCTGGCGGCTGGCCGAGCTGCACCGCTGGATCTCGACCGAGCAGCCGCTGATACAGGTCCAGGTACTCGTCGACCATGCGCTGCGCCGAAAAGTGCTGTTCCACACGTGTCCGCGCGGACCTGCGCTCGAGCTGACCGATGCGTTCGACGGCCAGAACGGCACCCTCCAGGTCGCCGGCCGTCACCAGCAGGCCGCTGACTCCGTCCTCGATCAACTCCGGCATCGAGCCACGGCGAAACGCGATCACCGGGGTGCCCGTCGCCATTGCCTCGATCACCGACAGACCAAAGGGCTCGTCGAAACTAATCAAATGCAGCAGAGCCGCCGCGCGTCCGAGGAGCGCATCGCGCTGCGTAGGACCTACCGAACCGACGTAACGGATGCGTTCGCCGTCCAGGAACGGCTCGACAGCGGTCCGAAAGTAGTCGGCGTCCTGCACGATGCCAGCCAGGATCAGCCTGTGGCCAGTCCGTCGCGCGACGTCGATCGCCTCGCGTGCGCCCTTGTCCGGATGAATGCGTCCGAAGAACAGCAAGTACTCGCCAGGCTCGCCGCGGTACGTAAACTCGTCGAGCGGAATACCGTGGTGAATCGTGGCGGCGTAGTCCAGGTCGGGGTGCCGGTCGGACGCGCTGATGGCCACCAGATGAGTGCTCGAGTTGTACGCCCGATAGACCGGCATAATGCGCGCTGATGAAAACCCGTGCACGGTTGTCACCAGCGGCGTAGACACGAGCCGGCTATAGGTCAGCGGTAGGAAATCGAAATGGTTGTGAACGATGTCCAGTGCGCCGGTCGACGCGTGCTCAAATACATTGGCAATGTGCAGGCCCTCATACACCTTTGCGTCGATTGAGCTGTCTTCGGCATAGCCGCGCGGCGCAACTGCAACCAGACGCGCACGCGTTATCGAATCGGCCGTCGCAAACAGGGTGACGTCGACGCCGCGTGCAACAAGTCCTTCCGTGAGGATGGACACCACCCTTTCCCAGGGTCCGTAGTGCGCGGGCGGCACGCGCCAGGCAATCGGCGCCAACATGCCCACGCGCAGGCGTTCAGACATCGTGGTCACCAAGCAGCGCCAGCGCGCCCTCGATATTCGACTCCGCCCCGGAGTTACGACTGACCCGTCCATGGTCGATGCCGTCGAACACCATGCCGCGCCGGGTGTCGTAGACCGGCTGGCGCGCGCTATTGCGCCCGTGGAACCATTGTCGTCCGCACGCCGCCGCGAGCGCGTACCGCTCGTTGGACGTGGCGCGCGCCACCGCCGCCAGGCCGGCGACGGTACAGCTCACGTCGAACGGCAATACGCGCGCGAAATCAAAGCCGCATTCGACGGCCGGCAACAACAGTGCCTCAGCGCTTGCGCGCGCGCATTCCACCAGCTCCGGCTGGCTAAACGCCCGCCCGGTCTCCGCTAACGCCACTTCCTGCAAATGTCCCCACAGGTGAATAGGCGTCACTCCAGCAGCATTTAACAGTCCTGCTTCGCTGGCGTGACCGGCGATCTCGCGGGACCACGTCAGGGCACGCTCAGCAGAGTCGGACGATCCCGTCGCGCGCCAGTGCTCCAGCACCGCGAGCACGCCAACCGCGCGTACGTCCAGGTACGGGCTTGGCTCGTCAACCCAGCGTAGCGCTCGCTCGAACCGCACCTCCCATTCGGTTCCGTGGCCAAAGGCGAGTGCGTGCAGTGCCCGTGCCTGCCAGGCTGGCCCGCCGGGCTGCGATGTGCTGCCCACGCGGTTCCGTCGGCCGTTCCAATCGAGGATGAAGTTGCCGAATCGGCCGTCGTGGTCTTGCATGTAGCCGAGGAAGCGCAACAGGCTCGCTGCGGCCGCGCTGGCCGAGGGCACGCGTCGATGGCGCCAGATTTTGCTATAGAGGACGATGGCCCGCGCCGCATCGTCGACGCAGGCTACGCCCTCGATTCCTTGCTCGCGCGCGGAGCGCGGCTCCAGCGGCGTCATGGTGTTCGCGCTACTCGGCTCCGCGTACACGGCAATTGCGCAGGCGCCTGGACCAGCCCGGCCGACAGGACGGGTCAACCGGTGCAGGTGGCGCACTGGGCCGCGAGTCTGCCTCAAGCGCCGCTCGTCCTTGCCAGTTCGCGCAGCTGACTCCTACCGACGGCCGATTGCAGCGCGGCCGATCGCAGAATCGCCAGCATTCGCTGACCTACCCGCGGCCAGGCCGTCTCTCGACCGTATGCGTAGGCTTCGTGTTCGAGCTTTTGCTTCAGCTCCGGATCACCCAGGATGCGCAACGTGGCTTCGGCCAGCGCTGACTGACTGCGGAAGGGCACGAGAATACCTCGGTTGTCGGTCAACACCTCCGCGGCATGCGGGTATGGCGTCGACACGATCGCCTTGCCGGCCCCGAGCGCATAGGCTAGTGTGCCGCTCGTGATCTGCTTGGGATCGAGGTACGGCGTGACGTAGATATCGCTGGCGAGCAGGTAATCGACGATCTGGGCCTGGCTGAGATATTCGTCGACGAACTCCACGTGCTTCTGGAGGCCGAGCTCTCGGACCAGCTGCCAGAGTTTGCGTCGGTACGCCTCACCCTCGCGGCGGACAAGCTCCGGATGCGTTTTGCCGACGATGAGGTAGAGCGCGCTCGGATCGCACCGACGGACTGCCTGCATGGCCTCGATCATGTATTCCAGGCCCTTGCGCGGATCGACGAGCCCGAACGTCGTGATGATCGTCCGCCCCGACAGGCCGAATTGTTCCTTGATGCGCGTGCGGCCGTGCGGCTGTACTGGTGGCACGCCGTGCGGCACGACACACACGTCGCGCTCCGCCACGCCGTAATCGTCGATCAAGAGTGACCGTGCACGTTCGGCCATCACGACGACGACGTTGCTGCGTTCGACGATTCTGTGCACAGCCCCGCGAATGGACGGCGACGGGTCGGGCAACACGGAATGGAGTGTGGTAACCAGCGGCTTCTGGAGCACGTCCAGAAACGATGGCAGGTGATCCTCGAATGGATCGCCCCACGTGCCATAGAGCCCAAACTCGTGCTGCAGGCTCACGACGTCGATAGCCGCCACGTTCAACTGCTCGGCTGCTGCACGGTAGCTGTCCGGATCGCCCTGGCGAATACGCCAGGACACTTGCGGCCCGTATGGATGAATGGACGTTGCTTCGTTGATGGCTGCCCATCGGATGAGCACGGACGGATCAGCTGCTTGGAGTGCCTTCTGCAGGTCACTCGAGAAGGTGGCGATGCCACACTGGCGCGGTGGACAGGTCGCCACGAATGCGATGGACAAGCTTCGCTCCAGGATCAGGTTTGGATGGTCAGGCATGTGCATTCGGTGGAGCCGGCTGCGTGTGCAGCCAATCCAGCACCTCTCCAATCTGCGCCGTCATTAGCCCGACGCATGTATCAGCCGCACCGTAATAGATGCGCAGTTCACCGGACGGCTGGTCGAGCACCGCGCCACACGGAAAGACCACGTTTGGGATGTCGCCGTTCACCTCGTACGACGCCTGTGGACCGAGCACCCACTCGTCGCCGCGGCGCACGACGCGCCGCGGGTCCTCGAGGTCCAGCAGCGCCAGACCAACACGGTACAACGCTCCGGCCGGAGTGTTGCGCACACCGTGATAGATGACCAACCAGCCCTCAGCCGTCTCGATTGGTTGCGGCGATAGTCCAATCTTGCCCGCGTCCCACCAGGCCCCGTCGCGCGCCTCGAGCAGCACACCGTGATGGCCCCAGTTGCGCAGGTCGGGTGAGAATGACAGCCACATGTTGGCTTTGGCGCCACCGCTATGTGGCACGGGTCGATGGATGAGTGCCCAAAGGCCATCGAATTGTCGCGGAAATAGAGCAGCGTCCTTGTCCTCGGGCGACATGATCGAACCATGCCGCTCAAACGTGCGAAAGTCCTCGGTCGTAGCCAGCGCGACGAGGGGTCCGGCACGCGAGTAGGCGGTGTACGTCACAGCGTAACAGCCCATCTGCTCGAGACGCACAATGCGCGCGTCCTCGACGCCCCACAGCTCCTCGGGATAGCGCTCGGGCTCTGCCGCGAACGTCGGCTGGGCATCGATACGCCAATCATGGACGCCGTCAGCGCTACGCGCCGCGGTCAGATGTGAGATGCCGCGGCGGTCCTCAACACGCACCAGCAGCAGCGTTTGGCCCGATTGGAGTTGGGTTGCGCCCGGATTGAAGACCGTGTGCGCAGCGTATGGCCAGTCGGCCGCGCTCAGCAGAGGATTGCCGGGGTATCTGTGGAAAAGGTCGGTGGCGTGCCCCGTCATGAACTCCGTTCATTTTCGCGTGGCGTCTGGCCCGTGGGCGCCGGCGGTTGTTCGCGGCAGTCGCGGCACAAACCGCCTACCAGGACACGCACGCTGCGACAGACGCGGCAGATGCCCATCTGGGGTTTGCTATGTTTCATGCGCAGGCGACCTTTCCGGGGGCGCAGGCGGGTCTCGGGTCGAGCTGCGTCAGGCTCCCACTCAGCAGTGGGGATTCTCCGGGCATGCTAACAGACCAGCCCGTTGTCGCAGCAACAAAACCGCGTGGCGGTGAGGCCCCTGCGTTCGCTCCTACAGGCACGCGCCCGGCGCGCTGATCCCCTCCTCGGCAAGGAGCCGGTCAGCCAGCCGGCGATTCCATAGCAGGCCATCGAGTGCGCGCTGATCGTTGGCCAGCATGGCATGCCCAGGACAGGGAGTATGCGACCGCTCCAGCCCGCGGTGGCCGCACTGGCAGTGGTGCTGGACCGCGGCGATCAGGTCGAGCTGCTCCCGCAGGGTTCCGTGCCATACGGCACGACCCGCGCCTCGTGGGCTACTCTGTGACACTGGCTGCGGACTCCACGGTGACCGAGGTATGCCCACGTTAGCGGCCGTGCGCTACGCCGTCATGATCTTTTTTCATGTGCCGCCGCCTGCTCCCAGGCGCTGCGCTCCAGCGCATATTCGACCGCTTCCAGCACCGCGCCATCAGGGTCGTCTGGCCGCGGACCGAAGAAGGTCCGCACCAGGACCATGCCGCACTTTTCCATAACCCGACGCGAGGCAATGTTGATCGCATCCGTCGACGCGACCACGCGCTGCACGCGTGGGTCGGCGAAACCTCTGTGAATCAGCGCGCGCGCTCCCTCCGTGCCGTAGCCTTTGCCCCACGCCGACTTGCGCAATCGATAGCCAAGCTCGGGTTCGGTCAGGTTGACATCCACGCCTGGCTGCGGTCGGAAGTGAAACCAGCCCAGAAAATCGCCGCTGGACTTCTCGTTGGCGGCCCAGAAGCCGAACCCTGGGTATCGCTCGTAGTAGCCGATGTACCAGCTGAGATCATCGCGGAGGGCGGCGCGCGGCGTCGGACGCCCGCCATTGACCCAGTGCATGACCTCGGGGTCGCTGTCCAACTCGACCAGGTTGTCGAGGTCGGCCTCGGTGAACTGGCGCAGTACAAGCCGGTCGGTCTCCAGAAAGACGTCCGCTGGACTAGCTGTGTAGGGATCCTGCGCCGTGGGCTTCAGCCGCCGTGTCGGCGCTGTACTGCCCGGTTTTGTACAGCCTGAGCCGGTCGCCAACGACCACCATCACCGAGTTGAGCCCGCTGCCGCATGCCCTGGCCGCGCCGCCGAGAAACTCCCGTACGCGATGGTGCTTGACTGACAGCGTCCGATACGTACGCGGCGCGCCGGCCGCGGAGCGGCCAATTGTGACGCGCTCAGGTGCGACAGCATTCCACGCGGCCATAGATCACTTCTCTTTCTAGCGATGAGTTATACGCGTTGATCGCTGACTGAAACGAACTCGGCGGCCGCGAACGGCGGAATCAAACGCGAATACAACACCACGACGGCCCACCTCGTCGTGGTGCAGCTCGGAGTCGAGCGCCGGCACGGGTGCGTTTATCGTCGCCCGTTGGATGGCTCTGGGGTGGCGCCCGGCGTGTCTTTGACCGCGGCCTCGGCCCGGTCCGCCGCGATGGTGGCGGCCGTCTCGCCCTCGATCCGATCCACGACGCCATACTCCAGCGCCTCAGCTGCGCTCATCCAGTAGTCGCGGTTGATGTCGCGTCCGACACGTTCAACCGACTGCCCGGTGTCCGCGGCCATCATCTCTTGCAGCCGCGCGTTCATCCGGATGATCTCACGCGCCTGGACTTCGATATCCGACGCGGTGCCCTGAAAGCCGGCCGACGCCTGGTGGATCAAAATCCGTGAATTAGGCAGCGTCGACCGTTTGCCTTTCGCGCCACCTGCCAACAGGACCGCGCCCATACTCGCCGCCATGCCAATGCACGTCGTCGCCACCAGCGGCTGGATGAGATGCATCGTGTCGTAGATTGCCAGTCCAGCGTCGATCTGACCGCCCGGGCTGTTGATGTACATCTGGATTTCGCGATCAGGATCGTCTTGGGCCAGATAGAGCAGTTGGGCCACGATCAAATTCGCGACCACATCGTCGATCGGCGTCCCCAGGAACACGATGCGATTCTTCAAGAGCAGCGAGAAGATGTCGTAGCCGCGCTCACCACGGCTGGTCTGCTCGACCACCATTGGCACTGAGTAAGCCGAAGGGCCTGGCAAAGATCTAGAGTGCATCATGTTCACCTCCCGTTGGTGTTGGCGATAGCCGGACGCAGTGGCAGCGGCGCCGGCGCTACTCGCGGAATGACCAACAGCCCGGTCGCGCGACGGATCGCAGGTTCGTCCAATGTCTCGTGTTCGAGCAGCGCGGCGGCCAGCCCATCAAGCTCGCGCCGGTGCGCTTCGAGCACACGCCTGGCTTCGTCGGCGGCCTCCTTGAGGAGCCGCTGGACCTCGGTATCGATAGCGTCGGCCATCGCCGCGCCATACGGTTTGCCAGCGAGGCCGAACCCCTCCAGACCACCACCGTAGGTCCCTTCGCGCGGCGCCAGGGTTACCGGTCCTAATCGCTCACTCATGCCCCAGCGGGTGACCATCTGACGTGCCAGCTCAGTGGCTTGCTGCATGTCGTTTTCAGCGCCCGTCGTGTACATCTCGAACACCACTTCTTCGGCCGCTCGACCACCCATCGCGCCGACGATGCGCGCGTGCAGGTACTGCTCGGTGTAGCTGTGCCGATCGTCCTCCGGTCGTTGGTACGTCACTCCGAGCGCCATGCCGTGCGGCACGATGGTGACGCGATTGACCGGGTCTGCGCCTGGCAGGAGCAGGCCAAGGATGGCGTGGCCACCCTCGTGGTAGGCCACACGCGTGCGTTCCTCGACGCTCATCACCAGCGCCCGCGCCGGACCAAGGACCAGCGTTTCGAGCGCATCCAGCACGTCCTTGTGCTGGATCGACTCCTCGTTGCGGCGAGCCGCCAGCAATGCCGCCTCGTTGGCCAGGTTGCGCAGGTCGGCGCCGACGAGCCCGGGCGTTGAGGCGGCAATCTCCTTCAGGTCGACGTCGGGCGCCAGCGGCATGCCGCGAGTGTGGACCTTCAGGATCATCTCCCGACCGAGTTTGTCCGGTGCCTGCACCGTGACTCGACGGTCGAAGCGACCCGGTCGCAGCAGCGCCTGGTCGAGCACATCCGGCCGGTTGGTCGCCGCCAGCACAATCACGCCTTGGCGCGAGCTGAAGCCGTCCATCTCGGTCAGGATCTGGTTCAGCGTCTGCTCTTGCTCGGAGTTGCTGCCGGAAAAGACGCCCGAGCCGCGGGCTCGACCGATGGCATCCAGCTCGTCGATGAAGATGATTGCCGGTGCCGAGTCGCGAGCTTGCTTGAACAGGTCGCGCACGCGACTGGCACCAACGCCGACGATCATCTCGACGAACTCACTGGCGCCCATGCTGAAAAACGGCACGCTCGCCTCGCCAGCAACGGCCCGCGCCAGCAGGGTCTTGCCCGTGCCCGGCGCGCCGATCAGCAACACGCCTTTGGGCACCACCCCACCGAGACGCGTGTACTTTTCCGGATCCTTGAGAAAATCGACAATTTCGACGAGCTCGGCCTTGGCCTCTTCGATGCCGGCCACGTCGGCAAAGGTCACTCCGCGGTCGCCCACCGTGGACTGGTCGTAGCGCTTGGCGTGGCTCTTGCCCAGGCCGAACATGCCACCACCCATCTGTCCGGCCGCTTTCCGTGACAGCCACAGGAAACCGCCGATCAGCAGCAGCGTTGGGCCAAAACCGAGAAGAACGGTAATGAACGGGTTGGCCGGCTGATCCAATGGACGCGCATTGATCGTTCCGCCGTGCGCGGCAAGCAGGGTCTCGAGGCCGGGATCGGCAAACGCCGGGATGACGGTGGAGAAATCGCCGACCGTCTTTGTGGCCACCGCTGGGTCAGGTTGGTACGCGGCGCTCTGTCGGAACGTGCCCTGAATCGAGTCCGCGCGCGTACTGATCTGGGCCACGTTGTCGGCCTCCACCTGCTGTTTGAAGAAGGTGTATGACACTTCGACGCGCTGGGGCGGACCGGGCGTGACCAGCTGGATCAGCAGAAAATTGGCCGCCAACAGGGCTGGGAAGAACAGAAATCGCCACCACCGTCGCAGTGGTGCGTTCGCGGCCGGGTCGGTCGGAGTTGGCGGTGTGGTCATCGGCGGCTGCGCCACTCGCGCTCGCTTGAACGCAGCGTGGCGCGGTACAGCGCGACGATGCCAGTGATACCCGCGGCCAGACCGGCAAAGACGCCGATCAGGGTGAACAGTGGGCCAGTGTGGATCTGGCCATCCAGCCACTGCCCCGCGACAAGCCCCAGACCAACGCCGACTGCCAGCGACACGCCGAATTGAGACGCAACCGCCAGCGACTGCGCCGTCGTCAGCCCTGACCACTTCGGAGCTGGGGACCCCATGGTTTGCAGTGTCGCAGGCGACGCGGACGGCGTCATGAACTCCCGTCATCTACCAGTCATGTAAACGTCTGACACCTGCACCTTACGGTCTGCAGCCCGCGATGACAATTGTTCATGCGATTGCATCCGCAGACTGTAGAATGATCGATTGGGAGTTGGAGAATAAGGCCATGGCGGGTTGGAGCAACCGGCACGAACAGCCGCGCCGCGCGGACTGTTTTGATGCCTCGCTTCGCCGCTGCTTGTGGTCGTAGTTAGTCCACTGTTGCGGTTGCCCGAATCTGCGCTCCGCGCCAGCGGCACAATGGCGCTTGCCCGCCGTCAGAGCCTGGCCGCGTTGCGTGCCGAGCGAAATTCGCTCGCCGCGGACAACGTGCGCCTCGAAGAGCTCGTGCGCGCGCAAGGCGCCTTGATCACTGCGTCAGCGCACGACCTGAAGAACGCCCTGGCGTCTATCACGCTGCGTGCGGATCTGCTCCAGGACGTGCTGGACGACGCTGGTCCGGAGAGTACCGAGTCGGGCACGCTCTCATTACGCACCGGACTGACCAGGATCCAGGCCACCTCATCCAACATGGCGCGGCATCTGGACGAGCTTCTAGGTCTGGCGCGCAAGCAGGCCGGGCATCGCCTCGATCTCGTACGCGAGCCAATGGACCTGGTGGCGTTGGTCCGACGCGTCGTAGCTGAGTACACCGAGCAGCCAGGACTGGACGGAATTCAGGTCACCACGACCGAAGCCGAGTTGATCGGCGAATGGGATGTCTGGCGCCTCGAGCGGATGTTGCGCAACTTGCTGGGCAATGCGGTCAAGTTCAGCCCACACGGTGGCGCGATCAGCCTGCGTCTTCGCAGAGAGCACGTCGCCGACGCCACCTGGGCAGTTCTGGCCGTCGGTGATCAGGGTCTGGGTATCCCTGATGCTGACCTCGACGCGGTCTTCGAGCGCTTCTACCGTGGTGCAAACGTGCGCGGTCTTATCGCCGGCTCAGGCATCGGTCTGGCTGGAGCCCAACAGATCGTGCAAGAGCACGGCGGGAGCCTGACCGTCGAGAGTCGCGAAGCGGTCGGCAGCACGTTCACAGTGCGTCTGCCACTCGCGCTGACGCTTGAGCGTCCAGACCTCACGTCCGATGTACTCCATGCGCCCGCCGCTGACACGGCCGCGGTGCTGAGCGTCCTCTCCACTATCAGCTTGTTAGCGACGATTCCCAAAGCTGTGCTCCAACGCCTGGCCGAGCAGTGTTCGATCCGTACCTTCGCGGTTGGAGCATGCCTGGTGCAGCAGGGTGACCTCAGCGAATCCTTCTTCCTGGTGGTAAAGGGACGAGTCCGAGTGGAGCGCTCGCGCGGGCGGCCGACTGAGCCCGTGATACTCGCCGAACTCGAGGACGGAACGGTTATTGGCGAGATGGGCGCATTGGATCAGGAGCCTCGGTCGGCAACCGTCATAGCCGTGGAGGCGACCATGGCCGTCGAGATTCCCGCCCCCGTACTGGTCGACGTCCTGCTGCGTTACCGCGAGGTAGCCGCTGGACTATTACGCGGCGTAAGCCGCCGACTGCGCCTCGCGGACGAGCGCATCGACCAGGTCAACCTGGGCGAGCCAATAGCAACAACCCCCGCCACCTGACGCGGTGCGCGGAGGAGCTTGCCAGGCAGGCTCCCCCGCGACAACTGGTGGATCAGCCGCTTACGAACGCGAAGGTCAGGTCCGTCCCGCCTGGCTCGCTTGGGCGACACAACCCCATCGGCTCGGCCGGGCAGTACTGGTTGAAGAAGCGGCTCTCTCTGGACTGCTTCGGCAAGTCCGTCGGCACGTTCTGGTTCATGATGATCGCCTTCAGGTAGTCGGCCAGCAGCACACACTCGGTGCGAACGCCTACTCCAGGTTGGACGAGCTGCCTCAGCGGATCCACGTTCGTCATCGCTCGCCGGAGGAGCGCCCGGAGGTGGTGGAGGCACGTGTTCGCCCAGCGCGCGCAGGATGCGCCCCAGCAGTACAGCCAGAATCGCCGAGCCAATGGCCCATGCCACAAGCCCTCTGATCATTTCGGGTGGCACGCCGGGCCGCACGCACCGCAGTACAGTTGGTGTTCATGAACGAGACCGACGACCCTTCGCGTAAGGGTGAGATTTTGAAGGCGAGCGGCCCTGGCGCGGATCAGATTTCGCTCGGGATGGACGTGGTCAGCATCGATGGCCAGCGCATCGGCAAGATCAAAGAGGTGCACGCTGGAGAGTTCCTGATCGATCGACCGTATGCGCGCAACCTGTGGGTGCCGTTCAGCGCGGTGGTCGAGGCAGGCGAGCACGGCGGCGCGTTCCGCCGCGGGCCAACGCAACCGAGCGAGGTCGTCCTGATGGCGAGCGCCGACGACGTCGACCACCAGGGCTGGCGACCCAGTTAGCGTAATGCCTTACAGCTCCGGTGCGGGTTTGGCGCCGGGCCGGCGGAACACTGGCACGGCCAGCAGCCGCCGCTTTGCTCTCGGTGGCTCCGTGACGACCACGTTTCGATACGCGGCGCCGAGTAGCACCCACAGTACGCCTGCCAGTGGCACGGCGAACAGGCCGCCGAGCAATCCAGCCAGCTGGAAGCCGGCCAACAGTGCGAACATGGCGCCGAGTGGGTGTAGACCAACGGCGTGGCCGCTAATGCGCGGAGCCAGCACATTGTTCTCGACCTGTTGAATGACCACGAAGAACAGGATTACCCACACAACAGTGGGGAACGGCATGAAGAGCGCCACAATGACGGCCGGGATGACCGACAGGATGGGCCCGAACATCGGCACCAGCTCGAACAGTCCGGCTAACACTCCGAGCACGACCGCATAGGGCAGCCCGAGCAGCGCCGTTCCGACACCCGCCAGCACGCCAACAATCACGGCCAGCGTTAGCTGGCCGCGCAGGTAGCCGCCCAACACGCGCGAGACGTTGTCCTGCAGGAACAGCGCCTTGGCGCGGTGCTGAGGTGGAATAATGGCGAGGCTGCGTCGACCGAAGCGCGGTCCGTCCACCAGCAAATACAGCGAGATCACCAGGGCCAGCACGATGTCGAGGATCATTCCACCGACCTCGGCCAGGGTGCCCACCAGGTTCTTCAACACTTCGGTTCCACCCTGTTCGATGGCCGATGCGAGCTGGGCTTTGAGTTGATCGAGATCCGTCTGGATGCCGTATTGGCCGAGCGTGGTTTGGACTTCAGGTGCGCGGGCCTGGAGGTCGCTCGCGTACTGCGGGAGCGCGCTCGCCAGATCGCTCGCCTGACGCACGAATGGATCTGCGAGCAGGACGATACCGCCCACAACCACGGTACCGACGAACACGTACACGCCTACGATGGCGAGAAGCCGGTTGCCGATACGACGCGTCAGCATGTCCACCGGTCCGCTGAGCGCAAAGGCGAGCACGGCCGCCAGGCCGAACAGGACAAGTGTGTGCAGGATCGGGCTGATCACCTGCCAGATGACCCACAACAGCGCTACGCTGACTAACAGCGTGAGCAGCATGATGAGTGCTTTCTGCCAGTCGCGGTCGAGCATGCCCCGACGTGGCAGGCTAGCTGCCCCATCGGTGGTTGCTGCTTCGGCGCGCGGTGCCTCGAGTCCGCGCAGAGTGGCGGTTGTCTCTGTGCCAGTCGCCGGAACGGGCGGCGACGTCGTGCTACGGACTGACACCGGGGGCTGAGGTTGACCGGGCGTGCAGCCAGGTCGCCGCCGGCGCGGACAGCGTCGCCTCCGATGATCTGGCCCGCGCTGGATCCCAGAACACCAGGCGCTCGTCGTCAGCGTGGCTGGCGCGGTTGGCCGGCTGTCGAGCGGGCACCGCGCCCTCTGGCCCCGGTCGCCCGTAGACCACCACTGCCCCTTCGTGCTCGACGTGTCCAGAACCTAACAGCACGTCCTGGTGCCCAGGTGCGAAAGCGCGGAAGAAGCTCACGCGACGACCGGAATATTGACCATGTTTCTCCACCACGGCGACCTTGTTCGAGTCGACGGCGGCGGACAAGCCTGACTGGACCAGGGCTTGACGGATGGTTGGATAGCGCGGCTGCGATTTGTTGAAGAAGTTGAACATCATGCTTACTCGTACATTCCAGTCCGGCCAGACGCCACGGCGCGTGTGTGGCCCTCCGCCAGATCGCTGACCAGCGCTTCGGTGCTGAGGATCATGCCCGCCACGCTGGCGGCGTTCTCGAGTGCGCTGCGTGTGACCTTGGCTGGATCGATGATGCCCGCCTTGACCAGGTCGACGTAGCTCTCCGACATGACATCGAAACCCCAGTTGGCGCGCTTCTCACGGCTCAAGTGCTCGACCACGACGCTGCCTTCAAGGCCGGCGTTGGCCACGAGCTGCCGCAGCGGCTCCTGCAATGCGCGCTTCAGAATCTCGGCCCCGGTCCCCTGATCCCCCTCGAGAGCGAGCGCATCCACTGATGACGCCGCGCGCAGCAGCGTCACCCCGCCACCTGGGATAATGCCTTCTTCGATGGCCGCGCGGGTCGCGTGCAGGGCATCCTCGACGCGCGCTTTCTTCTCCTTCAGCTCGATTTCAGTAGGTGCGCCGACTTTGATGACGGCCACTCCGCCCGACAGCTTGGCGAGGCGTTCCTGCAATTTCTCCTTGTCATAGTCGCTCGTCGTGTCTTCGATCTGGGCCTTGATCTGCTTGATGCGCGCCTGAATGTCTTCAGGCTTACCACGGCCTTCGATAATGGTCGTGTTGTCCTTTGTGACGACGACACGTCGCGCTCGACCAAGCTCTTCGAGTTCGGCATCCTCGAGCTGTTTGCCGACCTCCGCGGATATGAGCGTTGCACCGGTCAGCGTCGCCAGATCCCGCAACATCTCCTTGCGCCGATCGCCGAAGCCCGGCGCTTTGACCGCCACAACGTTGAGAATGCCGCGCAGCTTGTTGACCACGAGCGTCGCGAGGGCTTCGGCGTCCACGTCCTCGGCGATGATGAGCATGTCCTTCTGCCCGGTCTGCACCAGCTTCTCGAGCACCGGAATCAGATCGCTCGTGCCGCTGATCTTCTTGTCGGTGATGAGCACGTACGGCTCGTCGAGGGGTGCCTCCATGCGTTGCAGATCGCTCACAAAGTACGGCGAGATGTAGCCCCGGTCGAACTGCATACCTTCGGTGTATTCGACCTCGATCTTCAGGCTCTTGCCTTCCTCAATGGTGATCACGCCGTCATGGCCGACCTTCTCCATGGCCTCGGCCAGCAGCTTGCCGATCTGCGGGTCGTTGGCCGCGATGGCGGCGATGTGCTCGATGTCGGAGTGCCCCTTGACGGGAATCGACAGTCGCTCGATCTCCTTCACAACCGCCCGCGTGCCCGCCTCGATGCCGCGCTTGAGCAGCATCGGATTGGCGCCGGCGGCCAGGTTGCGCAGGCCTTCGGTGACGATCGCCTGGGCCAGTACCGTCGCGGTGGTGGTCCCGTCGCCGGCTACGTCGTTCGTCTTGGTGGCAGCCTGTTTGAGCATCTGCGCACCCATGTTCTGGAAGTGGTCCTCCAGCTCGATTTCCTTGGCCACCGTCACGCCATCGTGTGTGATCGTCGGAGCGCCCCACTTCTTATCGATGGCGACGTTTCGACCGCGTGGGCCGAGGGTGACCTTGACGGCATTGGCAAGCGCGTCGATGCCAATTTTGAGCTGTCGACGCGCCTGGGCGTCGAACAAGAGTTGCTTTGCGGGCATTTTCCTACTTCTTTCCGTTGGTCACGATGGCTAGCAAGTCGCCCTCGCGGATCACGAGGTACTCGTCACCGTCCAGCTTCACTTCGGTGCCCGCGTACTTCGCGAACAGCACTGAATCACCAGCCTTGACGTCCATCTCGAGACGTTTCCCGCTGTCGAGTACCCGGCCAGGCCCAACTGACAAAACCGAACCCTCCTGGGGCTTCTCGCTTGCCGTATCCGGCAGGATGATGCCGCTCGAGGTCATATCGTCTTTGGGCTTGGGTTTGACGACCACTCGGTCGCCGAGTGGCTTAATCAAGAGTGTGACAGTCATTGAGTGTTGTCCTTTCCCTTCAGGTGCAGCGCGGCGCCCGTGCAGGCGGCGCCGAATAGCTACCAGCCCTTGACGGCGGGCTTGCGCGTCACAGCCAGCAGTTCCTTGAGCGCGCCCAGATCCTGATCGATCTTGCCATTGGTGAGCCCCTGCAACAGCGACTCCGCCAACCTGGAGAGGCCCTGGGGGTCGGCCACCCGCGTGAACGTGACTCGCGTACTGGGGCCAGACGGCTGAAAGCCCCACGTCGTCGTCGCCCGCGCACCGGATGCGGCCCTCCAGGCGAGACGGCTATTCAATTCGTACTCGACGATCTCGTACGAGGCCCCGCGCCCTGGAAACTTGCCTGATGTTGCGAACGTCGTCCCGATGCCCATCGGGCCGCTGGAGGTCGTGTGCGCCTCGCGCTGGCCAGAGATGTAACTCGGTCCATGCTGGACGTCACATAAATACGCGAATACCTCTTCCACCGGACGATGGATGGTGATGGTCCGTTCGATCTTGATCATGGTGTGAACCCTGCCTTCGTCACGAGATATGCATTCCAAAGAACCGGAGCACGAGAAGAACGATTGCCAGCCAGACGCCGGCG
>DASXRR010000280.1:0-7166 GCA_036506475.1 Chloroflexota bacterium
CGCGAAGTCGCCCTGCTCACGAGCCACGCGCTGCAGCATGCCCAGCGGGTCACGCCGAAACGCGCCCATCTCGCCCGTGAGCTTCATCGCATTCAGAACCTACCTCGCTAGTAGAAGGCGAGCGCTACGTCGTCGAACCACACGGTGGCATCCGATGGCCCGTCGTGCGCCAGCCAGACGGTGACGGCGTTATACGCGTCGGGCAGCGGTCGCCGCACGACATTCTGGGTCCAGTCCAACCCGCACCGCAGCGATGCACGCGTCCAGCCATTCAAACCGCTCCGGACGTCGGTGGTCAGGAGTTCGACGCCAGGCCCGCGTGGTCCACCGGGTCCACCCGCGCCCTGGACGTCCGCGCGATCGGCCTTGCACCAGACGGCAAGCTCAATGCTGGTGGCTTCGGGCGGCACCGCCGGGTATCGGTCGGCGTTTGTTGACCCCTCGCGCTGGAACTTCCACAGCGCATGCCCTGCGGGATGGGCAATCATCACGCTGCGCTGACCCGAACGCGCAGCGCTTGTGGTCCACTCGTAACCGGTTCGCGCGTCGACGTCACCCCACGGATCGCCAAAGCTCCAGCTCACGGGCTGTCGCCGGCCGTCTTCGAAGGATCCGTTGTCGAGCGCATTGGCGCCTGTCGCTTGTGTGCCTACTACTGGCGTGGGCGTCGCGGCAGGTGCTGGCGGCGGCGGCAAGGTCGGCGTGGGCTCGACGAGCGCTGGTGCCGCCGCGACGAGTGCGGGCTCGAAGTCAACCGACAGGCTATATGCTGATGTGCTCGCCTGGCTACGCGCGCTGTTGATGTAGATGAAGTACGTCCCGGCCCCGAGGCCATCCAAATCGACCGCATCGTCGTCGGTAGCTTCGTTGGTCGATTCCGAGACCAGTGTGCCGTCGCCGCGGTAGACGTGCAGATCGTAGTCCGCGTCGAGGTTGCCGAGCACCACCCGCAAGTGACCGCCCTGGCCGAGCTGCAAGCGCCAGCTGTGTACCTCGTCGGCATTGCCAAGGACAGCCCACGCGAGGTCGTGCGCCGCGACTGGGCAGCCGACCTCGCTTGGCTGTTGACACTCGCTGGGCTGCGCCTGCGCGCTGGGCACGGCGGCGCCAACGCTCAACAGGCACGCCAGCACCAGCCGGAAGAAACCGCTGAGTCGTTCTTGCGTCAGGGTGTGGCGGGCGGGCATGTGGGCACCTCAGGGACCAGCAGGCGGTTTGAATGGCGCCTTGGGCGGTGTCGCTTGCGCCGGCGCGGGGGGCGGTAGGAATGCGGCTTTCGTGGGCGTCGGTGCCGGCGCCTGCGGCACGACCGGCGCCGTTCGCCGCACCGCCGTTGGCACGACCACGTGGCCTATGGGCTGAGCAGCCGGCGCCGGCTCCTCTTCAGGCACGATGGCGGGCTCCGGCTCTGGTTGCGGCGTCGGCTCCGGCGTCGCTGGCGCGACCGTCGGCTCGAGCGTCGGAACGGGCGTCGGGGTAGCCACGACGACGACTTGAAGCGTGGACGCTTGCAGCGGGCCCTCGGTAGGTGCGCGGGTCGGCTCCGGCCTGGGCGCCACGAGCGCGGTCGGCTGCGCGAGCGTTTGCAGGGCATCGCGCTCGCCGAGCGCCTGGGCGAACAGGAGCGCCGCCGCGCCGACGGCCAGTGCCACCAGGACACCGCCGGCGGCGAGCAATCCAGCCGGCCGGCGCACCGGCAGCGGTGGCGGCGGTTCATCCTCGATCGGCGCGCTCCGAGGCTCGGGCGCGGGTGGCATTACCACAGGCGCAGTCAGCCGACCTGCATCCTCGAGTGACTCGACGAATTCAATCGCCGAGCTGAACCTCAGACTCGGGTCACGCGCCAATGCCTTTAAGAGCACATCCTCGACGGTCCTGCCAATCCGCGGGTTGAGGTGGCTAGGCAGTGGGAGCGGCTTCGTTAGCACCTGAATCAGCGTGGCCTGGGGTGTATCGGCCAGGAAGGGCACGGCGCCCACCAACAGCTCGTAGGCCACGACGCCCAAGGCATAGCGGTCAGCGGCCGGACCGGTCGCCTTGCCTTCGGCTTGTTCCGGTGCCATGTAGGCCGGCGTGCCGAGAACGGCCCCGGCGGTGATGCTGCCCCAGGTCGTCTGAGATTGACGGGTCTCATCCGAGGCCAACATATCGGCCAGGCCGAAGTCGCTCACGACGACACGGTCGTGCTCGCCGAACATGATGTTGGCCGGCTTCAGATCCCGGTGTACGACCGGTCGCTCCTGTCGATGCGCAAAATCCACCGCGAGCGCTACCGGCCGCATGATCTCGGCGACGCGGTCGATCGACCATGGCGTACGGCCCTGGCGTGCCTTGAGCGTTCCGCCGCGCAAGTACTCCAGCACCAGGTAGTACAGCCCCTCGTCCTCGTCCTCGCCAAGCTCGTACAGCCGCACGACGTGCGGGTGCGTCAGACGAGCAAGTGTTCGCCCTTCGCGTCGAAAGCGAACGACGAACGTCGGATCGTGGGCCAGCTGTCGAGGAAGGATCTTCAGCACGACGGGCAGATCCAGCTTCGGATCGAACGCCTCGTACACGCTTGCCATACCGCCTCGACCGAGCTGCCCGCGCAGCACGTACCGTGCGTCGATCGTCTGACCCGCTACGAGCTGCGCCATCATTGCTTCACCCGGTGTGCCTATTCGGGGCTTCCGAGCACCAGGCGGTAGCCGCGCGTCTTGACCGCGAGGATGCGGACGGCGCCGGCGGCAACGTCGTCGAGCTTAGCCCGCAAACGGGCGACCAGATTGTCGATGTTGTAATCGGCCACCTGACCGTCGTATTCGGGCCACACCGCGCTCGCGATCTCGTTGCGATCGCAGATCTGACCGTTGCGGTCGACCAGCAGGCGAAGCAACACGTACTCCTTGGGTGTCGTCGAAACGAGCCGATCCGCCACGCGCACTTCAGCCGTCCGATCGTCGACGCTGAGCAAGCGCACCGGACGCGCGATGATCGTGCTCGCGCCGTCCTGAAACTGCAGGTGCACGCCGCCAAAGGTGAGCCGGTCACCGCTGGCTACCTCGATCGGCTCGACCACCGACTGGCCATTGACGAAGGTGCCATTGCGGCTGCCAAGGTCACGCAGCTCGAAGTGGTGCTCGCTGCGCACTAGCTCGGCGTGCCTGCGCGACACACGCGGGTCGCGCAGCACAACATCGTTGTCGTCAGCGCGTCCAATGCGCACGACGTCCGTGAGCAGCGCGAAACGCGGGCCGTCATCGCCCACGGCGTCACTCACCAGAAATGTCGTCGCTTCCGACTCCAGCACCAACCCCCCGACTACGCCGGCCACGCCTCCGCGCGAAGGACTGTGGCGGGATTCAACAGCCATGTCAAGACCTGCCACGCGGGTTTACGCTGCACAGACGCCAGGCGCCGCGTTCGAACCGCATCGGAAACACCACGTTCAACTGCTGCGCGCCGGACATCATCAACAGGCCTGCTCGCAAGCGGCCGGTGATGCGGACCTCGGCCGTCTCGCCGTCCTCACGCTCGAGTTGATAGTCGAGCTCGTTTACATCAACCTGCGGTCGAGCGCCTTCGAGAAACATGCTGCTCAACACGCCTACTGCTGAATACAGTGTCATGCTTGTCTGAAGCTCGCCCTGGGCGCTGTCGCACGTGAGCTCGGCGAGCCGCATGCCATCACCGTCGGCCAGCGCGTTCATCCAGGCCTGCGCAGCCTGCTCGGGTCCGCTCCTGAGGCCGCAGCTCGTTAGCGCCAGCGTGGCACAGAGCGCGAATGGCAACAACGCTCGAATCGACATCGGTCTCTCCTTAGCGGAACTCGACGAGGTCTTGCATGACTGTTGTGTCGGGGTCGTCGCCCTGCGGTGCTTCAAAGGCGACGTGCAGCGCCACCAACAGGGCCACGATGGCGAGCGCCGCGGTCAGAGGCTCGCGCCAGGCTGACCGGCCAGCCGCCGTAGTACGCGGCGACTCGAGGGACGCGAGCAACGCCGCGCGCATAGCGCTAGCCGAGCGGAAGCGACGGTCGGGTTCTTTGGCCAATGCTATCGCGACCACGCGCTCCAGCCGTCCCGGAATGTCCTGTCGAAGGTCGCGCACCCGCGGCGGTATCGCGCTGAGTTGGAGCGTCAAGGTCTGCCCGCAGCTGCTGCCCTCGAACGGAGGGCGGCCGCACAGCAGCTCGAACAACGTTGCGCCCAGCGCATACAGATCGGTCGCTGGTCCGACCGAGCCGCCGCGGATCTGCTCGGGCGCCATGTACTCCGGTGTCCCGATCCGAAACGCGGTGAGCGTCGCCATGCCACTGGTCAGGTCGCGCGCAGTACCGAAGTCCATGACTTTGACTGCTCCGGCCGAAGTGAGCATCAAGTTCTGAGGTTTGATGTCGCGGTGCACGATGCCCGCGGCATGCGCCGCTGCGAGTCCTCCCAGGGCCTCGGCAATCAATTGCGTGGCCTGGCGAACCGAGCAGCGCCCGTGGCGCCGAACCAACTGATCAAAGGTGACGCCACGTACGAGCTCCATAACCAGGAAGCAGACGCCGTCGTCAGTTCCGGAATCGAGGACGCGCACGAGTGAGCGATGATCGAGCGCGCGAGCCAGGCGTGCCTCCCTCGAAAACATGCGCACTGCGCCTGCGTCGCCGGCCAGTTCGGGTCGCAGCACTTTGACGGCGACACTCGTCGCCGTAACGCTGTCGCGCGCGAGATAAACGTTGCCGAAACCGCCGCGCCCGATCAGGCTCAGTAATACATACCGACCCGCCAGCACGCGGTCGAGCATGTGGTCAGTCAGCATGAGCGCCGATCCGGGCGACGAGGACGGTGATGTTGTCCGAGCCGCCGCGCGCATTGGCCAGCTCGACTAGGCTCCGCGCAGCATCGTTTGGGACCTGGTGTTCGAGCGCTGAGCGCAGAAGCTCGGCGTCGTCGACGAGGTTGCTCAGGCCATCGGTGCACAACACAACGACGTCCCCTGTGCTCAGAGCGAAGGTTGCAGCGTCAACGTCTATGGTGACGGCACCGCCAACGGCGCGCGTTACGACATGCCTGTAGGGATGGGAGGTGGCCTGTGCGGGGTCGAGCCGGCCGGCATGCACCGCTTCGGCCACCCAACTGTGGTCGCGGCTGAGCTGTCGAATGCCCCCTTGGCGGACCAGGTAGGCACGGCTGTCGCCAACATGGGCCAGGAATAGTTCGTCGCCTGAGATCACGACCGCCGTGACTGTGCTGGCCATGCCGGCGAGATGGGGATCGCGCGCGGCGCGCGAGACGACGCTGCTGTTGGCCGCGACGATCGTGCGTACGAGCACGGTTGCTGGATCTGCTTGCCGGTGCAGCAGGCCTTGTCTGGTAAACCGACGCTTGAGGTGGTCCACCACGAGCGAGCTGGCGACCGCCCCGCCCTGGTGGCCGCCGACGCCGTCGGCGACCACCAGAACCGAGCTCAGGCCGGCGACCAGCTCGGGTGCGGCCAGCACCGCGAAGCGGTCCTCGTTGCTCGACCTGACGCGTCCACGATCGCTCAGCGCACCCACCGTGACTCCTCTGTGGCTCACCGGTCGGGGCCTACGAAGCGACAGCACGTCCGTTAGGGACCAGCAAGAACACGAGGCGGGTGGTCCCAATCTGGACAACATCGTTTGGTGCCAGCGCGTGTCGATCTACGCGCCGCCCGTTGACGAACGTCCCGTTGATCGAGTCCAGGTCTGTGGCGACGAAGCCACCGTCGCGATAGCGAACGCTCAAGTGCTGTGACGAGACAGCGAGGTCGTCAATCGGGTGGTCGTTTAGCGCTCCGTCACGACCAATCTTCGTCGTTCCGCCGTGCAGCGCGAGCATGGTGTCGGCGTATGGCCCGGACGTGATCGCCAGGAAGGCGAGCGGCTTGGGCGGTTCGGCCGCCTTCAACACCACCGTGTCGTGCGCGTACGCCGGGGCATCGGAGTCGCTTCGCCGGTCAAGGAGGTCCTCGTGCTCGCGGATACGCTCGGCGTCGGTCTCGCCGCTGCCAGGAGCCAGGCGCTGACGGTGAGCGAGGTAGCCAATTGCCACGCCGATCGAGCCGATGCACGCCGCCATGCTGAAGTAGGCGAGCAGGAGCAGCGAGCCGCGCATCTCCGTCGCAAAGCCCGCGTGCAGCCGGGCCAGGACCGCTGGCGTACCGACGATGCATGCCACAACGGCCAGCGTCTTCCAGACAGTCGCCTCGAGGACGGCGCGACGGGCACTCAGAAACACCCACGTCGCGATGACCAGCGTGATCAGGAAGCCGAAAACGACACCCCACTGATACCAGTTCAGGACGAGTGGGAAGTTGCTGAAGGTGCGCATGATGGTGTCGGGCACGAGCATTTCTCCTTTGCCGAGTGGTTGGTGCGGGCTCGCCTAGCGAGTTGACGCGATCGCCTTCTTGAATTCGAACGTGGTATGGCCGACGCGGAGGAGCGCGCCGTCGTAGAGCAGATGGCGCTGAACCGGTCGATCGTTGACCCAGGTGCCGCCGCGGCTGCCGAGGTCGTACACAAAGACCTGGCCGTTCTCGACGCCCAGTCGCGCGTGGCGCGCCGCGACCCGGTCGTCATCGTCCAGCTGTATGTCACACGCCGGGGCGCGACCGATGTGACGACCTGCGCGGACGTCGTAACGTCGACCGCGCAGCGGGCCTGAGCTGATGACCAGCCAACCCAGGGCAGTGTCGAGCCTGCTCGGCGTGCGCGTTTGGTCCGATATGCGGCTGATCGAAGCGCCGCGCGCGAAGCAGCGCGCTACCACGGGCTGGACGAGGTAGTACACCAGTGCTGCCTCGAGACAGCCGGTCAGCAACACATAGCCGGGCAGCGCACTGAGCGGCGACGGTATCGCGATGGCCGCGGCGAGCAGGCCGAACAGCACTGCCGCCCCGAGCGCGATTGCGAGTGCGCGGGCCCAGTCGTGTAGTTGCCACACGCCCCAGCCGGCCAGCCAATACGTCGCGCCGAACCCGACGAGCAGCGCGATCAGCGGATCGGCGAAGCGCGCGGCCGATCCGAGGACGGTCGCACTCGCCATGCCGATCCATGCCGCGCCGGCGAGTACCAGTGCCCCGGCGATGAAGTGGCCGACCGAGACGATCAGAATGCCTGATGGCACCTTGGGCATCTCTCGCCCTCCTTACCTGTGAGACTCGTTGCTCTA
>DASXRR010000281.1:0-13251 GCA_036506475.1 Chloroflexota bacterium
ATCCGGCCCCCGCGGTCAGTTCCCGTCGGCGACGTCCCGGCGTTGCGCTGGCAGCCGGCCCCAACGGTCAGTTCTCGTCGGGGACGTCCCGGCGTTGCGGTTGCAGCCGGCCCAGCGGCCAGTTCCTGTCGAGGACGTCCCGGCGTTCCGCTTGCAGCCGGCCCCCGCGGTCAGTTCCCGTCGGGCACGTCCCGGCGTTGCGGTTGCGGCCGGCCCCAGCGGTCAGTTCACGTCGGGCACGGTTTCCACGTCGGCGTCTGAGGCTGGTTCGGGCGGCGCGCTGAGCTCGATGCTGGTGCTGGCAATTGGACTGCTCGGTGCACCGACGACGAGTGTGTAACTGCCCGGATCGAGCCGCGGGCGGCGCGACGGATCGCTGCACAAGCCAATCTCGAGCGTCAGCTGCCCCCGCGGCGAGACCCAGATGCTGCTCCAGGTCATGCGCTGCGCGCCCGACGCATCCAGCACCGAGCCCGGCAAGCGCTGAAGCGCCCAGGCATCAAAGCCGGCGCCGCGCACCTCGAGGTACCGCTGCCGGCCCTCGCTCGGGTCGCACGCGATGGGTGCCGCATCGCGCAGAGCCAGCGCGGGACCGGTCATCTCGGGCGTCTCGGCAGGCGGTGTCTCATCCTCCTCGTCGGCGAAGGCGGTCGTACCAAGTACGAGCAGGCTGGCGAGCACAATCGGCCAGGTTACGAGCAAGATCGAGCTGACGCGGCGCACGGTTGCGGGTCCTTTGCTTCTGGAGCGGGTAGCGTCGCGCATTGTGGACCGCGCGGGCGGCTTGACGCCAGGCTTTCCTGGCCAGTGAGCTACAGTCTGGCCCGAGATGAGCCAGGCTGGCTGGCGCGGGCTCGTGCCCGAGCGCATCGTCGGTCCGGACGGCGCGACGGCGTTCGTCGACGCCTGCGGTTTCTGCACCGCTGGCCCGGTGCCCGGTCTGGATTTGCCGAACCTGGCCGAGGCGCTCAACACGACCGCCTTCGGCGTGTGGTACTCGGCGTGGGGCTGGAAGGACGACCTGCACTTCGATCGGCGTCTGTACTACGCGCGCCTCGTGCGCGGTCAGCCAACGTTTGTTTCGGTCGACTATTTGCCGGATTTCATCGCCGCCTTGGGTGGTCGCGGACTGGAGATCGAGCGCGATCCCGATCGGCTCTATCCACTCGGGCGACTCTCGCGTGAGGCGTTCATCATGTATCAATTCATCGCCGAGCATCCCGCACTGCCCAGCCGCGAGCTGCGCTCGCGCACTGGACTGCGCAACGCCGGCCCCGCCGCGGAGCGCGCATTGCTCGAGCTGCAGCGACGCTTCTTGATCTGCAAAGTCGACCTGACGGGGCGCACGCGCGGGACCTACTCGTACGTCTGGGATCTGGCCGAGCGTTTCTGGCCCTCGGCGTTCGAGGAGGCGCGGGGCACGCTGCCATCGGTCGCCCGCGGGCGCATTCGTGAGCGACTACAGGCGTTTGGGATCACCTCGACGCCGGCGCTCGAGGCGCGGCTGTTCCTGTGGCCCGCGCTCGCGGCCACGCGCTGAGCCGGACGCCGCGTCCTGAGTTTCGCGCTAAACGGCAGCCGTAGTCATGGCACGTTCTGTCGAGCCGTGACGCCGCTGTGAGGCAAACCTGGGCTGGCGGGCCACCCCGCCAGGTCTAGACTCGGCTGCAGATGGTCCGTCGCACGGTACACGTGCTCGCGGCGCTGCTGGCCGCGACGACCTTATTTGCAGCACCGGTGGTGCACGGCGCCGAGCCCGGAACTGGGCCGGTACACGTTGTCGAGCCGGGCGACACGCTGTGGCAAATCGCGCTCGACGCGGGCACAGATGCACCGACGCTGCTGCAGCTCAACGGGCTCGAGGACGGCGACCTGGTCATCGTTGGACAATCGCTAAAGCTGCCCGGCGCTTCGACGGCAGCTACACCGAAGCCCCCGGCTCCTGCTGCTGGTGCGACATACACCATTGTCGAGGGCGACTCTCTCTCGGGCATAGCACTGCAGCTGGGCACGACGACCGACGCGCTGCTCGAAGCGAACCATCTCGAAGATGCCAACAAGATCGCGATCGGCCAGGAGCTGCTTGTGCCGAGTGGCGCGTCGACGGCCGCGGCTCGGCCAGTGGCGGCACCGTCCACGGTCGCGACGACTGCACCCGCGGCGGCGGCACCTGCAACGACGACACCTGCGGCGACGGCGCCCGCGCGCGCGCAATCGTCGAAGCGAATCATGATCGCCTATACGGTCCAACCCGGCGAGACGCTGGGACAGATTGCGCGACTATTCGACCTGCGCGCCGACGCGATCGCTCAGGCGAGTGGCATCGACGATCCGAATCGGATCGTGAGCGGCGCGGTGCTGAAGGTGCCGCTGCCTGGCTATGAGCACGTCGTCGTCGCGGGCGAGACGTTGCGCGACATCGCCGCGCGCGAGAAAGTCGATCTGGGCTCGTTGATCGACTTCAACGAGATCGAGGATCCGAGTCTGATTCGCGTCGGCCAGATCGTGCTCGTTCCGGCGCCAGCGCCGAGCCTGCAAGCCGCCAACCTGGCCGCCCTGGCGCCAGCTGCGTCTTCCTCTTCCAGTGCTGTTGCTCCGGCGCAGGGCACGGGCGGTGGTCCGGCCTCGGCCGCGGCGCCGAGCTCCAGGCCAGCGGCGGCTGCATCGGCTGCCCCGGCAGCGCCGGCCGGAGGCGGTACGGCGAACGCGAATCGGCCGACCAGCCCGGCCGTGGCGGCTCCGGCCGCACCAGCTGCGTCGGCACCAGCGCCAGCATCAGCTCCAGCGCCGAAGCCGCCTGCGCCTGCGCCCGCGGTGGCGGCGCCTGCTGGAGCGCCGAAGGATGGCGTAGTCGGTGCCGGGCTCAAGCTGCTCGGCGCACCATATGTCTGGGGTGGCTCGAGTCCGAGCGGCTTCGACTGCTCAGGGTTTGTGTGGTACGCCGTGCGACAGGCGGGCAAGTCGATCAGTCGCGGCCTGCTTGGCGAATACAACAGTGGCGCACACCCGAGCCGCGACGAGCTCAGGGCGGGCGACCTCGTCTTTTTCCAGAACACGTATGCGCCAGGTCTGAGCCACAACGGGATCTATGTCGGCAACGGGCAGTTCGTGCACGCGGCCGACGAGCAGTCCGGCGTGACAGTCTCGAGCCTGGCGAGCGGCTACTGGGCGAGCCGCTGGTTCGGCGCGACGCGGCTGCCCTGACCATCGCCGCTGGCGGCGCTGACGCCTGGCCATGACGCGGCTGCCGCTGACCATCGCGGGGCGCGGCGGCGGGTTTGGGGCATGCTCTAGACTTCGCGGCACCCCGCCGTGACAACGCCGATTGTTGTGTTCGACCTCGATAACACACTGGTCCATTCGCGGATCGACTTCCTGGCAATTCGGACCATGATCATCGCGCGCCTGCTCGAGGTGGGCGCGCTCGCCGAGGCGCCGGCGAAGCCACGCTCGCGCGCCATCCCGGAGTGGCTCGACCTGGCGGCCGAGTTCGACCCCGAGCTGGCCACGGAGCTGTGGCTCGAGGTGGACCGCTTCGAGCGCGAGGGCATGGTCCACGGCAGCGTGGAGGACGACGCGCGTCAGACGCTCGACGTGCTCGATGCCGCCGGGCTCAAGCTGGCCGTGCTAACCAATAACTCGCTCGGGTCGGCCGAGGCGGCGCTCGATCGCTTCGCGCTGCGCGCGCCGTTCGATCTGGTCCTGGCGCGCGACCTGGTGCCCGCGCTCAAGCCGAGCGGACTCGGCGTCGCCCAGGCGCACGCGGCGCTTGGCGGCGGGCCGACGTTCGTCGTTGGCGACTCGTACATCGACGGCCTGGCTGCGCACCGCGCCTCAATTGGGGCGCGCTTCGTAGCCTTTCGGCCCAATGTGGCCGATCTCGAAGCGCGCGGCGTCGCGATCTGGGCCCAGACGCAGGCGCTGGCCGAGATCCCAGCGCTGGTGCTGGACGCGCTTCGGGCCAACGCGTCGACGGTCCAAGCCTAGGCGACACCCCACTGTGGCGTGGGCCGCGCTACCCAGCGGGCCGGCCGTTGCCTGGGGGGCGTTGCCTGGCGTGGGCTGGCGCTCCGTGGCGAGATCGTATTCTTGGATTGCGCGGTGCGATTGTTAGAATCGCACCCGACATGCCCGAGCCCTCCGAAGACTTCACCATCGGTAGCGACGGCTGGGCTCTGTGCCCGCCGCGGCTCGAGTCGATCCACTGCCGTGAATGTGGTCGCGACGCGACCGCGCAACGGCACAGCCCAATGGCACTCACCAGCTGCTGCTATGAGCACGTCCCGTCCGCGCCTGGTGAGCTGGCCTGCCCAGCCACCTGCTTCAGCCTGAACTGAACCAGCGCTGACGCAGCCCGTCAGCCTGGCATCACCCGATCCCGTCGCGTGCCTATTCAGTTGTCGTTTGGATCAAGCGGCGGCGCGGTCAGAAGGGCAAGTCCTCCAGGTCCGCGGTCGCCGCGCGCGCGACCGGCTTTCGGCCGTTGCCATTGACTGTCCCGCCGGCGCCGGCGGGCGCGGCGACCGGCTCGCCTGACTCAGCGGCATCGGCGACGTCCGCTTCGGCGCCCGGCAGCGGCTCCGCGTCACGCGGGCGCAGGGACACTGACTCGAAGTCATCGGCCCATACGTCGAAGCCGGTGCGCGGTTCCCCGTCTTTGGTGGTGTAGTGGCTGATCTGCAGCCGCCCGGCGACCAGCACACGATTGCCCTTCTGCAGCCGCTGTGCGAAGTCGCCGCGTGGCCCGCTGACCGACACGCGGAACCACTCGGTATTTTCCTGCCGCTCACCGTCAGGTCCACGGCGGATCTGATTGACCGCTACGCTCAACCGCACGACCGAGTTGCCCTTGGTCGTGAAGCGCACGTCAGGATCGGCGCCCAGATTGCCCAGCAACGTCACTCGCAACATTCCGCTGGTCTCCTCTCACATTCACTCAGGTGCTGGACGGTGGTGCCGCGGGCCGACTCCACGCATAATCAGTAGAACACATGTTCGGAGTGATTGCAACAATTACTGGTGTTCGAGGAACATGCGCTGCGGGAGCGATGAGCAGCGACGTGTCGGTCGAGCTGACGAGCGAGTCCACGGGCACGCGGGCGCGCCTGTCACCGCTGCGCCAGGTGGTGCGCGCGGTGCTCGGCGTGTACATGCGCCTGTATCACCGCCTCGAGCTGCGCGGGCGGGAGCACCTGCCAGCGCGTGGCCCAGCCATCGTGCTGGTCAATCACGCCAGTCTGCTCGACGTGCCTGCGCTGATGGTGCTCGATCCCTATCCCGACACGATCTTCATCGCCAAAGCGTCGCTGTTCAAGGTGCCCCTAGTCGGCTGGCTGCTTGGCCAATGGGACGCCATCGCGGTCGAGCGGCAGGGTCGCGACTCAACGGGCGTGCGCATGCTGCTCAAGGCGCTGCACTCCGGGCGGGTGCTGGCCGTCGCGGCGGAGGGGCGCCGGACGCGCTCGGGTCGACTCGGGCCGATCAACCCGGTGTTGGCCAAGATCGCGGCCTCATCCGACCTGCCGCTGGTCGCCGTCGGCATCAGCGGCTCGTTCGAGGCGCTGCCGCCAGGGGCGAAGTTGCCCAGACCGCACAAGCTGCTCGTGCGCGTCGGCGACCAGTTTCGGATCGCGCGCGGGACCGACGCCGCCGAGGCAGCGCGACGGATTCAGGCGGAGATCGCGGCGCTCTTGCCGCTCCATCAGCAGCCGCTGGCCGAGGACGACGCGGCGCTCGCGGACGACGACGTCGACGGCTGACGAGGCGCATCTCAACCTCGTCTCGGCTGCCGATCCGAGGACCAGCAGAGCTAGACCTGGTCCGGTGAGGCCTGGCATAGTGCGGCCAGGCAATGGTTGAACCGCCGCGTCGCGGCTGGGCTGCGCTTGCAGCCGGAGCCGGCTGGCTCTCACACCCTCTGGGGCGGGCGGTTCTTGGAGTGAGTCTTGGGGCGGCGTTCGCCGTCTGGCTGTTCGTGAGTTTCAGATATCAGCCGGTCGGTTCAACAGACGTGCCGCCGCAAGCGGCGACCATCCCACAGAGCACACCCGGCAGCCTTGACGAAGCGCCGAGCGAAGCTGCCAGCCCTGGCGACGCCCAGCCTGCTCAAGAGACACCGCCAACTCAGCCCGAGCCGTCGCCATTCGCGGGCATCGCCGCGCCACCGCCCGAGCCGCCCGCGCGCTCAGGACTGGTCACCCATACCGTGGCGGCCGACGAGGTGCTCTGGGAAATCGCCGAGCAGTACCACCTGCGACCCGAAACCGTCTTGTGGGCGAACGACCTCGACGATCCCGATCTATTGCTGGTCGGCCAGCAGCTGGTGATTCCGCCGAAGGACGGCGTGCTGTACACGATCCGCACGGGCGATAGCCTCGCCGACGTCGCCGCGCGGTACGGCATCGAGCTGGACTCGATCGTCGCCAGCAATCAGATCGACGATGCCAATCTGGTCCAGGCGGGCAGCGATGTCTTCTTGCCGGGTGCGCGGCCGATCGCCGCGAGCAGTCAGTCAACGGCAGTTGCGGAGGCGCCGCCGGATGCCGATCAGGCCGCGGCGCTTGCGGCACCGCCCATCCCCTTGCCCGACAACATCGACGCCCTCCTGGCAGCCGGGTGGGTGCGCACGCAGCGTACGGCTGACCTGTACAAAACCTCGGATCACGGTAGCAGCGTGCTACACGAGGTGCCGAACGGTGCGCGCCTCGAGCGCATCGAAGGTGTGCGCGGCGGTCGGATCCTGGTGCGCGATCCGGGCGACGGGCGCGCGCGCCAGGCGATGACCGGCTGGATCAATGCGCTCGATCTGGATGTCGGTCGGGCGCCGTCATCGCGCGAGCTGCCGCTGGCGTATCCGGCCGACACGGCCATGGACATCGCGCATGTGTTCGCGCCGTATCGGACGCAGCTGGACGGGAGCGCCTACGCCGAGGCGAACTGCGGACCCACGGCGGTCGCGATGGCTCTGGAAGCCTTCGGGATCTCGGTGCCGTCGCGCCAGTTGCGCGCCGAAGCGCTCGATGCGCAGCACATGTACGGCAATGGCGTCGGCACGCTCATCACGGCGCTGGCGGCGGTCGTGGAAAACCATGGGCTGGACGCGCAGGATCTCTACGCCGGCGGCGGCATCCACCGATGGTCACTGGACGAGATCCGAGCCCATGTCCAGGCGAGGCACCCGGTGATCGTGCAGGTGCGCTACCGGTCATTACCTGGGCGGGGCGGGGTGTACTACTTCGGCGACCACTACATCCTGGTGACGGGTGTCGTCGGCGATGGGTTTCTGTACAACGACCCAATCGACATCGACGGGCTGGGCTGGGATCGCGTGATGAGCGCCGACCGCTTGCGCACCGCGATGGATGCGAGCGATCGGCGCTACGCGTTTTCGGCTTTCGCCGTCAGTCGCTAGGAAGACGGATCCTTCCCCTTCGGCAAGCTCAGGGTCGGGATGACATCACAACTGGTAGGCCACCTCGCCGTGCTGGGTGGTATCCAGGCCGAGGACCTCTTCTTCCTCGGGTACGCGCACGCCGATCACGGCGTCGATCGCCTTGAGGATGACGAAGGTCATCACGCCCGAGTAGACCCACGACACGACCACGGCGATGACCTGGGTCAGCACCTGCTGTGGATTGCCGTTGATCAGGCCATTGGCGCCCGCGGCGTTGACCGCGATGCTGGCGAAGATGCCCGTGGCAATGGCGCCCCACGTGCCGCCGACGCCGTGCACCGCGAAGACATCCAGCGCATCGTCGACGCCGAAGCGCTCCTTGATCAGCGTGACCGCGAAGAAGCACAGCACGCCCGAGCCGAGGCCGATGATGATCGACGCCGACACGCTCACGTAGCCTGAAGCGGGAGTGATCGCGACCAGACCGGCAACTGCGCCAGCCGCCGCGCCAAGGACGCTCGGGCGGCGATGGACGATCCAGCTGACGGTCATCCAGGTCAGCGCGGACATCGCCGCGGCGGTGTTGGTCACCACGAACGCGCTCGCAGCCAGACCTCCGGCAGTCAGCGCTGAGCCAGCGTTGAAGCCGAACCAGCCGAACCACAGCAAGCCTGCGCCGAGCACGACCATGGTCAGATCATGCGGATCGAAGGTCTGCACACCGTGACCCTTGCGCTTGCCGAGCACGATGGCCGCCACGAGCGCCGAGATGCCGCTGGTGATGTGGACGACGGTGCCGCCTGCGAAGTCGAGCGTGCCGAGCACGCGCAGCCAGCCGCCGGTGCCCCACACCCAGTGCGCGACCGGGTCGTAGACAAACGTCGCCCACAGCAAGCTGAACAGCACGAACGCCTTGAAGCGTTTGCGTTCGGCGAAGGCGCCGGTGATCAGCGCGGGGGTGATGACCGCGAACATCATCTGAAACGCCATGTACGCCAGGTGCGGCACGGTCGCGGCGTAATCCGCATTCGGCTCCTGGCCGACGCCGCTGAGGCCCACCCAGCTCAGCCCGCCAATGATGCCCAGGCCGGTATCAGGGCTGAACGCGAGCGAGTAGCCCCACAGTACCCATTGGACACTGATGAGCGCCAGGATGAACCACGAGTGCATCAGCGTGGACAGGACGTTCTTCTTGCGGACGAGTCCGCCGTAGAAGAAGCCCAGGGCGGGCGTCATCAGCATGACCAGCGCCGCGGAGGCGAGCAGCCAGGCCGTATCGCCGGCGTTGATCTCGGGGGCCGATGGCATAGGGGCAGAGTCTCCTTCCTGAATTGGCGGCGGACAACAAAACGGGCCGCCTCGCAAGCAGGAGCGAGGTGGCCCGCATCAGCGCGGACTCGGACGCGCAGTCCGATCGCGTGGGCGCCGACGCGTCAGTGGCGGCGCGCGCGATTTCTTAGACGGAGCTCGATTACGAGGCGATCTGGGGGCTCGTGAGAGGCTGGATGGCGGGTTTGTCGGCGGCGTCGGTCGACGGCAACACGATCCAGGCCAGCACGAGAGCGAAGAAGCTCGCGATCGAAATGAGCGTCAGGGCCAGTTCCATGGTCCATCAGCCTACGGCTGGTTGGGAGCGGCGTTCTCCGGCAGCGGGCACAGACTTTTCTCACTCTGCGTTGTGCAGGTTGCACAATGCCACGGCGCTAGGTAGAGGCTGGCGCTTGGGCGTGGGCGTCTTTGAGCTGTTGGACCGTCCACGCCTTGCCGCACTTCGTACATGCGATGTGGCCGATGCCGCTGGCGCGGAACTTCTGGTCGTTGCCACAGCTGGGGCAGCGCCAGAACGTAGCGCCTGGTGGTAGATCTGGGTACGGCATACTAACGGGTAGGCGAGGCAGTTTGGACCGCGATGGGCTGCGCGGCGTGGGTCGTCGGCTCGATCGTACTGGCCTTATCAGCTCTCGACAGGCGTGCGACCTCGCAATTCAGAATACGTCGAGCGATCGCCAGTGCGGCGGCATAGGTCGAGTCCATGCCGAAGTAGCTCAGGTTGCGCTCGCCCAGCGTCTGGCCTCTGGCGTACGGCGTATCTGAGGCGTAGTGCACAAAGCCCAGATCGATCGGCGCGCCGACCAGGTTGATGGTCTCGCCGCGCGGTGCGCGCTCGGGCAGCACCAGCTCGCTGAAGGCCTCCAGATAGGGCCCGGCCTCCATCTCGACCAGGTTGTTACCAGCGCGGTGCAGCGCATCCAGGTAGCCCCAATTCTGCAGGAACGTGCCGCGCGCGCTGGCCGCGCGCTGATTGTCGAGGGCCGTGCCATAGACGAGGTAGCGTTCGACGTCCTCGGCGTTGAAGCAGTTGTGCAGCAAGTAGGTCGTGGCCGTGCGATCGTCCACAACGATGTTGCACAGCAGGATGTCGCCGACACGACCGGTGAGCGTGGCGCCCTTGCCCATCACATACAGTCCGAGCAGTGCGCCGACGTTGCGCGCCAGCGCACGCTGTAAGAAGTAGCCAGACTGGCCGAGCGGATAATCAATATTAAGGATGAGCGCGTCGCTGCTGGCGAGGCGCTCGAGTGCAGGCAGATCGGCCAGGCGGCGATCGATACGGCCGGGCTTGAGCTTGTTCAGCTCGATGACCTGGGCATCGACGTCCGGGCCCAACGGCAGGTGGATCGTGGTCATGCCGGCGGCCGACTCTTCGGAGGCGAAGGCCTCGGCGGCGGCCGCGTTGCGCGGATCGGACAGATACTTCTTGGCCGCGTAGAACAGGAAGTTCTCGAGGCTCGACGGCACGCGCTCGGACGTGATCGCCTCATACTCCGCGCGCAGCAGCTCGCTATCGGACGCCTGGATGTAGTCGATGATGTCGCCCTGTCGGGCGAGCGCCGAGCCTGAGAGCAAGTTGACCACGCTGTGCATGTTGCTCGAGACGAAGTAGATCGGACGTGTACTCAGGTCGGGCGGCGAATGCTGGGCGACGTATTCGAACCAGCGCTCGACTGCCCGCTCGTAGTCGTTCCAGGCGCCGCCGAGCATGCGCACGGCCATGCGCTTGCGCCGTTCGGCGACGCGCGCCAGGAACTGCCAGGTGCCGCCTTCCCAGACGATCGACAGCCGTTCGAGCTCCGCCTCGGACAGGGCGAGACCGTCCGCGAGGCGTTGGAGGTCGTCGGGTTCGGGTCCGCGCTCCGCGGCTTGCTCGACAAGCCGGCGCAGGCCGTGGTCGCGGCTGAGCAGCTCGTGCAGCTTGTTCCACTCGATCTCGTAGGCGACCAGCGCCGGGATGAGATCGTCGAGATCGCTTGGACTGTTGACCAGGACGGCGAGCTGGTCGTCACCGTCGAACCACTGGCGGCGTCGGCGTGCCGCGGCGACTTGCGGCTGCCAGGTCCGCGAGACGTCGACGAAGCCACGATCGGCCATCGCCTCGACCGAGGCGCTGAGCAAGACCAGCCGCACATCGGGCATACACGGCGGTAGGCGCAGGCCAACGTAGGTGAGCGCCGCGGCATCGGGCATCGGATCGCGCACTTTGACGTGCAGGCTGGGCGCCATCGAGGCGTACGGCTCGGCCAGGCCAGCGAGGCGCACTTCGCCCGTGCTGCGGAGCAGTGTCTGGTAGGAGCGCACGAAGCTGTCCACGGCTTCGCGGCCAGGCTGACCGCCGAAGGGCCCGTTGACGGGCTGGGGGGTGCCATCGTGGAACGAGTGGGCCACCGCTTGAAGCGTAACGCTCCGCGCTCCTGAAAGGCATAGGGCGGGTGGCTGGTAGCGCACGGCGGGTGCGGCTGTAGCGGTTCGAGTGTCCTCGCGCTGCGCGCGCTGCCCGGCGGGAAGGCAGGGGGTGGCTGGTAGCGGCGGCAGGGCGCGCGGCGGTGACGTTCGGACGGTTGGTGTGCGTTCGCCGCGGGCCGGTCGTGCTGGGGCTGGATGGTAGGGTCAGGTGCGTATGGACCATCCGATCCGCGTCGGTATCAAGTATCCGGGCCAGAACAGCACCGTTTCGTGGACGTTGGATTCAGCGAGCTGATCATTTCGCCGCGTGGCGAGCCGATCCGCGTGATCGAAGCCGCGGCACGCGATGTGGTGCCTCAGATGAAGCGGATCAAGGTCTAATCGAGTGGCACGGCGAGGTGCTGGGGCGGCTCGCCGCGGTTGACGCGCTCGATGTTGCCGAAGCACGTGGCGACGACTCTGGGCCAGACCTCTTCGGCGGAGCCGGCGTTGTGTGGTGTGAGGATGACGTTGTCGAGTTGCGACAGCGGTGAGTCGGGAGGGAGCGGCTCGGGATCGAGGACGTCCAGGCCGGCGCCGGCGATACGGCCGTGCTGCAGGGCATCCGTCAGGGCGGACTGATCGACGATGGGGCCGCGACTGGTGTTGATCAGCAGCGCGCCTGGCCTCATCAGCGCCAGCTCGCGTGCGCCGATCAGGCCACGGGTCTTCGACGTGAGAGAGACGTGCAGGCTGACCACGTCACTGGTCCGGAGTAGCTCGTCCAGCGGCATGGCGCCAGGGTCGTGGCGGCTGTGCGAGACGACCTCGGCGTCGAAGGCGCGCAGGCGCGTGGCGACTTCCCGGCCGATGTAGCCCATGCCGATCAGGCCGACGCGCTTGCCGCGCAGCTCGTGCATGACCGGCTCGCCACCGCGCCACGCGCCACCGCGCACGTTGGCATCAAGCGTGAGCAACCGCCGATACAACGCGAGGATGAGCATGATGGTGTGCTCGGCGACCACCGTCGCATTGCTGCCGCCGAAGTGCGCCACCGGGATGCCGTAGCGCTTGGCCAGATCGAGGTCGACGTGTTCGTAGCCGGCGCTCATGAGCTGGATCAGCTTCAATCTTTGGCCTGCGCGGAAGTCGTCTTCGGTGAGCGTGACCGTGGTCGTGACCCACGAGCCCATCAGGAAATCGGCGTCCGCGAGCTTCGCGTGCCGTTCGGACGGGGGTGCGTCACGGGCCATCTGGACCAGGTCGTAGCCCGCGGGAACGTTATCGAAGACCAGTCGGTCGACCTCGGGCCAGGGCTGCAGGCGGTACAGGATGAGCGGCACCGACACGTATCAGCCGCGCCAGGTGGCGATCTCGATCTCGTTGCCGTCCGGATCGTCGAGGTAGAACGCCTCGACGGGCATGAACGGGTGCTGGCCCGTGCGCAGCTCGAAGCCGAGGCCGGTCAGGCGTTCGCGCTCGGGCTCGAATTGCTCAGGGGCGACTTCGAGGCCGATGTGGTGCAGCACCGGCGCGCCGGATGGGCGATCGTCGGTGGTGCGCGGCACCAGCACGATCTGCTGCGGCACCCCACCGGTCAGTGGCCCGATGCGCAGGAACTTGGCCGGCAGCTGTGCCGGCGAGAAGAGCTCGAAGCCCAGCGTATCGCGATAGAACGCGACGGATTTGTCGATGTCGTCGACGACCAGGACTACTTCGACCAGGCCACGGATGGCGGACATCTAGAGCAGGATAAGTCCGCGCCGCGCCGCGATGGTCACCGCCTCGGTACGGCTCGAGGCGCCCAGCTTGCCGCACAGCGAAGCCACATGAAACTTGGCGGTGTTTTCGCTGATGCCGAGCTGACGGGCGATGCCTTTGTTCGGCAGCCCCTGGGCCACCAGGTTCAAGACCTGGAGCTCGCGTGGGGTGAGCGGCTCGGTTTGACCGGGCGCTGTTGAGAGCACGGCCGCAGGGCTCAGCGACGTGACGGCCAGCGGCAAGTCGAGCAGCACCAGCCCGGCTTCGGCGGACCGCACGGCCAGGTCGAGCTGTTCGGCGTCGGCGTCGCGCGGCAGGCACGCCCAGCCGCGCAGGCCGGCCCTGGCCAGCTGGACAGGCAGGGTTGGATCGTCTGA
>DASXRR010000282.1:0-26269 GCA_036506475.1 Chloroflexota bacterium
GTGACCAGCGCGGACCCAGGCGCGCGCGAGCTCATGCACACGCGCCGCCGGCGCGGCCGGCTCGGGCACGAAGTAGTGCGAAACGTAGGCGATCCGCACCCCGGCTACAGGTGAACGGGCAGACCGGTGCGCGCCGACTCGAGCGCGGCAAAGGTCACCTGAGTGACATGCGCGGCACCCTCGGGATCGACGGGCGAGGGCCCGCCAGCGCGCACCGCGGCGAGGAACGCCTCCAGTTCGGCCAGGTGACCCTTGTCTTGCGTCGGAAATCGACCGCCGAAGCGTCGGACGCGGCCATTGGCGTGGACTTCGGCGGTCGTGAAGTCGTCCAGCACGGCGGCGCGACCTTCGCCGAGCACCTCCAGACGCTCTTTGGTCAGCGAGCGGTCGCCACCACTGGCATAGACGATCGTGCCCATCGAGCCATCGTCGAAGGTCAAGGTCAGCAGAACATCGTCGGCGGTCTTCGACGGCGGCTGGGGCAGCGGTTGGGCAAAGACCGAGATCACCGGTGCGCCCGCGAGGTCGTACAACACGTCGACCATGTGGCACACCTCGCCCAGCAAGCGACCGCCGCCCTGCACCGGATCGACGACCCACGAGCCTGCCGAAACCGAGCCGGCGTTCACGCGGAAGCTCATCACCAGCTGTCCATTGCGGCCCGCGAAGGCATCCTTGAGCCAGCGGTAGCTCGGCGCGAACCGGCGGTTGAAGCCGACCTGCAGAATCCGACCGGTCCGCCGCCAGGTATCCATGATCGTCGCCAGGCCGTCGTTCGACAGGGCCATGGGCTTCTCGAGGAAGACCGACTTGCCCGCGTTCAGCGCCGCCGCGGCGATGGTCGGGTGCAGGTCGTGGCGTGTCGCCACGAGCACGGCGTCGATCGTGCTGTCGTCGACGATGCGCTTCCATTCCGTCGAGGCGTAACCGAATCCGAAGCGGGTCGCCGTCTGATGCGCGCTCGGACCAGAGCTCGCGGCCACCCCGCGCAAGTCCACTGGAAGCTTGCGTAGCTGTGGCAGTAGTACCGAGCGCGCGAAGCTACCCGCGCCGGCCACGCCCAGGCGCACTACGGCGTGCTCGAGCGGACGCTCCTTGCGCAGCTCGATGCGGGTTTCGCGCGAGCCACCGCGTGGGGCATACGGGTACTCGAGCAGGATGCCCATATACGGTTCGGGTTCCTGGCCGGTGACGATGCGATACGCGCGGTCGGCTTCGGCGATCGGGATGCGGTGGGTGATCAGCTTGGTCGGACGTAGCTTGGCGTCGGCGACGAGATCGAGGAACGCCTGCATGTTGCGCTGCTCGGTCCAGCGCACGTAGCCAATCGGGTAGTCGACGCCGTCCTGCTCGTAGGTCTTGTCATAGCGGCCTGGGCCATACGACCGCGACAGGCGCAGCTGCAGCTCCTTTTCGTAATACGCGTTGCGCGGTACGTCCATGCCGATCATGCCAACCGCCACCACCACCGCGCGGTCGCGCGCCAGACTCGGTGCCAGCTCGATCGGATCGCTCGATTCCGTTGCCGCGGTGATGAGGATGGCGTCCGCGCCTCGACCGCGCGTGAACTCGTTGACCTTGCTGAGCAGCTTCACATCGGTGCGCGTGCAGCCCGCGTCCGCGCCCATCTGGCGCGACAGATCGACCTTGTCGATGGCCATGTCGATGCCGAAGACGTGGCAGCCCGCTGCCTTGAGCAATTGCACTGTCAGCTGGCCGACAAGGCCGAGGCCGATGACAACGCATACCTCGCCCAGCTTCACGTCGGCCACGCGGACACCCTGGAGCGCGATGGCGCCGACCGTGGCGAAGGCCGCCTCTTCGTAGCTGACCGTTTCTGGCAGCAGTACGGCGAGGTTCTTGGGCACGGCGATGAGCTCGGCGTGGTTCGCTAAGCCAGCACCTGCACAAGCGACGCGTTGGCCCTTGAGAAAGCCTTCGACGTCGTCGCCGACTTCGAGGATGATGCCGGTGCTGCTGTAGCCAAGTGGAACGGCGACGTCGAGTCTGGAGCGCACGCTCTCGAGCGTTGCTGGAATGCCCTCACGTCTGGCTTTGTCGATCACCTGGCGCACCAGCTCGGGTCTTTGCCGAGCGGTGTTGAGCAAGTTGGCTCCGCCTGCTTCGACGAGCATGCGCTCGGTGCCTGGACTGATCAGCGAGTAGCGGTTATGGACGAGCAGTCCGCCCGGCGGCACCAGCGGCGCCGGGACATCCACAACGCGCGTGGTTCCCGAGCGCCGGAACTGCAGCACCTGCTTCATCGTCGGCGTGAGTCTACCGAGCCCGCACGGAGCGCCTCACGCGGCATCGTCCGGCTGTGCGAACCACATTGCCTTTGTCATCCTGAGCGCAGCGAAGGATCCGCTTGCTGGGACGCCCATGCCCGCGGATCCTTCGCAAGCTCAGGATGACAGCAGGGGCTATCACGGCACTTCGGCGCGTGAGCGGCGCAATTCGGCTTGCTTCAGGCCGACCATGAACTCTTGCATCGCATGAAATACGCATAGTGCCAAGCCGGGATAGCCATCCAGAAAGCCGCGTCTGATGACGTACATATACACGAACAAGGCCAGTGGCTTGAGCGGTATTTTTGGCCAGACTCGTTCGCGCAGGTAGCGTTTGCGTTGGACGGGCGAGGCGAGCAGCGACACAGGCAATCGAGCACGGTCCGCGGCGTTGCATTCGGCCTTGAAACGAGCCGTCGCCTCGAGCGTGGAATAGCGGTTATGGCGAGCGATGTACGCCTCCAGCCCGCGCCGGTCGTGGTGCAGCAAGTCGTGCTGCAGGTACCCGGCGCGGCCGTCGAGAACGATGTGCTCGTGCACGTCGCGGTCGTCGTAGCGGCCGAGGCGGTGGCGGAACAGACGCAGATTCCAACTCGGATACCAGCCCGCGTGTCGAATCCATGCGCCGAGAAAGATGAAGCGACGATTGACGTAGTAGCCCGCAAAAAGAGGCGAGGCCAGCACTGTTTCGAGCTCGGAGCGCAGCTCGGGCGTGACCCGCTCGTCGGCGTCGACGATGAGCACCCATTCGTGCCGAAAAGGCAGCGTGTCGAGCGCCCAATTCTTCTGGCGCGAATAGCTTTCGAACTCGTGCTGGACGACGTGCGCACCGCGCTCGCGGGCGATGGCGATGGTCCGGTCGTGGCTGAAGGAGTCGACGACGAAGACCTGGTCGGCCCAGGCGACGCTGGCGAGGCAATCGGGCAAGTTGACTTCCTCGTCCAATGTCGGAATCAAGACCGAGACTGGTACTGCCACCACGTCAGCTTCGGCCGTTCATGGCCCGCTGCAGCGTTTGACGCACGGCCACCGCGTTGTCGCGCCATGAGAAGGCCGCCCCGCGGGCGCGGGCACGTTCCGACAAGCCCGAGGTGTCTTCGGAGAGCAGCCGATCCAACGCACCGGCGAGGGAAGATGCGTCGCCCGGCGCGTAGTAGCACGCCGCGTCGCCGCCAACTTCTCGGCACGCAGGGATATCAGCGGCGACGGCAGGCGCGCCCATCGCCAGTGCCTCCGCGAGCGGCAATCCGAACGACTCGCACCAGGTCGGGAAGACCAGCGCCCGCGCCATCTGGATCAGCACGGGTATGCGCGCGTTCGGCACGTCGCCGGCCCACTGCACGTGCTCTTCAATGCCGAGGCTGGTGGCCAACGCGGCGCTGCGCCCGGCCCAGCGCGACTCCCCGGGCGTCCCCGTCAACATCAGGCACAGGTCCGGGTGCGTAGAGCGCAGTGCGGCCACGGCGCGGATCAGCACGTCGAACTCCTTGTTGATGCCGTGTTTCGAGACGCCGAGCACGGTGGCATCGCCGGGCTGCGCCCAGCGCGCGGCATGGAAGAAGGGCGCCACTCCCCACAGCGCCACGTCGACCCGATCGGCCAGCTCAGGCAAGCGCAGGACGACGTCCTGACGCATGGCCCGCGTCGGCACCAGGACCCGTTCGGCGGCATGCAGGGAGGCGCGCAGCAATGCGAAGCGGGCATGCTCCGCAAGCTGGATGTGTGGCGAGTCCGTGCGCAGAACGTCCCAGAAGGCGCGCGTGAACGGCAGCGCGTTCCCAGCTTCGAGGACGGTCGGACACGGGCAGCGCAGCGGCACGAAGCTGCCGAACGACAGCAGCACGTCAGCGCGCCATTGCTCGGCGATGCGTGGCAGTCGGCCCTGCTCCCAGGCCAGGCGACCGAGGAATCCGCGCGCCTGGGCGCGGTCGGCGTGTACACGCCACCTGGCCGGCAAGGGTGGCAGCTCGGCGATCAGATCGGGCTGGGCAAGCAGCAGCACTTCGTCCTCAGGGGCGATCGACGCCAGCTCAGGCACCAGTCCGAGCAGGTGCGCACGGGCGCCACCCATACGCGCGGCGGGCGCGTAGATCAGCAATCTCATGCGCTGCAGGAGGCGTCGATCAGGTGCTCGATCTCCTCGAAACGAGCCGACCAGCCGTGGCGTTTCGCTTCGGCCTGGCGCTCACTACGTCGAACCGCACGGCCTTCGGCGATAGCTGCGTCAAGGTGGGCGAGAAAGGACGTCGGGCTGTCGGCCAGGCGCACGACGTGTTCGAGTCGCTCGAGCGCGGGCAGGCCGGTCGATACTACGGGCAGACCGGCAGCGAGGTACTCGTAGGCCTTGATGGGATCGGCATGGTAGGTGACGGGCTCGTTCCGAAACGGGATCAGGCCGACGTCCATGGCGGCCATGAACGACGGCAACGCGTCATACGGGCGGGGTCCCAGCAAGTGCACGTTGGGCACACGATGCACGGGTGACACATCGATGCCAATTGGCCCGATGAGCGCGAAGGTCCAGCCCGGCCGTTGCCGGGCGAGGTAGGCCACGAGGTCGAGGTCGACCCATTGCGACAGGCCGCCGATGAAGCCAATGACCGGCTTGGGCATCGCGCGCAGGTCGGGGGCGGGATCGGCGTGTTGCGCGAAGTGCTCGACGTCCGCGCCGTTGGCCACCCAGTGCGTGTTGGCGTTGAACCGTCGGCGGTCGGCACACAGGGTTTCGGAGGTCGTGATGACCAGGTCGGCGCGCGAGCAGAGCTCCGCCTCGAGCGCGGGCAGTGAGACCGGGAAGCCGCGCACGCTGGCATAGTCGTCGGCGCAGTGATAGACCATGCATCGCCACGACACGGCGTCAAGCACGTCGACGGCGTGCGGCAGGCCAGCGATCAGGATCGGGCGGGCGAAGCCGAGCCGCCTCAGATCATGCCGTAAGCCTGGTAGTAGCAGCCGCTGCCCGACTCTGTTTGCCGCGCGCCGGCTGGTAATCGCCGAGACTGCGTGATACGGCACCGGCAGGAAGTAACGGCGCGTCCAGAGGCGTTCGGCTACGGGCCGTGGTCGGCGCAGCGTGGAGCGCAGTTCGTGGAGAAAGGCACGGCCACGACGGAGTGCGAGCGGGGTCAGCGGGGCCTCGACGTACAGCACGCGACTGCCGCGTTCGGCCAGGTAGCTCGCCAGGTGATGCTTGCTGAATCGAGTTGGTCCGTCCCAGGGTGGTCCGTACAACAGCACGACGTCGTCGCGCCCGATCATTTACCCGCGCGCCCCGCGGTAGATGGCGCTCATCGCCGTGACCTGGCGGTCGAGAGCAAAGCACGCTTCGACCCGCGCCCGGCCGTGCTGGCCGAGCCTTGCGCGTTCGCTTGGATCTTCAAGCAGGCGCTCGAGCGCACCGGCCAGCGCGGCCGGCTGGGGCGGGACGAGGAGGCCGCTGTCAGGACCGAGCAGCTCACGGCTTGGGCCGACATCGGTGGCAACCACCGGCCGCGCCATCGCCATCGCCTCGATAATAGGTCGACCGAAGCCTTCGGGCGCCAGGCTGGGAAAGACGAGCACGTCGGATGTGGCCAGCATGCGCGGGATGTCGCGGCGAAAGCCCGTGACCAGCACGCGGTCGTCGACGCCGGACCGCCGTGCCGAGCGCAGCAGCGCATCCAGGTTGTCTAGCGGCAGGCCGAGCGCCCGCTTGACGAGCCCACGCGCGGTGTGGCCATAGTCGGCACTGACGCCGCCAGTGACCAGCACCAGTCGCGCTGGCGCGCGCAACTGCGCAAAGGACTCCAGCGCTAGCCAGTGGCCCTTGGCCTGCTGCACTGAACCAATCAGCATCACTACCCGCTCATGCGGGGCGATGCCGAGCTCGGTGCGAACGGCCTTGGCGTCGATGTCGGGCCTGAACTCGGACAGGTCGACGGCGTTGTGGACCACGTCGACGCGGGCGTGGGGCGGAAAGCACTCGCGCACGGCGCCCGAGATGGCGACGACCCGGCGGGCGTGGCGCAGAATGTACCGCGCGTGCCAATTTCGCAGGGTACGGTTCGGACCGAGCACCTCGCGCACCACCCAGACGACGGGTGTGCGCTCGCGTCGCGCCGCGGCCGCCCACGCCAGCAGCACGCTCGTGTTCAGGTGCAGCAGGTCGGGCCTTCGTGCGCGTAGCTCCCGACTGGCCGTGCGGACCGCGGACGGAAAGGTTCTGATGAAGCGGGCAACACCACGTGGCTCCAGGCGCGCGTGGGCCGAGTAGAAGAATGCTCCGCCCATCGGGACCACACCGGCGCTGACGCCAAGCTCGCGTGCGTATTCGACGACGCCGCCCTGTTCGGTGAAGAGGGCATGCGATTCGAACTGCGTGCGGTCCAACGCGGCGAGCAGTTTGAGCAGCGAGACCGGTGCGCCGCCGACACCGCCGCCCTGGTGCACCGCCAGCAGCGCGATCAATGCAGCCGGTCCAGGACCTGGTCGACGACCGCGGCGGCGCGCTGCCAGTTATGGGTGGTCTCGACGCGGCGGCGGCCGGCATCACCCATGCGGCGCAGGCGATCGGGTTCAGCAAGCAATGTCTGCAGCGCGCGAGTAACGGCATCGACCGAGGCGCCGTCGACGAGTAGGCCGGTCTCGCCGTCGACCACCGCATCGACCTCGCCGCCGGATCGGCCAGCAACGACCGGGCGACCCCACGCGGCCGCTTCGAAGTGCACCAGGCCATAGCCTTCGAGCTCGCCATCGTTGGTCCGACGCGACGGCAGCACGAACAGCGCGCAGTGCTGGTATTCAGCGGCCAGGGCGGCGTCATCGAGGCGGCCGAGGAAGTGCACACGCTGCTGCACGCCCAGCTGCTGCGCCAGATCGCGCAAGCGCCGCTCGTCGGGACCGCGGCCGACCACTCGGTAGTCCACGTCGTTGGCCAAGTGGGGCAATGCCCGAATCACGGTGTCAATGCCTTTGCGCGGGACCAGCCTGGCGACCGACAGCAATGACGTGCCACTCGGTTCCGAAATTGGGGTTTGTGGCTCTGCCCCATAGGGCACACAGACGATGCGCTCAGTCCGCACACCCCAGTCCTGCAGCAACCCGGTGGTGAACGAGCCAGGACTCAGGATTGCAGCGGCTGCCCGTAACGCCCGGCCGCGGAGTAGGGCATCGACGGCAGGGAGGCCGTTGCGCCGACCGGCGCGCCAGACCTCCTGGCCGTAAACGTAGATCAGCCACGGCACGCGGAGTCGGCGCGCGAGCCACCAGCCCAGCGGGGCGAGTGCGATGTGGCCGACTTGAATGACGTCCGGGCGCGGAGCACGCAGTGCTGCCTGCCACATCGACGCCACATAGAAGATCGATGGGTGCAGGTACCACGTCGGGCGGTAGGTTGCGCGGCTGAGCAGGCCGGGTGCGACCCAGCGGACGTCCATGTCAGGCGGGGCCGACCCTGGCGCGGCGGCACGTGGGGCAATCACCAGCGGTGGCCAAGCCAGCCGCCGCGTGGTCTGATAGAGCAGCGTTTCCATGCCGCCGACCGCGGGCGGGAAGCTCGAGGCCAGCAGAAGCGAGCGCACCACTCGCGCTAGCCGTGCGTGGCCAAGGCGCGTCGGGTCAGGCCGACGTAGAAGGCCAAGTCGCCCGGCACCGGCAGCAGCTCACGCCATGACCGCCCAGTCGCGCGCACGAAGCCGACCAGTACCACGGCCGTCGCCACCAGGTAGGCCAGGGTCAAGCCTAGCGCCGCGCCGGCCAGACCCATCGTCTGGATCCCGACGGCCTGCAGTCCGATCGACGTCAGCGCGAACATGCAGGCGGTCGCGGCAAGAAAACCGCGCCGTCCGATGCGCAGCAAATGTCCCGCCAGCAGCTGCCAGACGCCGTAGGCGACCATGCCCGGCAGCAACAACACCAGCACGGGTGCGGCCGCGACGAATTCACTGGTAAAGACCAGTGGAACTAGTGGCGAGCCAATCGCGAGTGCGATCGCCGCGAGCAGCATCCACAGCAGGCCGTGGCGTGTCACGCGCGCGCTGATTGCCGCGGAGTCCGCTTCCGAGCCGACCAGTCGCGGCTGCAGCGCCGTGCGCAGCGCCATCGAAAGCTGCAGCACAAGTCGCGCGATCGACAGGCCAACGCTGTAAATGCCGACGCTGGCGATGTCCAGGTTGGCGTTCAGCACGAACGCGCCGCCCTCACTGCCGACGAACATTGCCAGCAGGCCAAGCTGGATGGGTGCGCCGGCCGTCGCCAGCCGCCTCGCCAGACCAGACTGGAAACGCCAGCTTCCGATCGGCGCAATTCGGCGCGCAACGTACACACACGCAGCCAGTGCCAGCATGACTTCGCCGACGAGCCACGCCACGGTCGGCACGATGGCCTGACGCGGCGCCAGCAGCGCGCCGCCGACGATCAGTGCCAGGAAGAGCACGGTGCGGGCAACGTCCAGGCTGTTGTAGACGGCCAGCCTACCGTCGAGCTGCACGAAGCGTCGTGCCAGCAGGCCGATCAGTGCCGCGAGGCTGCCGCCTAAGGTGAAGGCGAGCAGCACTGGTTCGACGCCGCGCAGCACGTTGCCTTCCAGCATCGGCGCCAGCAGGCCGAGCAGCACGGCGGTGACCAACGCGCCACCAAGGCCGAGCGCCAGCGACGTTCCGACGAGCGCACCAGCCGATGCGTGGCGTTCGCCGAGGAGCTGCAGGAGCACCTCGGGAATGCCCCACTGGGCCACCGCCAGCACCAGGCCGGCCAGTTTCACCGCCAGCTGATACTCACCGCGCGCCTCGGCGCCGAGCACACGCGGCAGCAGAATACTGACCGCGAGTCCGAAGACGAGCACGGCCAGACTGCCCAGGCTCTGGCGCGCAAACGTCACGGCCTCAGGCTAGCATTGCCCAATCCCGTGGCTTTTCGCGACACGCTGTACCGCCACTACGTGTCTGACTTCAAGGGCACCGCTGGCGCGCCGTCGCACGTGTGGTGGGAGCACAAATACTTGCCGCTGCTCGCTGGCCTCGCTAAGGACGCGCCAATCCTGGACATCGGCTGCGGCGGCGGCGAGCTGCTGGCGTTCCTGGCGCAGCACGGGTTCGGCAATGGGCGTGGCGTGGACATCTCGGCCGAACAGGTCGCCCTGGCCCAGAGCCGCGGCGTCAATGCGCATGTTGCCGACATCTTCGACGAGCTGCGTCAGCCGCATGTCCTGGGGGCAATCATCGCCGTCGACGTCCTGGAGCATCTCACGCGTGACGAGCTGGTCAGGCTGACGCCGCTGTTGTTCGAAGCCCTGGCACCGGGCGGACGGCTGCTGATCCAGACCGCCAATGGCGCCGGGCTCTTTCCCCGCCAGGTGATCTATAGCGATCTGACCCACCAGACCATCCTCACGCCGGAGTCGCTGGCGCAAGTGCTCAGGCCCTGTGGCTTCACGGACCTGAGGTTTTTTGAGACAGGGCCTATTCCGATCCGCCTGCGGGGGCGGCTGAACGTTGTGCTGTGGCAGGTTCTGAAGCTGCTGGCGAATGCCGTCAGAAAAGTGGAAACCGGTAAGGCGCAGTCAATCTGGACTGAGAACTTTCTGTGCCTGGCCTTCAAACCGCACTGATGGGCTAGCGCCTTCGAACCAGCAGGCGTGCCACGCGACCAGGTTCCACAGGTTCCACAAACGGAACAGGTGATCGGCGCGGCCAGCGCGCTGCTCGGTCAGCATGCGTCGCACGTAGGCCAGGTTGAAGCGCTCGTGCGCTAGCGGTGAAGCCAGAATTGCCGTTTCGGCGTGGTCGACCAGGCGCGGGCTGAGCATGTTCGACGCCGAGCCGCAAAAGCCACGCTTCGGTCTGTAGATCAGCTCGCGGTCGAGGCCGACCCGTTCGGCGACGCGCTTGAGCACCCACTTGGTGACGCCGTTGCGGTACTTCACATCGCCCGGAATAGCCAGCGCGAATTCGACTAGTTTGTGGTCGAGGTAGGGCACGCGCGCCTCGATCGACGAGCCCATGGTGACCTTGTCGACGCGCATCAACAACAGCTCGGGCAGACGCTGGCGCAGCTCGATGCCGATCATCCGGTCCAGCTGGCCCGCGCGCGGAAACGCTCGATCCACATCCGCGTACAGGTGGCGCACCATGCGCGCGCCGCCGTCGTCGTCGCCCACCAGCGCACGCTTGTGCGCATCGTAAAAGGCGATCGCGCCGCCCCAGTACAGCTCGCCATCGCGTCCGGCGCGGTCGAGCACGTCAGCTCGATCCTGGCGTAGGAACTGGCTTGCTGAGCCAGCCACAAGTCGCCGCACGGGTCCCGGCAGGACCTGGTACGGGCGCCAAACGCGCCGATAGAAGTCGGCGAAGAAAGCGTAGCTGGTGTAGCCAGCGAAGAGCTCGTCGGCGCCTTCGCCGACCTGGACCACCTTCGTTCCGCTGCGCCGAGCCTCCTCCGCAATCGCGTGCAGGGGAACGCAGACGGGGTCGGCCAGTGGCTCGTCCTGGTGCCACACCAGCCGTGGCATATAGTCGACGAAATCCTGATCGCTGATGACGACCTCGTGATGGCGTGTCCCGTAGCGCTCGGCCACGGCTCGTGCGAAGCCCAATTCGTCAGACGCCGCGTCGCCCTCGATGGCCACCGAAAACGTGCTGACGGGACGATCGGCAAGCTCGACCATCAAGGCCACGTTCAGGCTCGAGTCGACCCCACCTGACAGAAACGCGCCGTATGGGACATCGCTCATCATGCGCAGGCCGATCGACTCGCGCACCAACGCCTCGAGTCGTTCGACGTACTCCTCAGAGGCGCGTGTTCGGCCGAGCTCGTCGGGATCGGGCAGTGGCTGCCAGTAGCGCTCTAACGTCCGCCGCCCGGAGTCCACATCGAAGAGCAGGCGATGGCCAGGCGCAAGCTTGAAGATACCCTCGAACAACGTTTCGGGCGCTGGTGTCGCGGCGAACGTCAGGTACAGCGAGAGCGCGTCTTCGTTCAGGCGTGTTTCGACGCTGGGGTGGGCAAGCAGCGCTTTGATTTCAGAAGCGAAGAGAAAGCGGCCGTGAGGCGCCGCGTAATACAGCGGCTTGACGCCGATCCGATCGCGCGCCAGCATCAGCCGCCGCCCGCGACTGTCCCAGATGGCAAAAGCGAACATGCCACGCAGGTGGTGCACGCAGTCGGGGCCGTACTCCTCGTACAGGTGGACGATGACTTCGGCGTCGCAGCGCGATCGGAAGCGGTGGCCGCGCTGTTCGAGCCCTGGGCGGAGATCGGCGTGGTTGTAGATCTCGCCGTTGAACACCATCCAGATCGAGTTGTCCTCGCTGCTCATCGGCTGATCGCCGGTGTTCAGGTCGACGATGCTCAGGCGTCGAAAACCGAGCCCGACGTCCCGTTCGTCGGTGACGAAGAAGCCATCGGCATCCGGACCGCGGTGGGTCATGGTGCCGGTCATGGCGCCTAAGTGGTCGCGCTCGACGGGCTCGCGCGGCGAAACCACGCCGCAGATGCCACACATACCTGGCTAACGACCCGAGCCGGCTGGGGTTGCGGTCGCACCCTCGGACAGGAAATAGTCGATCACCTCGCGCAGAGTCTGATCGAGTCCGATAGACGGTCGAAAGCCGGTGAACGTCTCGAGCTTGGAGATGTCTGGGACACGGCGACGCATGTCCTCGTAGCCGGCTGCTCGCTCACCGTAGGCCTCAACATCGTCGTACGGCACGAGCTTGATCTCGGACCGGCTCTCGGCGAGCTCGATGACGCGCTCTGCCAGGTCCACGATGCGGATCTCCACTGGCTGGCCGATGTTGAAGATCTCGCCAGCCGCGGCAGGCGTATCCATGAGCAGCACGAGCGCGCGCACCACATCGTTGACGTTGGTGAAGCAGCGGGTCTGGCGGCCGTCGCCATAGACGCGCAACGCCTCGCCCTCGAGCGCCCAACGCACGAAGCGGGGCACGACCATTCCGTAGCGGCCGCGCTGTCGTGGGCCGACGGTATTGAACAGGCGGACCACAATCACCGGCAGGCCGCGATCGGCGAAGTACGCAAGCGCAAACGCCTCGTCGATGGACTTGGCCGCGGCGTAGAACCAGCGCGACAAGCGCGCCGAGCCGAGGGTGCGATCGTCATCCTCGCCGAGTGCGTCCTTGTCGTTCTTGCCGTACACCTCGGAGGTCGACGCGATCAGCACCCGGCGCTGTAGCCGGTCGCACGCGCGCAGCACGTTCTCGGTGCCGCGAATGTTCGTCTCGAGCGAGGCCAGTGGATGGCGCAACACGTGCGCGACGCCGACGGCCGCGGCCAGGTGATAGACGACGTCGGCCTGGCTGACGAGGCCGTCGACGAGCGAGTCGTCGAGCACGGAGCCCTCGACGAGCCGAAACATGGGACTGTTCATGATGCTGTTCAGGTTCTCGCGCCGCCCGGTCGACAGATCGTCCAGCACGGCGACCGAATCGCCCCGTGCGATCAGGCGTTCGACGAGGTGCGAGCCGATGAACCCGGCCCCACCGGTGACCAGGACGCGCGTCAAGGGGCCACCGTTCCGAGGCTCGACAAGGGCCGTCCGCGTTGGGCGAGCTCGCGCAGGTAGAGCGAGCGCATATCGTCGACCAATCGGTTGGCATCGTAGCGTGGGAAAACATGGCGGCGTCCCGCCTGGGCGAGCCGCTCCGCTTCGCCTCGGTCGCGCAGCAACCGCACGATGCCGTCAGCCATCGCCCGCGGGTCAGACACCGGCACCGTCAGGCCGGTCTCGCCGTCGAGCACAACCTCGGGCACGCCACCCACCGCGGTCGAGACGACCGGCCGCGCCGCGGCTAGCGCCTCGATGAGCGAAACGGGCGAGCCCTCGTTGCGTGAGGTGAGGACCACGACGTCCAGGTCGACGTAGATACGCGGCATGTCACGGCGCCAGCCGAGGAACCGCACGCGATCTTGCAGACCAAGGTTGAAGACGAGCTGCTCCAGTGGCGCGCGCCGTTCGCCATCGCCGATTACCAGGAAGCACGTCTTGGGCTTCGCCTTCAGGACCTCGGCCGCCGCTGCAAAGAAGTCTTCATGGGCTTTGATGGGTGCCAGGCGGGCCACGATGCCGATCAGCGGGGTGTCTTCGTCGATGCCTAGCTCGCGACGCAGCTCGCCGCGATGTGCCTCGGCGTCCAGAAATGGCCACAGCTCGAGCCCAAGGCGGATCGGCTCCAGCTTGGTGGCCGACGCAATGCCGTAACTGGCGATCTCATCACGCTGGCTCTCGCCCACAGTCACGATGCGGTGCGTGCGCAGCGCCAGGGCGCGCTCGATGGTCAAGAACAGCTGGGTCTTGCGCCGCCCGAAGTACCCGTGAAAGACGTGTCCGTGGTAGGTATGCACGATGAGCGGTACGCCGCATATCTGGGCGGCGAGGCGGCCGACGGTGCCCGCTTTGGCCATGTGCGTATGCACTACATCGGGCTTGATGCGTCTGACGAGCTTGACCATGCGTGCGAGCGCCGCCAGGTCGTCGAGCGGGCTGATCTCGCGGCCCAAAGCGGCCATCGTGATCGGCGTCACACCGTTGCGAAGCGCCAGGTCGGCCATGTCGCCTTCGCGCTCGCCCGGCGTGCCGGTCACCAGGGTCGAGCTGAAGCTGACCCCGTCATTCAAGTCACGCGTTAGCAGAATGGCGTGGATCGCCGGGCCGCCGATGTTCAGACGCGTGATGACCCGCAAGATCCGAATCGGGGCCGATGCTCGGTCACTCACGTACAGCCTGGGCCAGTATAGGTTTCAACCTGGTCCGTAGCGCACTACGGCCCGTTGGGCGGCCCCCAGCCGGTCGTGCAGGTAGGCATTGTCGGGTGCAAAGCTCAGCGCCTGACTGAACAGATCGGCCGCCAGGCCGAAGGAGCGTGCGCGCATGGCGGCCTCGGCCTGTTCGGCCAGGGTCCGTGCGCGATGCCCGCCCTCATCGTCGCGCAAGGTGTTTTCGGCGTAGACGCGCATCACCGCGTCTTCCGGCGGTCGACCCCACGCCGCGTATGCCCGCGCCGCCCAGGCGTAGGCGTCTTCGGCGAAACCGTCATCGCGGTACAGATGGGCGATCTGCAGCGAGTCGAACGCATCCAGGTTCGGCAGCTCGACCGCACGGCGCAGCGCTTCGAGCGCGCCGAAATCGTCGTAGCGTGCCGCGCGCACCTTCGACAGCTCGCGCAGCACGGCCGCGTTCCGCGGCGCAAGACCGAGCGCCCGCGTCAGCGTCCCTTCGGCGTCGGCCAAGGCCGTGGCACGCTCGGGCGCCTGAGCCGGCAGCGCCAGCGCCCGATTGGCTTGCAGGCCACCGACGTTCAAGTAGACCAGCGCCCGGCCGGCAGGCAACGCCGCGAGTGCCACGGCAGTTGCGACGGCCAGCGCGCCGAGGGTGTAGACAGCGCCCCGAGTCCAGCGTGCCAGAGCGGCTTGTCGCGGCGGTGTGAGTGACGCCAGGCAGGCTGCCAGGCCAAGCAGCACCAGCGCCGTGCCGACGTTGGTGGTGACACCCTGATCGGTCAGGCCGTGAGCCTCCAATCCACCAACCACTCCCAGGCCGGCAATCAGATACGCGCGCCGGTCGGTCCGGACGCCGCGTCGGGCGACGAGACCCGCGCCTACAGCCAGCAGCGGCACAACGAGCATGCCCAGCATGCCCAGCGGACCCTGTTCGAGGTACGCCTGCACGAATGTGTTGTGGGCGTAGAAGATGCGCTCTGGGTCGGGGTTGATCTCGTAGGCCAGCGCGACCTGATTGGCGGTGCCAACGCCCAGGCCGACGCCGGTCAGCGGGTACTCGACCAGCAGCCGCGCCAGGTCCGACCAATAGGCCACCCGACCCGTGGTCGAGGTGAACTCGAGGCCTTTGTCGAGCACGCCCAGCGCGAGCGCAGCTGCAGCCAGCGGCGCGATCAGCAGTAACAACAGCGCGTAGCGCCGTGGCCAGGCAAACAAGCCAATGGCGCATAGGCCGGCGGCCAGGCCAATGAGTCCGCCGCGCGAGCCTGTGCCCACCAGCAAGAGCAATGCGACCAGCGCGATCCCGCCCAACACCACGCGCAGCGACCGACAGGACCGTTCCACTAACACCGCACCCGCGCCGAAGATGGCGATCAGACACAGGTCGGCCAGGCCGTTGTAGCCGACGATGAAGCGCGTGTTGGCCACGTCGACCGAGTCGGTCACCCGCACCACTCCAAAGATTGGCCTGAAGATGGCCGTAAGGACGGCGCCGACGGCCCCGCGGAACACATCCTGGCCTGTCGCGGCAATGATCCACAGGCCGCCCAGCAGCGCCAGGCCAGCCACGGCGCTGAGCGGCCACCTCGGCGCGGTGCGCTGCACGGCCAGGCCAGCCAGGGCAGCCAACACGCCAGCACATCCGATGCCAATCAGGCGCTCGGCGGCGACCCGCGTGTCGAGCGTGCCCAGCCAGCCGGCGGCGGCCCCGGCTAGCAGTAACAGGCTCGGTAGCGCCAGCACGGCTACCAGCGGCCAGCGCGACGTGAGGGTCGCGCGAGGAAGCTGACCGCGCGCCGGACCGGCTCCGTGGCGCCACCGACCTCGAGCCTCCTCTGGACGGCCGGTGCGCGCGCGCAGCGCGAGGAACTCGAAGCCGGATGCGCCAATGGCCTTCAGACGGCCCGCGAACGGGTGCGTTGCGCGGCTCACGCTGTCCTCAGCGCGTGGGCGCGAGTGCGAAGCCGTGATTGCGAAGCACAAAGAACACCGGGTTGCCGAAGCGATCGCGCTTCACGTACGCCGCTTCGAGATTCGGCCTGGTCGACAGGGTCTCGAAGGTCTGGCGCCACTGGCGCGCATTGTCGCCGCCCGGATCCATCCAGTTCACGTTGAAGTCGATCACGTACGCCGCGCCGCGCTCGCCAAGCCGATCGAGCATCCACTGCCGCTTCTGCTCTTCGGTGCGGGTCTGGGAGTTCGAGTCGATCAGATTGTCCATACCGTCCACGCCCAGGTCGGCATACCAGGCGATGTGGCGCAAGATACCCGGCCCGACGATCACGGTGTCGGTTGGCAGGATGTTGGCCTTCAGCCAGCTCTCGGCCTCGACGAGCGTCTCGACGCGCAGTCCCTGCGGCGTCGCGGGATCGGCGCCGCGATCGGCAACTCGCCCGAGCTGTGGCTGGGTCGATAAGCGCTCATGCAGCAGCGGCGACCAGAACACGATCACCAGCGCGCTGGCCAGCATCGCGAAGACGGCTCGCCCTGAGCGCAACGGCAGCAGCAGCGCGGGCGCACCCGCTGCCGCCCACAGCCCGCCGCCGGCCAGCACCGCGTAGAGCGGCACGATCGGCATGAACAGCCGGAAATCGAATCCCGCCCGACTAACCGTCGGCGTAGCGACGATGATCAGGCGCTCGGCAAGCACCGCCATAACGACGACGCCGAGCAGCGCCAGGCCCCAACCGCCGCGGCGGCCGTTACGCAGGTGCAGCTCGACCGAGCCGATCAGGACCAGCAAGCCGCCCGCGGCGACCAGGATCCAGATATCCGACTGCGCGAGCAGTGCGATATCGCGCGCCGGAACCGAAATGCCGACGATCCACACCAGCGCCGCGACGATCCAGCCCAGCAGCCACGGATTGAGTCGCGGCCGGGCGGTGGTCAAACCGATTGCGCTGTGCAAGACCACCCAGCTGAAACCCACGAGCGTTGCCCACAGGAAACCCGAGCCAAGGTCGCGCGGACTGATCGCCTGCGTCAGCTGCGTTGAATACGCCGGTGCGCGCGGGATTGCCTCGCGCACACTGCTCAGGATCAGCGGCCCCGCGCCGAAGGTCTTCTGTAGCAGTGGATTACTGGCCAGCACGCGTGGCGCCACGAGCAACAGCACGACGAGGCCAGCAACCAGAGCCAGCAACAAACCACCCGCGAGCAGCACATAGGTGCGACCGGAATGCGTGAGCCGACGGCTGAGCGGGATCACAGCCAGGCCCAGGAAGGGCGAGAACGTGACCGCCGCGCTCTCTTTGGTCAGCACCAGGCCGGCCAGACCGACGAATACGAGCAGGGCGCTGAGCAGTCGCGGCCGGCGTACGAAGGACACCAGCGCCGTGAGGTAGACGAGAACGAGCAGTGTCGCCTGGCTATCGGTCCAGAAGCGCCACGCGAGCTCCTGGAACTGCGGAACGGCCATAAGCAACAGCGCGCTCGCGACCGACGCGGAGCGCGGCAGGCCAATCTGGCGCGCGAGGACGAAGGTCATCGGGATGCACAGCGCATTCAGGAGCGCCTGCACCGTCCGTCCGATGGTCAGCGGATCCCAGGGCAGGATCAGCGCCAGCCCGGCCGACTCGACGGCGACGGAGCGGCCTTCGACGCCGAGATTTGCGAGCTCCACCGCCTGGCCGCTGCTCCAGGCACGCGCCAGATCGCGTGCATGCACCGCATACAGGTATTCGTCGGAGGTGGGCTCGCCGGCCAAACTATTGGTCGTATAGACGCGGCTCAGCACAGCCAGCAACGCCAGACCGAGGACGATCCACAGGTAACCGCGGGTGAAGCGTCGCACGCTCGGTTCGGCACTCGCCGCACGCGCTTCGCTCGCTGCATGCTCGGGCCTCGCCGGCAGCCTCAGGGTGCCCGAGTCCGTCGCCGTGGCCGCGGCCGGCCATAGCGTTCGATTGGCCGGGATGGCCATCAGCGATTCGGCGCGATGTCGGGATCGCGCAGCCTGGGCGGCGCGGCCGAATCGAGGATAGGCGCGCCGGCGAAGTGCATCTCGACGAAGGTAGTAGCCGCGTAGGCGGGCACGCCCAGGATGTCGCATTTTTCGCGGACCTGTTCGGTCAAGCTCGAGTGCACCGGCGCGAGCGCGAGCACGACCAGGTCGACGTCGAGCTCGGCCGTGACACGTGCCACGTCGTCCGTCGTACCGAGAACGCGCACGCCGTGCATCGTGCGATTGCGATTTGCCGCGTCCGGATCGAGGAAGCCGACCGGCCGATACGTGGCTGGCCGCGAACGAATCAGCGAGCGCAGCACCAGCTCGCCCAGATCACCGGCGCCGACGATGAGCACGCGCGGCATCCACTTGCTCTGCAGGCGGATGAAGGTGTCGTTGAGCGCGGCGAACGACACGCGCGAGCCGATCAACAGGAACGTGAACAGCAGGAAGTCGATGATGAGCACGGAGCGCGGAATGATCACGCCGCCACGCACCAGGAGTGGCAGGCCGATCAGCAGCAGCAAGCTGCTCAGCACCGACACCCGCCCGAGCGTGAGCAGGTCGCTCACGCCGATATAGCGCCACATGCCCCGATAGGCCTGAAACAGCAGCAGCATCGACATCTTGACCGCGAGCACGAATGGCAGTGACGCGGACAGCAGTACAGGCAAGGTAGCGAACGGGTCGGGCCCCGGCGCGGCCGGGTTCGGCAAGCCGTAGTGCAGTAGAAACGCGCACAGGTACGCCACGCTCACGAGCACGAAGTCCAGCGCGGCCTCGCCCAGCTCGCGTTTGAACATGATCATGCCGTTGATGACCGGGCGCCCGGTGAGCGACGCCGAGCGCTCGGCGAACTGGACCGGACCAATGAGACGAACTTGTGCCAGGTAGGCGCCGAAGACCACCGCGCAGGCCAGCAGCGCCCCGGCCGCCGCCAGGCTGATCCATACACCCACGGCGCGCGCGATCAAGCCCAAGCTGCCGAAGCTCACCGCGAGCGCGTACAGCACCAGCACGGCTTGCCGCTCGCTCAGCCCGACCGCCACCAGGCGATGGCTCAAGTGGTCGCGCCCACCCTGCGACAGGGGGCGGCCCTCGAGCGTGCGCACCACGGTGACCAGCGTGGTGTCGAAGATGGGTAGGCCCATCATCGCCACTGGCACGAGCAGCACGAAAAAGATGTCCGATGCCATCTCGCGCGTGCCAATCAGCGAGATGCCACTGAGCGTGAAGCCCAGGAACATGCTTCCGGAATCGCCCATAAAGATGCGCGCGGGATTGAAGTTGTAGATCAGGAAGCCGATCGCGCCGCCTGCGACGGCCAGCGCCAACAGGGCGATCGCGACGTTGCCGTTCGAAACGCTGAAGCCAAACAGAAACGCCGCGGCAATCGACGCGGTGCCGGCCGACAGGCCGTCCATGTTGTCGAGCAAGTTGAACGCGTTGGTGATGCCGACGACCCACAGAATCGTCAGCGGAATCGCGATGGGCGCCAGGTCTGGCGTGCCTACCTGGACGCCCGACCAGATCAGCAAGCAGGCCGCGACGATCTGCACGATGAGCTTGGCATGTGGTCGCAGGTGGCGCAGATCGTCGATCAGGCCGGTGACAAACAGCAGCGCGCCGCCGGCCAAAAGTCCGAGCAAGCGTGTATCGCCGCGCACGAACACGACGATAGCGATGGTGCTCGCAACATAGATAGCAACCCCGCCCAAAAGCGGAGTTGGCTTCTGATGCCAGCGATCCTGTCGGGGTTTGGCGACGATGCCTGATGCGCGAGCCCAGCGCGCAACAAGCGGCGTCAATACGACAGAGATGCCAAGTGCGAGACCAAAACAGGTGAGGAACAGGACCTGGTCTTGGGCGATCAGAAACGGCACTTCGGCGTCGCTCTTGCGTTCGATGCTAGGCTGTCAAGTCGCACGGGTCAAATGAGCCTGGCTTCGACATGTCAAGTGAAGAACGAACCGCGTTCTGTGTGTGCCACGGCCGGGTGGTGCTCGCTCGACTCGCGTAACAGCGCCGCGAGTGGTTCGTCTTGACGATGTGCGAGACGCCTTGGAAGAATCGCCCACGGTTGTACACGCGCCACGGCATCAGAACGCAGAAGGGCGCCCGTCGGTGAACGACGTGCCCCTGGAGCGGAAGCTTCGGGCGCGTACGGCGCGCGTTGCGATTGTTGGTCTCGGCTATGCCGGGCTGCCGATGGCCATCGAGATCGCCAACGCGGGTTTTGGCGTGGTCGGCTACGACGTCGACGAGCACAAAGTCAGAACGATTGCGCGTGGCCAGAGTCCCGTATCCAACGTCGCCGACGCCGAGGTCGAGCCGCTGGTCAGCACTGGTCGATTCGAGGCGACCACGGATGCGCACGTTCTCGATACCGCCGACGTGGCCATCATTTGCGTCCCCACGCCGCTAACGCCAAGCGGTGGGCCTGATCTAGGCTTCGTCCACGCCGCGGCATCGACGATCGCCGAGCACGTCCATTCCGAGATGCTGGTCGTGCTGCAGAGCACGTGTGGTCCGGGCACGACCAGCAAGCTGCTGGCGCCACTACTCGAACACGGCAGTGGCCTGCGCGCCGGCGAGGATTTCTTCGTCGTCTTCGCCCCCGAGCGCATCGATCCGGGCAATCAGCGCTTCACAGTCAAGAACACGCCCAAGCTGGTTGGCGGTATCAGTCCCGAATCGACGCGTCTGGCGTGTGCGCTGTACGAGACGTGCATCGACGAAGTCGTGCCGGTCAGCTCGCCGGACATCGCCGAGCTGGCCAAGCTAGTCGAGAACACCTTCCGCTTCATCAACATCAGCTTCATCAACGAGATGGCGCTGCTGTGCGACCGGTTAGGCGTGAACGTGTGGGAAGTGATCGAGGCGGCCAAAACAAAGCCGTTCGCGTTCATGCCGCATTACCCGAGTCCGGGTGTGGGCGGTCACTGCATCCCGGTCGTTCCCCAGTACCTGGATGCCGCGGCTCGGGCAGCCGGACTGCAGAGTGAGCTCATTCCCGCCGCGTACCGCATCAACAACGCCATGCCAACGCTCATCGTCGACAAGGTTGCCGACGCTCTGGGCAAGTCACCGCTGGGCGTACGCGTGCTACTTATCGGCATCACGTATAAGCCCGACATTGCAGATCTTCGTGAGTCAGCTGCCTTACGGGTATTCGAAGAGCTGGTTGGGCGCGGCGCCTTGGTGAGCTATCACGATCCGGTCATGCCGATGGTCTCGGTCAATGGTGAGCTGTTCAAGTCGGTCGACCTCGATCCGCGGACCATCGCGAGTGCCGATGCCGTCGTGCTGCTCACGCCGCACACGAGCATCGACTACGACCGCATCGTGCGCAGCGCCCGCCTGGTCATCGACACGCATTCGGGCCTGCATCCGCGCGAGTCGCCCAATGTAGTGAATGTCTGGGTCCCCGGAGTATCGTCACCTGCCCTGTTAGCCCTCTAGCCGCACTCTGGTTCTTCTTTTTGGAAAGGCGTTCGTTGCCTTTCCAAAAGTAAGATTCGGCCCACTAGAGATGGAGCTGGCGAGCGGCATCGTGCTGGCGATGGGAGCGCTGCTGGTCTGGGCGCTGGGGCTGTATGTGGTTTCGCGCGGGGCGGCGCGACGGGTCACGGTGCTGGCTACGGCGGCCATGATCTTGCTCGCCGTGTACCTGCTGGGTGAGTCGCTGGCGGCGCTCGCGCCGAACGATTCGAGCTGGGCCGGCTGGCTGCGCCGCACGTGGTGGGCGCCCAGTCTGGCGGTGCCCGTATGGCTGGTGCTCACGTTTGCGCTGGCGCGCGATGAGGAGCTGCCGGCCCTTGGCGGTCGGCCCTTGTGGCTCGTCGCGACGCTCAGCGCGATCGGCCTGGCCGGCGGCGCGGGGTTCGGCGTTCTCGGACTAACCACGCTGCTCGTGGCTGACTGGAATGCGCCTTTCGGCGCGGGCGCGGCGCGCCACGTGCCGGCCGGGCCAATGCTCCTGCCGTTTCAGCTTTTTGTGCTGGTGTGCCTGGTCTGGGCGCTCATCAACCTGCTCCTCCAGTGGCGAGCAAGTCCGTCCGGTACGCCGCTGCGCGCGCGGTTCGCCTGGCTCGTGGTGTCGGCGGTGATCTTCCTGCTCGGCGGCACCTGGCTTGTCGTGGGCAGCGGCGTGTACTTGATGCCGGGGTTGCCCGGCCACGTGCTGCTTATCGCCGGCATGGCCATCATGGGCTGGAACCTGGCGCGCTACGGCGCTTTGCTCGCCGGCGAACAGGTGCTGAGCGACTTTCTCGCATTCGCGGCGACGATGCTGGCGGTCATCGGCGTGTATGGCACGCTCGTGATCGTCCTGGCGCCCGACTACGCGTGGATCGAACGCGCCCTGCCACTGCTGCTGCTGGTCATGGCCACGCATGTGGTCGTGGACACGCGCGGCCATCTGCTCGACCGTGTGCTGTATGTGCCGCTGGTCAGAACGCTGCGGGGCCAGCTGCGCGAGCTCGCCAATCGCGTGGTGCGCCAGCCGGACGCGCTCAGCGCGCTCGCCGATGTACGCGAGACGGTCGATCAGATCATGCGCGAGCACGCCTCGGACATGCCGGCCGACGCACACTCCCGCCCTACTGACGTACGCGTGCTGGTCGAGGGCGCGCTGCGTCACCTCAACGATCTACCCGCCTTGAGCCAACACCCACTGCTCGGCCAATTGGAGGCGCCGTGGGCGGCGGGCACACCCTTGGAGCGGGCAGCGCGTTTGCGCAACGAGCTCGACCAGGCGATCGAGCGCTTGCGGCCCGCGGGTGCGCGACCGACGCCCGGCGGCAGCGCGATCGGCGGCTGGCTGCATTACCTCGTGCTCAAGGAGGCCTACGCCGACGGCCGACCGAACAAGCAGGTCATGCAGCGCTACCTGCTCAGCGAGGGCACCTTTCATCGCGCTCGGCGGAGCGCGATCGACGCGATCGCGGCCGACCTCGCCGAGCGCACCTCGGCCAGTTACCTGGCAGCCGACGCCAGGCCATCGACGAGCAGCGGCAGCACGCGATCGACCGTGTAGTGCTGGGCGACGGTGTCGTGCCCGGCAGAGCCCAGACGCTGGCGTAGCTCGGCCTCGGCAATCAGCCGGGCGAGTGCGGCGTGCCAGTCGTCAGGCGTGGCCGCGAGGAGACCGTTGTGGTCGTGCTGGATGACGTGCGCGGCCGTGCCGACGCGCGCGCTCACAGCTGGGATGCCGAGCGCCAGGTACTGCAACAGCTTGAAGGGAAACTTGGCTTGTTCGAACGGCGAGTCGTCCAGCGGCACCAGGCCGATGTCGAAGCTGGCCAGTTGGGCCAGGTGGTCCTCGGCGCGCCATGGCCGTGGGTCGACGGCCACGTCAGGCAGGTTGACCTGCGCGTAGCCGCCCGAGATGACGCGCACCAGGATCGAGTGCTCGCGGGCCAGGCGCTGCAGGACGGGCGCCAGGGCGTTCAGGTAGCGGATGCCGCCGGCAGTGCCCGCCCAACCGAGGACAATCGGTCCACCAGAACCATGCCGTGTGCGGGGAACGCTGTCGTACGCGCGCAGGTCGACCGCCATCGGCACGACGCACACCCGCGGGTTGAACGCACGCGCCCAGGCCGCGATCGGTTCAGTCGCCACGCTGACCCAGCGCGCGTGGCGCACGACCTCGGCGACTTTGTCGAACCGGCGCAATTTCTGGAAGGGTGTCGCAGGCGTGAACGACGGACGGAGATAGGCCGCGTCGTCGGTGTCGTAGACAACGTGTGGGTTGCGCCGGCGCAGCGCTCGCTCGAGTATCGGCGGGCCAAACGGGAACAGGTCGCGCTGAATGACGACGACGTCGAAGCGGTCGGCACGCAGCACGTCGAGCGAGCGGCAGACGAGGAACAGGCTGTAGAAGGCGGACTTGCCGGGCAGGCCCGCCGCCCGTCCTTCGACCAGCCGGTCATAGGCCGTATTGGGCACCGGCCGACTGGCGGTGGCCTCGATGCCGTGCTGCCGCAGCAGCGGGAAGAACTGCAGCGCACGGTGGTAGCTGCTGGCGTTGGAATCGCCATCGAGCAGGTAGAACAGTGCCCTCATCGGGCTCGCGCACTGGCCTGGTACACCTGCCAGGTCTGCTCGGCCGTGATCCGCCAGTCGAATCGGGCCGCCTGCTCGAGGCCGCGCCGGCGCAGCTCACCAGCGTCCTGCGCCGCCGCCTCGAGCGCCTCGACCAGCGCGTTCGTATTCAACGGATCGACCAGCAGCGCGGCATCGCCCAGCACCTCGGGCAAAGCGCCGGCCGTCGACGCGACGACCGGCGTGCCACACGCCATGGCCTCGAGCGGTGGAATGCCGAAGCCCTCATACAGCGACGGGTAGGCGAACACGCGGGCGGCGCGGTACAGCTCGGGCAGCGCCGCATCGTCGACGTAGCCGGTGAAGCGAGCCCAGCCCCAGCCGCGCTCGGCGGCAAGTCGCGCCGTGGGATCGGTGCCCCAGATGTCGCGCCCAACGAACAGCAGGCCCATATCCAGCTGGGACGCCGCCTCGAGCAGTCGTGGCGCGTTGCGCCAGGGCATGAGCGACCCCACGCACAGGATGAACGGATGGCGAACTCCGTAACGCCGGGCGACGGCTTCGGCATCGACCTCCGCCAGCGTGAAGCGCGCGTGGTCGATGCCGTTGTGGACCACGTGGACCTTCGTTTCGGACACGCCGTAGCGCTCGACCACATCGTGGCGGGTGCACTCGGAGACGGCGATGACCGCTGTCGCGGTGTGGGCAGCGCGGCGCTGGGCAGCGCGTACCTGGACCGCCATGCGCGGCGACGGAAACCAGGCCGGCTCAATAGCGGCGAACAGGTCGTGCATGGTCACGACCTGACGGCACGGCGCCACCAGCGGCAGCGTGCTCGTCGGCGAGTGAAACAGGTCGATGCGATCGCGCAGGAGCGCCATGGGCAGCGCAAGGTGCTTCCACGCGATCGGCGGGGCGCTCAGCCGCTTGAGTGGCACCTCGTCGGGCGGGCGAACCGCGGGGTCGACGAACGTATCGGCGTAGACGATGAGCTCGCCGTCGGCTCGCTCGGCCAGCAGCCGCGCGAGGTGGACGGCGTTGTTGACGACACCTGTCCGCTTGCGCAGCAGGTCGCGTCCGTCAAAGCCGATGCGCAGCACGGACATCGTCGAAGATGGCGGCGAGCTGGCCGGTCAGCACGCGCCGGTCGTAGCGTGCGATGGCTTGCGGGTTGGGACGGTAGGGCCGGCCGGCGCGGTGGGCAGCGAAGGCCTCGCGCAGCGTGCATGCAATCTGGTCGACGTCGTTCGCTTCGGCGAGCCAACCGGCGCCGGTCTGGGCCAGCACGTCGGCCGTCGATGATTCTCGCGATGGTGCGATGGCCAGGACCGGCCGGCCGGCCGCGAGATACTCGAACACCTTGCCCGGCACGGTCGCCTCGGCGCCGGGGGTCGTGTTGGCGATCAGCAGCAGCAGGTTGGCGGCGCGCATTGCCCGCAGGGTCGCCGCATGGTCGACCTGGCCCCCAAGGCGAACCCGTTCGCCACGGGCGGAGTGGCGCAGCTCGGCGTGAGCGGCGGCGTCGAGTGTGCCGAGCAGCGTGAGCTTGAAGGCGGCGGCAAAGTCGGCATCAGTATCGACGAGGCGGGCGGCGGCGCGCAGGAAGCTGGTCAGGCTGCGGCCGTAGTACAGGGCGCCCGCGTGCACAACTTCGAATGAGTGGTCGCCGCGCTCGGCTGGCCCGGTCGTGAACTGCGCGGGGTCGAAGCCATTGGAGACCACGCCGAAATGGCCGGACGGGAGGTCGGCGTACTGGCGTCGGAACGCTTCGGCCATGCGCTCGGTGACCAGCACCACCCGGCTCGCGGAGCGGATGACCGTCGATTCGAGCCGCCGCTCGAGCGCGCCACGCCAGGCCGGATAATCGGGGAAGATGGCGCGGTTCCACTGATACCAGCCGTCACGCAGTTCGGCGACCCATGGCCGTCCGGTCACGCGCTGGATCGTCCAGCCCACCACGTGGCTGGTGAAGGGCCCGCTGCTGGAGTAGATGACGTCAAACTGCTGGCGCAGTCCCGCGGCAACGGCGAATGGCAGCCAACCCAGATGGGCATCGGGGAAGCGTTTGAGGTGGCCGAGCTGGCGGCGCAACGGCGACGGCTGAGGCGGTGTCAGCGTGGCGGAGTCTCCGCCTGCCATGCGAGCCGCGGGCCGTGGCTCGCAGGACCGCGTGCGGACAACGCCGAGACTGCCCGGCACCTCTGCCAGCAGACCATCGTCGCGGTTCGTCGCCCAGGTGGGATCGACCGTCAAGACCGTCGGCCGCCAGCCGTGCATC
>DASXRR010000283.1:0-46437 GCA_036506475.1 Chloroflexota bacterium
CTGCCGGCTGCCGGCTGACTGCTGACGGCTGACTGCTGACGGCTGACTGCTGACGGCTGACTGCTGACGGCTGACGGCTGACGGCTGACGGCTGACTGCTGACGGCTGACGGCTGCCGGCTGCCGGCTGCCGGCTGCCGGCGGACTGCTGACGGCTGCCGGCTGCCGGCTGCCGGCTGACTGCTGACGGCTGACTGCTGACGGCTGACGGCTGACGGCTGACGGCTGACTGCTGACGGCTGACGGCTGCCGGCTGCCGGCTGCCGGCGGACTGCTGACTGCTGCCGGCTGCCGGCGGACTGCTGACGGCTGCCGGCTGCCGGCGGACTGCTGCCGGAGGACTGCTGACGGCTGACTGCTGACGGCTGACTGCTAACAGCTAACAGCTAACTACTGACCAGCCCGGCCGGCCAGGCCGGCTGATCGGCTGCCCGGCGGCCTTCCAGGTCGCGAATGCGCTGGCACAAGATCGGCAACAGCGCAATCGCAATGTCGGGATCGTCGCGCAGCTCATTGCCAAAGTCCCACTTGGCCAGCAGCGCGCATTCGGTCGGCTCCACCGCCACCACCGTGGCCGAACGCGGCATGTCGTCGATGAGACCCATCTCGCCAAAGTAACCACCAGCCCCGAATTCGCGCAGCGCAAGCCGTTGATTGTCGACTAACTCCTGCTCGACGCGGACGCGACCGCTGAGGAGCACGTAGAACGACATACTCGTGTCACCCTGGCGAACGATGACCGAACCGGCCTGGTACTTGCGTGTCGTGGCCAGCTTCGCGAGCCGCGCGCGCTGTGTACTGCTGAGCCTCGACAACAGCGGCACCGTCGCCAGCGCATCCGCGAGCGAAAGCTGCGCTGTCATGACACCACCACCTCGCGCGCGGCGCTCACTTCTTCGAGCACCTGGAATTGATCTCCGAACTGCATGTTGGTACTCAAATGTGGAATCTTGACTTGAGCTTCTGGCGCGCCTTCACTGACGCGCCGCTGCCGAAGCGCCTCATACGAGCCAGGCGCAACCCGCCGCAGCACCGGCGCTCCGAGGCGCTGTGATTCACGTTTGGCTGCGTACTCGATATTGAGCGAACAGAGCGCCTGGTCCAGGCGCGCCGCGAAGCGGCCCAGTTGTTCGGGCGTGGTCCCGTCCTCCACTTCGACGTACAGCGCGTAGCGCGGTGGCTCACCCCACTCGACACAGGCGGTGAAGTGCTGCAGTGGCAGGCCCTCGCTCGGCACCACCTGGAGCAGTGCGTCCGTGACCTGCGACTCGGCGAGTTTCTCGCCGGTGATGGACGTCATCCCTTGACCTTTACGCAGGAACTGGATGACGGGCGTATTCCGATAAAAGTCGACCACTCTAATGACGTCGTTGATGTCATAGCGATAGAGTCCGCCCGAGGTCGTGAAGAACACGTAGTACTCGCGATTGGATTCGAGCTCGTCGGCCGTGAGGACGTCCGGATTGGGATCGTCGCGCTGTTCCACCGGAATGAACTCGAAGAAGTGGCTGGTGATGTTGAGCACACCGGCCGCGCCTGAGTTGACGAGTGGTGTTCCGCCTCGGCCTTCGCTGGCCATGTAGCCCAAATCGCGCACCGCGCAGTCGCCAAACACCTCAGGGATCTTGCGCAGATACAGCGGCATCGTGCCGCCCTTCCAGCAGCTAATGACGCGCAGGTTTGGCCAGACGTCGCGCGGGAGCAGACGGCCCTCGCGACGTAAGATGGTCGCAAGCTCGTTGGCGCGCTTACCATCGGCTACGGGTCCGGTGTGCAGACGATGCGGTGCGTCGGCGGGCACGTATTTGGGGTTGACTGTCCCGCGCCGGATGTCGTGGATTAGCTCGTCCGCGAAGGCGGTCATCTTGTCCGCCATCAGCAGCAGGCTGGACGGATTCGGCGTCGCGATCAGTCGCACGTCGGCGACGAGGGCATGCCGCAGCGTCAAGTAGTACTTGGCGTCGACTTGCTTGACACGACAGATGTCGTAGGGCAGGACATAGAAGCGCTTGACCGACGCTGGTTGGGTGCGCGTGATGTAGCCGGACATTGCACCGTACGGGGTGCCGCCCTCGCTGTGACCCTCGACGTCGCTGCTGGACGAGACGAGCGCCTTCCCTTCGAGCACGTCGTGGAAGTCGGCGAACATGCGGTACGTGTGCACGTGAACGCCGTGGCTGTATTCCTGGAGATAGCTGGGCGTGACCGGAATGTACTTGGCACTGCCGGTCGTGCCGCTGGTCGTAGCGAACATCGTTGGCTTGTCGGCGGTCAGCACGTTCTGCTCACCACGCAGCATCCGCTCGATATATGGGCTCAGCTGGTCGTAAGAGTGGCGCGGGACCCGCGCACGGTAGTCACGGACGGAGCGGATTCGAGCAAAGTCGTGTTCGCGACCAAACGCCGTGTCTTGATTGCGTCGGACGACGCTCAGCAGCTGGCGCTCCTGGGCGACGGTGGGGTCTCGAGTTGCGTCGTCAAAGTGATTGGCGGCGCTGAACTTCAGCCACAGCCGCAACAGGTTCTGCACCGGACTGCTACTTCTCACCTAGCTCACCCCCAGTGATGTTTGTGTTGCATCGAGCGTTCGGCGCAGTTGTCCATACTTCTCGAGCGTTTTCGGATTGACGTGTACACCCAGGCCCGGTCCGCGGAAGGTGCGTGCCTTGCCGCCCAGGCCGGGCAAGACGTTCTCGACGGTCAGGTCCTCCCGTAGGAGGAGGCTGCCCGCCGAGCCCTCGACATAGCGAACCGCTGGCAGGCTCGCGGCGATATGCCGACCCGCGGCCGACAGCAGTCCGCTTTCGCCAACTTGCGCCCCGACCACGCATGCCAGGCCAGCCTCACTCGCGATTCGGCCAATGCGTCGTGACGCGAGCAAGCCGCCACACTTGGAGACGCGAATATTGAACGCGTCGCACGCCCGCGCGTCCACCAGCCTGCGGGCATCGTCTTCGTTGCGCAACGACTCGTCGACGATGATCGTCTCGCGCGTTGCCTCGGTAACTCGGCGCAGCCCGTCCAGGTCATCGGCTGGCAGCGGCTGCTCCACGGCACTGACACCGTACTGGCGCATCTGCCCGATCGCATCCAGCGCCTCGTCCGCGGTCCACGCGCAGTTGGCGTCCACACGGAGATCCGCGCCGGGGCCGAGCACGCGCCGCAGAATGCGCAGCGCGCGCAGGTCGTCAGCTAGACTGCTGCCGACCTTGATCTTGACGTGTTTGAAGCGGAGCGCGCGCACCAGAAGCGCGATGGGCAGCAGCAAGCGCGGCTTCACAAAGGGAATGATCGCGTCGTACCACACGAACGGTGATGCGTCCGGGTCGAGCCACTGTTGCACTGAGCAGTCGAACGACCTGCCCAGCGCGTCGAGCGTCGCCAGCTCGAGCGCACACCAGGCCGCGGAATCCAGCCCTGCTCCAGCAGCCGCGGATTGACGCACGTCCTCGAGCATGTCCGGAACGGCGGCCGCGTCCTGCACGCGTCGGCCGACCAGCTGAGGCGCGAACCGTTCGACGAGGGCCAGGACGGCGCCCTCAACCGTCTCGCCGGTAACGTACTCGCGCGGGACACCTTCACCGAACCCAACGCTGCCGTCGTCGAGGGTTACTTTGACGTAGACGTTGGTCGACGACCGCCGCTCGGCCAACGCATGGCCGAACGACAAGCGAAAAGGGAGCAGGGCAGTGAGAACATCGACACGCGAGATCACTGCCAAACGCGCCAACCCCCCCGGCTGAGCTATCGATGCTAATCGGACGCCCGCGGCGCGTCAACGCTTCATTTTGCCCGGTGGTCCCCTACAATGGCGACCCGCCGCGGGAGGAGTATGGAAGAGCGCGAAACGGCAGCTGTAGAGCAGGGCCAGACGGCTGTGGATCGGCGAGCCTTCTTGCTCACGGCTGGCTCGGGCGCTCTGGTTGTGGGGCTGGCCGCGGCTGGGGTTGGAGCAGTTGTCACTCGGCGTATTCAGCCGCCGACGCCGCTGGTGTTCCCGACCCCCCGTCCAACCGCCCAGCCCGCGCCGGCGTCAGGAACGGGCGGCGAGTTCGGCGGGGCCGTGGGTATCACCACCATCGCGGGTCCGATCCAGAAGCGGCTGACCGAGATACCGCCGCGCCCGCTGTACTGGCAGGTTGAGACGTTCCCGACACTCCAGGCGGCACGCGCCGTCGAGAAACCCTCGGCGATGTCGGTGGAGGCCGAGGGCAAAGGGTGGCTATTCACGCTCGGGCCCAAGGGGGCGACCTCACCCGGTGGCACGCTCATGATCGAGATCGGTCCCATCCCGGCGCCGGAGGCCTCGGAGTACCTGCTACAGCTGTCGCTGCAAACGCGCGAGCGAGGCATCGTCGGCACACCGCACAGCCATCCGGGTGTTGAGTCCTGGTACCTGCTCGAAGGCGAACAGACGCTGCTCATACCGAGCCTGGGCCAGGAGCTCGTCGTGCGCGCTGGCGAAGGCCTGGTCGGACCGCCCGGCGGGATACCGATGCGCATCATGAACAGCGGTGGCGGTCGGCGCACGGCGTTCAACATCTTCGTGCTCGATTCCACAAAGCCGGCCGCGGACGAAGGCCCCAGCGTCGCGATGGTGGACGAAGCGTTCAAGAAGGCCTTCAAGGCGCTCGATCTGAATGCGACCGTCGACCTCTTTGCCGACGAGTCGGTCGAGATCTCGCCCTTCGGGGTGTTCCCAGGCAAAGCAGCCATCCGCGCGTCGGTGGAGACGTTCATTCGCGCCAATCCAGGATTCGACGTGACATTTGAAGATTCGGAGATCGTGCGCAACACCGCCGTGCACCGCGTGCTCGTGAGCTCCGATCCGATTCGCTCGACCGGCATTAGTCGGTTCGCCCTGCTGCACACGTTGGTCGTTGCGCGGGGCAAGATCGTCTCGCTCAGCCAGCAGCTCGATCTGTCCGACCTCGAGACAGCGCGCTACGCGCTCGGACTCGCGCCGGAAGGGCGCTAGCGACCGGCGCTATGGATCCATTTGTCGCGCTCGCCACGTTCGTCGTTCGCTTGCGCTGGCTCGTGGTTGCCGTCTGGCTCGTCCTGCTGCTCGCGGCGGGCGCCTTGCTCGCACCGAGGGTGCCGCGGGCGCTCCTGGGCGGCGGCTTTCAGGTGCCTGGCTCCGAATCCACCCGCGCCGCCGAGATCATCGACCGCGAGTTCGACGCAGCCAACAGGAACACGCTGGTCATCGTGTTCCGTTCGGACACGTTCACGGTCGACACGCCGCCATTCAGGAACGCGGTTCAGGAAGCCGAACGTCGGCTGGCTGCCATGGACGGCATGCGCAGCATCGACAGCTTCTTCCAGACTGGGAACCCGCTGCTGGTCGGCAGCGATCGCCGCACGTCACTCTCCGTCGCTGCATTATCAGGCACCGAACGCGAGATCGAGGCATTCGTGGGTCGCGTACGCACAGCGCTCGCGGACATCCCCCTCGAGCACTACGTCACGGGCCAGCCCGCGTCCAACGTGGACGTGCGCCTGGTGAGTGAGGAAGATCTGCGGCGCGCGGAGTTCATCACGCTGCCCATCGCGGCCATCCTGCTCCTGATCGTCTTTCGCACCGTGGTCGCCACGCTGATCCCGCTCGCGCTTGGGGCCTCCAGCGTCGTACTCGCATTGGCGATCATGTATCTGCTCACGTTTCAGACGGACATCTCCATCTTTGCCCTGAATACCGCGAGCATGATCGGCCTCGGGCTGGGTATCGATTTCTCGTTGCTGCTGGTCAATCGTTTCGACGAGGAGCTCATGGCGGGGCGCCGACCGCACGATGCGGTGATTGCCACCATGGCGTCAGCGGGTCGCTCGATCACGTACTCGGGCCTGACTGTCTTCCTGGCCATGCTGCTGCTGACGCTGCTCTTCGACCTGCTGGTGGTGCGGTCGATGAGCCTGGCGGTCATGCTGGTGGCCGCGACGTCGCTGGTGTGCGGGTTGACGTTGCTGCCGGCGCTGCTGGCGATCCTCGGCCACCGCATTCACAACGTGCGGGTCATCCCGCGGCGGCTGGGCGGGCGTGAGCCTGGCCAGCCCGGTTTCTGGTACCGACTCAGCCACACGATCATGCGTCGCCCATGGGCGTGGCTGTGGGCCGGTCTGGTACCGCTGGCGGTGCTCACGCTGCCCCTGGCGGATCTCGGCCTGATGGGCGTTGCGCCGACGAGCTTGCCGGACGAAGTTGAGTCAACGCGCGGCGTCAAGCTCGCCTCGACGGCGCTGGGCGGTAACCGACTGGAGCCGATCCAGATCGTGATGCTCGCCAATCAGGAGAACGGCGTCTGGACGCCGGAGTTTCTGTATGCGCTGCAGCGCTTGACAGAAGTCATCGACTACGACCCGCGCATCGACCAGGTCCTGTCGCTCTCGTCCGCGGCGGAGGCGCTCGGGCTGCCGCCGGAGCAGTTTTCGCGGCTCAGTCCGCAGCTCTTGCGCTCAGACCCCAACCGCGCGGCCCAGGCATCGCGCCTGGTCAATTTGAGTCGCGGCAGCAGCGCGGCCACGATTACCGTCTTCGTCCGCTATAGCGCCTTTACGGACCAGCATCAGGCGCTCGTCCGCGACATCCGCGAGCGGATTGTTCCGGCCCTGCCTGAGCTGCGTCCGTATCGTGTCTACGTCGGAGGCTTGTCCGCTGGCGTCCTGGACTACGGCGACGCGCTGTATGGCCGCTTCCCGCTCCTGGTGCTGGCGGTCCTGGCGATGACGTTCGTCATCCTGATGATGTTCTTCCGCTCAGTGTTGCTGCCCGCTAAGGCAATCCTGCTCAACGCAGTGACCATTCTCGCGACATACGGTGCACTGATTCTGATTTTCGAGTACGGCTACGGTGCTGGGCTCCTGGGATTCGAGCCGCAGGGCAAGCTCATGGTCGTGACGCCGGCGTTGCTCTTTGTCATCTTGTTCAGTCTGTCGACGGACTACGAGGTGTTCCTGCTGTCACGCGTGAAGGAGGAATTCGAGCGCTCCGGAGACAACACGGAGGCCGTAGCGCGCGGACTGGATAGCACCGCGCGCGTGATCACCGCCGCGGGCCTCGTGCTGGTCGGCACGTTTGCGTCGTTCGGTGCCTCGCGCATCCTGTTCCTCAAGGAGCTTGGCCTCGGATTGGCGATTGGCATTCTGCTGGATACCACCATCGTGCGTCTGATCCTGGTGCCCGCGACGATGCGGCTCATGGGCAACGCGAACTGGTGGATGCCGGGCTGGTTGCAGCGCGTGTTGCCCACGCTGCATGAAGGCCCGTCAAGTCCGGGCGAGCGTGTCCAGTACGGCCTCAGTGCGGGCGAGCTCGCCAACATCCCCGACTTCACGGAGCGTGCGCCGACTCGCGTCGAGTAGCTCTCGCGCGCGCACCAGGTCGCCGCGCGCCGCGGCCACCTGCGCCTCTACGCGCTGGGTCATCGCAATCTGATCATGCGCCCCGGCGGCTTGCGCATAGCTGAGCGAGCGTACGACCGCTTCCTGAGCTGCTTCGAGGTTTCCGTCGGCAACTTCTGCCGCCGCCAGATAGCGATAGAGATCCGGCAGGTACAAGGTGCTTCCGAGCCCGGCAAAACGCCCTTCCGCGTCCAGAAGGTTGGCACGGCCCTGGGTGATGTCGCCAAGCTCGATTCTCGAAGCACCCAAACCCACCAGCGCGACTCCGCTTAGTAGCGCGCTTCCAAAGGACTGTGACATCTCGAAGGCACGGGTATAGGCAGGTATGGCTTGTTCGGCGTCGCCAAGTGTGCGGTGGACCTCCGCAATGTTGTTGTGACAGATCACCACACCCCGAAGATCGCCCGCGCGCTCGCGGAGTTTCAGTGCGACCTCGTACTCGGCCATCGCGCGCTGCCACTGCCCCGTGCGGCGATGAATGATTCCGAGGTTGGCGTGCGAATCCGCCAGGCCAAGCACATCCTCGAGCCTTTCGTAGATCTCACGGCTCTGCTCGTTGTATGCGGCAGCCGATTTCAAGTCGCCGGTGTGGACCGCAACGTTTCCGAGGTGCTTCAGCGCCTCGGCCGCGACATCGTCGGCGCCCAGAATGGCAGTTGTGTCGAGGACACGCGACAAGCCAGCGCGAGCGGCCGCGTGGTCGCCTCGGCGAAACTGCAGTGATCCAATCTGTACCTGGATGCGGGCCGCTTCGATCTGGTCGCCCTGACCAAGCACAGCCAAGCCTCGATCGAATGCCTGCGCGGCTTTGGCGTAGCTCCCCTGCCACAGCATCGCCGTGCCAATCTTTCGCCACAGCCGCGCCACTGCGGTATTCGGAACATCTCCCATGCGCTCCAACGCTGCGCGAAACGAGCCGACCGCAAGGTCGTATTCGCCGACCAGCGAGTGCACCTCGCCGATTCGCTCGAGCAGCGTGCCCGCCTCCAGAGGCGCCGCACCGTCAACAGTCCGCGAGAGCGCAGCCTGGTAGAGGCTCAGCGCCTCAACGTTCGCGTACAGGCCCCGAGCACGATCAGCGGCACGTACTAACCAGTAGAGCGCCTTGTCGTCCCGGTCACTCCGCGAATAATGAAGCGCCAACTCCGAAAGAAACTCGTCCAGGCGATTGGCATAGAGCGCCTCGATGGCTGCCGCGACCTGCGCGTGACGAACGCGCCGCCGCGACTTGAGCTGACCCTGATACGCGACCTCCTGAATCAGCGCGTGGCGAAATGCATAACTTCGCTCTCGTCCAGCGCTGCTCGGCACGAGCAAGCCCTGCTGCGCCAGGAGTGCGACATCGTCGAACAGCGTCTCGCGTGGCGTGAGCCGTTCGAGCACGCGATGCGAGATTGTGGTTCCGCACACGGCCGCGCACTGCAACGCATTCCGCGGCCCGGGCGGGAGGCGGTCCAGGCGTGCCTGGATGACCTTCTGCACCGTCAGCGGCACGCTGTGGGACGTACCTCTCGCGACATCCCGCGCAACTTCCTCCACGAACAGCGGGTTGCCTTCAGCGCGCTTCAGGATGGCCTCAGTCAGCGCATCATCGGGCGCATGGCCAATCAACTGGGCAATCAGCGCCCGCACGTCAGTCGAGCCGAGCGGCTGAAGCTCCAGACGCTCACACGGCCACGGCGGCGTCCACTCGGGTCGCGCCGTAACCACAAACAGGCAAGCCCTCTTCGGTAGCTCACGAGCGAGATCGGTCAGGACGGCGGTGCTCGCGGAATCCGCCCACTGCAGGTCTTCGGCGACGATCACCAGCGGCGCGTGTTCGGATCCGCGGTCGACCAGCAGCCGCAGGATCGAGAATAGGATCGGTCTACGACTCTCCGGATTGAACGGGAACTGCGAACCGTAGCCGAGCACGTTCAACAGGAGCACGATGTGCGGTTCAGGTGGTTCGTGATTCAGCGCGTTGAGCGCGTCCACAATCGCGGAGCGTGCACCGGACTCAGCATCCCCCGGCCGGATGTGGAACGCCGCTCGTAGTAGCGCCGCGATCAATGCGTACGGGGCATTGGAGTCGAACGATGCGCTGCGCGCAGCTACCTGGCCAACCTCGGCAGCGCGTTGGTCGAGAAACTCGCGGACCAGCCGAGATTTGCCGACACCCGGCTCGCCGAAGATCGTTATGGCGAGACCGTCACCCTTGCGGGCATGATCGAGCGCACCGCGCAGATACTCCAACTCCCGCTGTCGCCCGATCATCGGGCTGAGCTTGCGCTGAAGCTCATCGGCGCGTCTGGCGTGCAGGTGGAACATCCGTAGCCCAGCAAGTGGCTCCGCCACGAATGCATGCTCGACCAGGCCATAGGTGAGCTCGCCAAGCAGGATCTGACCGGGCAATGCCGCGTCTGCATGCGCTCGGGCAGCATCCACAACTGCACCGACGACCGAATACCCGGACTGCGCCTCGAGGGCGAGCGGCCCGGCGACGACTTCACCGGTGTCGATGCCGACCCGCGGCAGCAGGTGCACACGGTGATGCTCCCAGAGTTCCGCGTTCAGGTGAGCGACGGCGGCTTCGATGTCGAATGCCGCGCTGACGGCGCGCTCCGCGTCATCTTCGTGTGCGATCGGCGCGCCAAAGTACGCCATGACACCGTCGTGGCTCAGTTTGCCGAGCGTCCCGCCGTAGCGTTGAACCAGTCGCGCGATTGTGCCGAAGAACGACGTCACGACGAAATGCAGCGCCTCAGGATCGAGCTGGTCGCCGTACGCCGTCGAGGGTCCCAGGTTGGCGACGAGGACAGTGACCAACCGCCGATCGTCGGCCAGTTCGACCGGCCGCTGGGGCGTGCTTGACGGCAGCTCGGATGGCGGCGCGTCCCAGACCGCGGGCGAGCCGCACCTGGAGCAAAACCGCTGAAACTGGCGGAGCCCGTTACCGCATGCCGTGCAGCGCGCGGATGCTTCGGCCATGCGCGACCGACGATACCATCACGCGACGGGTTCGCCCTTGCTGGTGCTGACCATGCTAACCGCCCGACCGATCGGGGCGGGCGCGGGCGGCGGCTCGACAGGCGCGGTGCGCCGACGGGGTTGGAATGGCCGTGTCGCGAGTTGCTGGAGGTCGTCGAACACGGTGTACATCGCGGGCACGAACACCAGCGTCAGCAAGGTGGACGTCAGCAGACCGCCGATCAGCACGAGCGCGACGCTCACCAGAAGCTCCGAGCCTTCTTCGACACCGGTCGCAATCGGTATCAAGGCGGCCATGACCGAAATCGTGGTCATCACGATCGGACGGAGTCTGGTGGGACCCGCGGTCAGCAAGGCGTGCGTACGGTCGTAGCCTTCCCGGCGCAACTGGACTGTCCGATCGACCAGCAGAATGGCGTTCTTGCCGACGAGTCCGACCAGCACGGCGACGCCGAGCATCGCAAACAGTGTGAATGGACTGCGCGCCAGCGCCATTGCCCCGAGCGCGCCGATGAGCGCCAGCGGCAGGGAGACGAGCACCGCCAGCGGCAGGACCAGCGAGCCGAACAGCATCATCATCAGCATGTACATCAGCACCACCGCAACGGCGAGCGCGCGCGCGAGGTCGCCGAAGGCGCTACCACCAATCTGTCCGGCGCCAGCGTAGGTGACCGCATATGCCGACGGTAGCGCGACTCCGCGCACGGCACGCTGAACGGCGCTCTGTAAGTCGCCGACGAGCCGGCCTTCGCCCGCATTGATGGCGATGGTGACGCTGCGCAAGCGGTTGACATGTTGAATCGTCGTGGGAATGCGCGCTTGTTCCAGCGTAACGACCTGGCCGAGATTGACGACGCCTCTGGGGCTGGCAATGGGCAGCCGCGCAAGCTGATCGAGAGTCATCTGGCTGCCGCTCTCTGTCAGCACACGGATCGGGATGGCGCTCTTGCCGCTCGGTCGGTAGCGACTCGCGTTGGACGTGACACCGTCGATTGCGGCGCGCACGGCGGTGCCGGCATCGCGCGCGTTGACGCCCAGATCCGCGGCGCGGCTGCTATCGAATCGGGCTCGGAGTTGGGTTTGCACGTTGTCATTGGTGTTGTCGATGCCGACCGCGCCTGGCACCGCATGCACAGCCTGCTCGATATGGCGGGCGAGCTGATCGACTGTGGCCGGATCTGGTCCCTGAATCTGCACCTGTACCGGTGCGCCGCCGAAACCGCCAACGCCGAATGCATTGGGCAGCCCGATGCGGATCTTGCCGCCCGGGATGCGCGTTTCGAGCTGGCGCCGCATGTCCTCCGCGAGTGCAGACGACGTGCGGTGGCGCTCATGTCGTCCGACGAGCAGCGCGGCGACCTGGGCCAGATTGTTGCTCGGCAGCACCGAGTTGGGCCCGCCCGAACCGACGGCCTGGCCCGCGGCGGTGAAGACATTGCGCACTTCCGGATAGTCGCGCAGGACACGCTCGACTTCCTGCGCCGCCGCGTCAGTGGCGTCCAGCGAGGTTCCCGCCGGCATGGTCAGCGTGATATCGATCTCGCCTTGGTCGCCACTCGGGAAAAAGTCGAGTCCGATGAGGCCGTACACCATCAGCGCGATGCCCGCGGCAAAGCTGCCGAAGCCGATGGCGATCACCAGCCAGCGGCGCGGCAGCGATACCCGCAGGAGCGTCGCATACCGTCGCTCCAGGAACTCGAACCCGCGGTCCCAGGCGCGCCCAAATCGATCTAATGGCGACCTGCCAACGCTCTCGAGACCGTGCCGCAGGAACACGCGCGCCATCATCGGCGTCAGCGTGAACGAGACCACCAGTGATGACAGAGTGGCCACGGTGATCACCACGGCGAACGGCACCAGAAACTGCGACGGCAGCCCCGTGGTCATCAGTGCCACGGGCACGTAGACGACGACGTCCACGAGCGTGATGGTCACGGCCGCGAGCCCAATCTCGCTTCGCCCATCAACAGCCGCCTGGAATGCGCTCTTGCCGCGTTCCAGGTGGCGCGCGATGTTCTCGAGCACCACAATCGAGTCGTCGACCAGGATGCCCACACTGACCGTCAGGGCTACCATGGTGAGCAGGTTCAGGTTGTATTTGAGGAGCACCATCAACGCCAGCGTGCTCAACAGCGAAACAGGGATCGAGACCAGCACGATCAGCGTGCTGCGCCAGGTGTGCAGGAACAGCAACAAGATCATGCCCGTGACGAGGACCGCCTCGAGCAACGCGTTGCGGACAGTATTGAACGAACCCTCGGTGTAGTTCGCCCCGTCGATCACGACGTCCAGGCGCGCGCCCCCTGGAAGCTGGGGCCGAAGCTCCTCCAGCTTGCGTTTGAGCGCGGCGGAGACTGCGATGGTATTGGCGTCTGGCAGCTTCATCACCACGAGCGAAATGCCTTCGCGCCCATCGATCCGGATCAGGCCGTCGCGCTGCTTCTGCGTGTCCTCCAGGCGCGCGACGTGACGGAGCAACACCGGCCCGGACGGGGACTGGGACACGACGATGTCGCCAAGCGCTTCCAGGCGCGGAGCCAGCGCGTCGAAGAACACGCTGAAGTCCTGCCTACCTTGCGTAATGCTGCCCGCCGGTACCTCGATCTGTTGCGACTGCACGGCGCCTACGACCTGGTTGATTGACAGACCGCGCCCGCGCAGCTGCTCCTCGTCGACCTTGACATGAATCTCGCGTGTCACTCCGGAGCGAATGATGCTCGAACCCACTCCTGGCACCGAGTTGAGCTGCGGCTGGATGAAGTCTTCGCTCAGCGTCTGCAGCTGCGTCAGTGGCTGTGGCCCGGACAGAATGATCTTGGCAATCGCCAATGCGTTGAAGTCGACTTTGTTGACGGTCGGGACTTCGGCGTCAGCCGGAAGTCGACCGCGGACGCCGTTGACGACGCGCTGCACGTCGACGGAGACCTGGTCGGGGTTCGCGGCGTTGGAGAACTGGACGGTGACAATCGACACGTTGAATGTCGAGACGGACGTGAGTCCGTTCGTGTCGATATTGGGCAGGACGGCGATTGCGTCCTCGATCGGCTTGGTGATGTTGGTCTCGACTGTCTCAGGATCGGCGCCGGGGTAAGCGGTCGTAACGACCACGGCGGCGATGTTCACATTGGGCGTTACTGCCACACCCAACGTGAAGTACGCAAAAAGCCCGAAAAGGCACAGCCCGACCGTAATGCCCCAGACGACGAGCGGGTTACGTAGTGAGAATTCGGTAATCATGGAGTGCGGCGCGCGGCGGCGGCAGCGTTACCTCGGAGCGATCGGCTGCGGCTGGGCCTGACCCGTCGACCAAGCGATCGTGATCGGCAGCCCCTCGCGATAGGTGATGCGCGGCGTGTAGCCGAGCTCGCGGCGCGCCTTGTCGATTGAGTAGTACTGGTTGTAGTACAGGAACCGCAGGCGCGAGATGTTCATGAGCGGCGCCTTCTTGACGCGCAGCAGACGTGCGCCGTATTCCGACGCGTAGCAACCCACGACGGCCACGGCGGGCGGCACCTTGCGCTTCGGCACGGGCAGATTCAACGACTCGGCGATAAACGTGATGAAGTCGCGGAGCTTCGTCTGCGTGCCGTCGGTGACGTTGTACGCCTGCCCCACGGCTTCAGGCGCAGTGCCAGCTTTGACCGTGACCTCGGCGAGATCGTCGATGTACACGCAGTTCATCTGCTTGCTGCCGTCGCCGACGAACATGAACTTGTTAGTGCTGAGCGCCTCGCTGATGCGTGGGATCAGCAGCCGATCGCCAGGGCCATAGACGAACCCGGGGCGGATCAGGACCGTCTCGATCTTCCCACCGTCTTGAAACGCGCGCACCACGAGCTCACTCTTGATCTTCGCGTCAGTATAGGTATCACCGTACCGGTACGGCGCGGTCTCGTCGGTTCCATAGTGGTGCTTGTTGCCGTAGACCGCGAGCGAGCTGATGTGCACGAAGCGGCGCGCGCCCGCTGCGACGCTCGCCTCCAGCAGCTCGCGCGTCCCGTCCACATTGACTCGCTGGGTGTGCTCCGGATCAGGCCAGTCGCCGACGACGGCGGCGGTGTGGTACACGCACTCCACCCCTTCGACGGCACGCTTGAGCGAGGCCACGTCCTCCATGTCGCCCTGAACGAGCTCCACGCCAAGCTCACGCAGTGCACCGGCCTTGTTCGGATCACGCACCAGTCCACGTACCTGATCGCCTCGCTCGCGCAGCGCCTGCGCGATACGACCGCCGATGAACCCGGTCGCGCCGGTGACGAGATTCAACATCATGCCTCCTGTTTTGCTACCCAGGCGACGAGCGTATCGAGAACCTCGTCGCGACAAGACTCCGCGAGGAGAAAGTGCTCTGCGTCGAAGGTTGCCCAGCGGCAACCCTCGCCCAGTGCTCGACTCAGTAGGGCGCGGTTGCGCACGTTGTCGGAGAGTCGATCGTGCGCGGCCTCGAACACCAACAGCGGCACCCGCAGATCGCCGGTACCACGGCGCAGGACGCCCAGCATTTTGTTTATTTGCCACAGGCTGCGCGCGGTCAACGAACGCGCGCCAAGCTGATCGGCGCCAATCCACGCCAGCACATCAGGATCCCGACTGAACAGGGCGTCGTCCTGGGGAACGCGAAAGCGTCTCGTCGGCGCGACAAACGCTGACGCTGCTATGCCGAGTTTCTCCCGAGTTGTGTAATCCGGCAGGACGTAAAAGCCGGGCGTTAGCATGATCAGCGACTGCACTGCGGAAGCGTCGCCGTTGAGGATGCTGCCCAGCGCAATGTTGGCCCCGAAGCAGTGTCCGACCAGATGAACCGGCACATTCGGGTACTCGGCGCCCGCCAGGCGAACCATTGCCCCGACTTCTTCGAACCAGTCCGTATAGCGCGCGATGTCGCCACGTGTCGCCACAGACGAGCCGGACCCACGCCGGTCGAGCGCATACACGGCCAGTCCACGGTCGAACAGGACCTCCGCCGCATCGGCGAACCAACCGGCGTGGCTCTGCAGCCCATGCACCAGCACCAGCGCGGCAGTCGGCGTCGGGTGCCGCCATGCGTAGCCGTGCACCCGCGGCTCAGTGTCGCCGAGGCGGACCGGCTCTGCCCGCTCAGTAAATCGAAAGCGCTCGACGATCGATCCGAGCGACGTGACACTCATGCGCGTACAGATGCGCTTTCGCGCTCCAGACCGAACACCTTGAAGTGCGCGTCAATGTCCCGACTCAGCCGTGGAATCTTGGCCTGGTTGTCCATGACCGAGTTCTTGCCGATAAATTGCACGAAACGAATTGACGTTCCCGCTTCGAGCTGGTAGATCTGCGGATCTTTGATGCGCAAGGACGCGCGCTTGTACGGGTATTCGATGTTCACTTCGCCCAGGCACTCCTCAAAGAGATGCAGCAGATCCGTCAACTGCTCGGGCGACCGCGGCTGATCGTACTCGACACACAGCTTGTAGTTGGCTGCATCGACGTCGCAGTACACGACGAAGAAGGACGGCTTGAGATCGGCTCGGCGCGCCGCGACGCGGTCCATTGCTTCGATGACCTGCGTCTCGTAGACCTTCTCGCCCGTGATCGACGTCACCATCCGCGCCTTCTGCACGAAGTGAAGTGTCGGCGTGCGCCGATAGAACCCATTGACTTCGATGATGTCCTCGATGTTGTAGCGGTAGAAGCCGTGTGGCCCGGTCTGCACGATCAGATACCGCTGGCCCTTCTCGAGCTCGTGTAGCCCCAGGGTTTCCTTGCTCCCGGTCAGGTATGGCTCGCGGTCGCCTTCGGGAATGAACTCGTAGAAGTAGTTGTCAGGCAGGGGCACGTTGGGCGAGCCCTCATCGGAAATTGCCGCGCCAGTTCTGAATTCTGACGAGCCGTAGCCCACGTCGCGCGTCGGAAGGTCCCCGTACCACGCCTTGCATTTCTCGATGAACGCCTGGACTCCTGGTCCTTTCCACGAGTTGAGCACCTGCAGATCGGGCCAGTACTTCGACGGCAGTAGTCGCCCATCGTCCGCCAACAGCCGCGCCAGAAGACGGCCGCGTGCACGATCGGGTTTCATCCGCGCACGGAAAAAGGCGTACTGCTCACTCGATAGGGCGAGTCCGTCGCGCAAAGTACCTGCATAGATGTCTTTGATGAGCGATTCGGCATGCTGGTTTGCGAGCTCTGCCAGGAGCAGAGTGCTGGACGGGTTTATGCACGCCATCATGCTGATGTTGGCGGCGAGGATATGCCTGAGGATCACGTAATAACGGCTTTCGTAATCGCCGATGAGGCACACCTCGTAGGGCACGCTCTGAGCTGAACGGAGCAGGCTGTTGGTGTTGCGGTACATCAGACCAGCGTTGCTGCCGACCCACAGACCCGAGGCCGTGCGATATTCCTCTGCGTTGTTGAACAGGTAAAACGCCTGACCCCGGAGGATGGTCGGGTGGTCGTGAATGAGGCGGCTGAGCCACACGTCCCTGACTCGCCGCTCGGCGCGACGACCTGACGCGGTCACGGGGATCAGCTTCGGCTTGCTGGTCGTGCCTGATGTGTTAGTGAACATCTGCACCGGATCGGCCGTCAGTGCATGCGGATCCGAGCCATCGGCGACGCGATCGACGTACGGTCGCAATTCCTCGTAGGTGTTGATCGGAATCGCCTGGTTAAAATCGCGTACCGTACGCAGGCTCGCGAAGTGATGCTGCCGTCCATATGTTGTCTCCGCGTTCGCCATCAAGATGCGCTGCAGTGCCTCGTGCTGATAGCGTTGCGGATCTTCAGTGGTGCGGTCGAGCAGCGCCCGCGACTGGACGTATTTCGCGCGCATATACGCGCCGATTGCATGATTGATGGCCGGACGCATGCTTGCTCAGCCCCCGTACGCGAGAAACTGTTTAAGGTCGATTTCGCGCAGCGCCTCTGGGAGCCGATACCGCGGCGTGTAGCCCAGGTCGCGGCGCGCGCGGGCAATGGAGAAGTGATGGTCGTTCAACCGCCAGCGCAGCAGCGCGCGCGACAGTGGCGGCCGCCGACCCGCGGCGCGCGCGCCGATTTCGACAGCCGCCGCCAGGGCCGTGACGGCCGGCATGGGCACGCTGACGATGCGCAGCGGGCGGCCCAAGGCGCGCGCCACCTCGGTGAGAATGTCGCGCAAGCTCAGGCATTCGCCACTCGTGATGTTGAAGGCCTGGCCCGCCACGGGACGCTCGGCAGCCAGGCGGAGTGCTTGCACGCAGTCTTTGACGTAGACGACACCCCAGATCGATTGGCCGCCGCCGGGCAGCGGCAGTACGCCACGTCGCGCGGTGCGGACGAGCTGGGGCATCACGTACCGATCGTGGTTGCCATAGATGAAGCGCGGTCGGATGTGGACAACTTCCAGGCCCGTCTCCTGGCCCACGCGCAGTAGCGCTGCTTCGGCGTGCGCTTTACCACGTGAATACAGGTCCGACGGCGTTCGTGGATCGTCCTCGTCCCATAACAGCTGATTACCGAAGCCGAACAAGCGCACCGAGCTGCAGAACACGAAACGCTGGGCGCCGGCGCTAGCGGCAGCCCGTGCGAGCCGTTCCGTGCCCTCGACATTGAATCGTTCGATCTCCTTCCACAGTGCCTCGCTGGTATCGTCCGGCCGATCGTCGAGCACCAATCCGCCCAGGTGGAAGACCGTGTCGACGCCCTGGACCGCGCGTTCGAGGTCGTTTTGCTCGACCAGACTGCCGCGCTGAACTTCCACCCCGAGCTGGTCGAGATGATTCGTCTTACTCGATTGTTGCGTCAGCGCCCGAACATGCAGACCGTCGTGTACGAGGCTGTCGACAAGATGACGTCCGAGACACCCCGTGGCACCGGTGACCAGGACGCTGCTGGGGCTCATGCCCGGCGCCGCCCGGTGACATACCCGAACAATTGCTTGGCCAGCACCAGGTCACCCATCACGTTGCCTTCGGCGCGGTGGCCAAACCACTGCAGCCCGTAGCCGACGAAAAATGCGCCGATCGCCCACAGGAAATCGCCACGGATCAGCAGGACGATTGCGCCCCACGGCGCGAGTGGCACGCCAATGAGGTGCAGCACTCGGTTGCGCGGGTCCGTGTGGTTGGACATATACGCGCGCAGATAGTTGCCGATGATTCCGAACATGTTGACGTCAGCCCTCCCCGCTGCTCAGCGAACTCCGAATTGAATGACCATGCCCAGTTGGGTATGCGTTTTCTGGGTTTTCGGCTCGACGACGAAACAGATACCAACGTACTCGCCGGGCGTCAAATCGAGTGTCATCCAGGCCGTTGTGCCTCCTCCGAAGACGAGCGCGCCGCCAGAACCGAACTCGTCGTACGGCGGCGGCAGACCGCCCGGATCGGTCACGTATGCCGTCACATCGGCCAGTGTTTTGTCCGGATTGATCTTTCTGATGAGGATTTCGTGCGGGTCCGCGCCCTTGTTGACGAGCTTGTAGGTGTGCTCGCCCGAAGTTATGTTCGGCAGCGTGTACGCGTAGTCGAGCATCGCCAGCTCACCGTCATCTCGTTGGGGCAGCGCCGCGGCGGGCAGCGGTGGCGCCGGGACAACGCGGAACTGCTTGTACACACCGGGCGGCACACGCGGGACGAGGTACCAATCGTGAATCAGGCTCGCCATCACGTACTGACCCTCCGTGAGCTCCATAACCGTCGTTTGTTTGCCGCCTGGCGGAACGGTACCCAGACCACCCCCGAACTGCACGAGCCTCGGGACCGGGTATTCGCCGCTGGTCAGTGCCCCTGCCAGCTCGTCGAGGCTGATGCCTGGATTGACGCGAAAGAACTGCACGTTGCGCTGCGCGGAGGAGCGGTTTACCAGGGTGGCCTGAACCCAGCCCGCCGGCATTTCCTCGGGCGCCTGGTAGCCCGCGTCGAGGGCCGTGACTTCGATGCTCGGCAGACCCGAGGCTGTACGGCCGATGGTCGGCGGCGTAGGCGTGGGCTGCCGGGGCGGGACAGGGGTTGGCTGAACGGGCCGGCCCAGACAGCCGACCGACACGAGTGCGATCGTCAAGCCCAGCACCACTTCGCGTTTCAACGTCACGCTTCCCCCGGAGCGCGGCTCAGCGTACGTCGGCTTGCCACGGAGTACAAGGCGTCTTCATCACGAATCAACAATCCCGCAACCACAGCCAGCACACTGAGCACCGTCCCGGCCACGAACGCATCATGGAACCCGCGCAATTCGTCGCCGGTCGCGAGCCGCTGCTGAGCCACGAGCACCGTCGCCAGAATCGCCACGCCCAGCGACGCTGCGACCTGCCGTGCCGTGTTGAATAGCGCGGAGGCTCGCCCCGTTTCGGCGAAGCTGATCGTGGCAAACGTCGTCGTCTGCAGCGGCAGCAGCGCCAATCCAAGCGTCAGCCCGCGCACGAACAGCAGCCCGCGGATGAGCCATAGATCGGTTCGGCCGTCAACCAGCACGAACAATGCAGCCGTGACCGCCGCCCCGGACAGGCCAACCAGGATCAGACGGCGTGGCCCAGTTTTCTTGTACAGCGCGCCCGCCACGGGCATGATCGCCACCAGCCCCAGCGCCTGCGGAAACGACGTCAAGCCTGACTCGAGCGCCGACAACCCACGAAATTGCTGAAGAAAGAGCGGCAGCGTGAACAGCATGCCCATCAGCGCGGCCGTCGCCAGGATGTTCGTGAAGTTGGCGCCGCGGAACATGCGATCGCCAAGCAAGCGCAGGTCGAGCATTGGTTTGGGCAGACGCAGCTCGACCACGAAGAGCAACACGGAGCAGGCGAGGCCGATCAGGCCGGCGCCGAGCACGGTCGGCCCCCAGCTTTCGGCCGGTCCGCGCGAGAGCGAGTACAGCACCAGAGCCAGGCCGGCGCCCGACAGGGCAAATCCCCACGGGTCGAAGCGCCCGGCGTGCTCGTCGACGTGCTCGCGTATGTAGCGCCACGTAAAGAGGAAGGCGGCGAGACCAATTGGCAAGTTGACGAAGAAGATCCAGCGCCAACCCACCGTGTCGGTGAGCCAGCCGCCCAACAGCGGGCCGATGACCGGCGCGACGATAGCGGGGACTGCGATCACGATCGAGGCTTGGGGTCGTTCCTCGGGTGCGAACGCGCGGAAGACCATGGCGGTCCCGACCGGCGTCAACATGCCGCCGCCGACGCCTTGCAGGATGCGGAATGCGATCAGCGAGCCGCTGTCCCAGGCCAGCCCGCACAGGGCCGAGGCCAGCACAAAGACGGCCAGCGCGAACATGAACGACCGTTTCGTACCGAAACGGTCACCAACCCAGCCAGATGCCGGGATCCAGATTGCGAGACTCAGCAGATAGCCAGTGACGATCCACTCGAGCGTGTCGTTGCCAGCGTGCAACTCACGACCGATTGTGGGCAGGGCGACGTTGACTATGGTCGCGTCGAGAATGTCGATGAACAACCCGCAGATGAACGCGGTGGCTACCAGGTACTTGTAGGGCAAGCTGCCTATGCCCAGGCCCTCCCTATGGAGCGCCAAGGATAGAACGTTCAGTGCCGCTTGGCTATGAAGGATTTCACTCGGCCAGCGTGTACACGTCCACCGCCTGCTGGCGGCCACGCACCTCGACCGTTCCCAGCGAGCACAATGCGCGCGAGCCGGCCAGCCGAGTGGCGGTCTCCGCGGACAGCACCGAATCTACGCCGAACTGTTTCGATAGATCCTGAAGCCTGGAGGCGGTGTTGACCGTGTCGCCGAAGGCCGTGATCTCCGCCTGTTGCGGGATGCCGATTGAGCCCAGGACGACTTCGCCGGTGTGAATACCCACGCCAAAGCGCATAGGTGTGCTCGACCGAGCGGCGTTGACCTCGCCAATAGCCTGGCGCATGCGCAGGGCTGCCTCGACCGCCGGACTCGCACCGTCAGATGCGTCCGATTCGAATGCCCCGAAGATGGCCATCAGCCCATCGCCCAGAAACTGGCGCACCATGCCCCCGCGAGCAAGGACGCAGCGGGCCAGCGCCCCGACGTAGTCATTGAGCAGTGCGACGACCGCCTCTGGCTCGAGGTGCTCGGCGAGCCCCGTGGAACCCCTGAGGTCGGCGAACAGGATGGTCACCACCCGCCGTTCGCCAGCTACGAGGCGACGCAGATCGCCGGCTACGACACGGTCGACGACCGGCGGCGGCAAGAAACGCTCGAGGGCTCGGCGCCGCCGCAGATCGACGAACAGCGCGCCGAGCGCGAGCACCGTTGCGGCGAGCATGACCACGTGGTACTCCCACCATGCCAGCGACCAGAATGGTGCGGCGGCCATCAGGAGCTGAGCTTGCGCGAGCAGGACGTACGCCAGGACGAGCGCACCGTGGGTCGGAAAGCGGGTACGCAGGTAGAGTCGGGCTTGCTGCCAGGCCGAGTAGGTCAGCAGCAGCATGGTCGCCGCGGCGAACGCAATTGACCACGGCGGCCGCGTCAGCGGCAGCGCCACGAGCAGGTCAGTCCGCCACCCGCTCAGCGCGGCGTAGGCTGCCACCACCGCGCCAATAGACAGCACAGCGGTATGGGCAGGTAGGCGTCGCAGTAGGTCGACAGCGATGGTGGTGGACGCCGCGGCAAACAGGATGGCCGGGACGAACAGGCTGAGGAACGCCGACAGGCCAATGATGGTGCCGCCGTAGTCGAGCGCAAATCCGCCGGACAGATAGCTTTGGCCGATAATGCCAATCTCGGAAACGGGTGGCGGCGGCGGCGCGCCGCCCATGCCGTGCAGCGGCACGCCGGGGGTCGCCAGCGCGTGCACCGAGAACAGTCCGCCCATGCTCATGAAGCCCAGCGCAATGAGCGCCACGCTGTATTGCTCCATCTGCAGCGCGACCAGCAGCGCCACCCCGAGAGCAAGCAGCGAAACCACCGTAACAATCAAGAAGTGCTCGATCGGCAGCGCCAGGACTTGGTTGTGCCGAGCGTCTGCGAGCAGCCACGCGAATGCGACCGCCGGAGCAACGAGCGCCAGCGCTCCGAGTACTGCCTGACGCGTGTCCTCGCGCCAGCGCGACGTTCTCGGCCCGCGTGCCGCTAGCCCCCCATGCATGGGCGGGACGATACTACTGCCGCCTGATCCGCTACCGTCGGCCACCACGGCTCGCGCGGCGGAACCCCGACCTCAGTGGACTAATACGTGGCGCGGCCGCCTGAGAGGTCGAACACGGCGCCGGTGCTGAACGAACACTCATCCGAGGCGAGCCAGGCGACCAACGCGGCGGCTTCGTCGACGCGGCCGGGGCGGGCCATGGGCACGCGCTGGAGCATGTACTGCACGGCTTCAGGCGTGAGCTCATGCAGGATCTCGGTTTCGATGACCGCCGGCGTGACGCAGTTGACGAGCACCCCGGTGGTGGCCAACTCCTTGCCCAAAGACTTCGTTAACCCGATGACGGCAGCTTTGGCGGCCGAGTAGGCGCACATGTTCGGGTTACCTTCCTTGCCGGCGATCGAGGCGATGTTGACGATGCGGCCGCTGCCACGGCGCTGCATGTGTGGGACCACTGCCTGGCAGCAGTTGAAGACGCCATCCAGGTCGACCGACAGCACACGCCGCCATGCCTCATACGGGTAATCGGCCAAGGGTGCAGCGGGGCCCGTGATTCCGGCGTTGTTGACCAGCACGTCAATCTGATCGAAGCGTTGCAGCGCCTGCTGGACCATGCCGCGAACGCTGTCGGGTTGGCTCACATCGACCTCGCAAGCGAAGGCGGTCGGGAGCGTGGCGGCCCGGCGCTCGGCGGCAGTGAGATCGATGTCCGCGACGACGACGGCCAGGCCGTCCGCGGCCAATCGTGAAGCAATCGCAGCACCTATGCCGCGGCCGGCGCCGGTAACGATCCCGACTCGCACTACATGCCCTCCCAGCGTTTGATCAAGTCAATATGCAGTCCGAACAGATCCAGGATCTTGACGACGGTGTGGTCCACCAGGTCGTCGATTGTTTTGGGCAGGTGATAAAAGCCTGGCACCGGAGGCAGGATCACCGCGCCGGCCTCGGTTGCCTGCTGCATGAGTCGCAAATGACCGAGGTGCAGCGGCGTCTCGCGTACGACGAGCACGAGCCTTCGGCGCTCCTTCAAACACACGTCGGCGGCACGTGCGATCAGGTTTTCGTTGTAGCTGTTGGCGATTGCCGACAGTGTCTTCATCGAGCATGGGGCCACGACCATGCCCGAGGTCACGAACGAGCCGCTTGCAATCGACGCACCAAGGTTGCGCTCGTCGTGCACGACGTTCGCCAGAGCCACGATCGACTCGGGGTCGCGACCCATCTCAAAGCTGATCGTCATGCGCGCGCCGCTGCTGAGGATCAGATGCCGTTCGATATCAGGCAGGTACTGGGCGAGCACCTCGAGCAGGCGCACACCATAGTGCGGGCCACTGGACCCTGAAAGAGCGACGATCAAGCGAGCGGTCAACTGGCAACGGTCCCTGGTACGGTCACGGCGTGGCGCGCAGCGTCGGCAATCATCTGCCGGATGCTCTGCAGCGGCTGTTCGACGGTACACAGCCTGAGGAGCAGGTCGGCTTCACCATCCTGCTGGCGACCGTGACGAACCACGGTTGGCCGCACCTGGCGATGCTCAGCGTGGGCGAGTTGGTGGCGGTCGATCCGCGGGAAATACGGCTGGCGCTGTGGCCGGCGAGCAGCGCGGCTGCCAACCTGGGCCAGGGCGGCAAGCTGACGCTGGCGTGTGTACACAATGCCGCTGCGTACTCGATCCGCTGCCGCGCAGTGCGCACGGCTTCCGAGTTCGAAACCCTCGCGGTGTTCAAGGCACGTGTTGACGAGGTGTTCGAAGACGTGGCGCCGTATGCCGTCCTGGAGTACGGAGTGGGCTACCACCTCACCGACGTGGCACAAACGCTCGAGCGCTGGAAGCGCGTCATTGCCCATCTCAAGACAGCTTTGCTGTAGTGTATGCAGGCACTCAATGCCGATCTGGGACCAGTTTCTGTCGGAGCGTGACCGACGCATTTTCGGTAGCGCCGGCTATGGTAAGCGGGCTGGCTTTGGTAAGCGGCCGGTCGTACTGGTGATCGACGTCAACTACAACTTCGTCGGCGATCGGCCCGAGCCGATCGAAGAGTCGGTCAAGCGCTGGCGGACCAGTTGCGGCGAGGAGGGCTGGCGCGCCATCGAGGGCATCCGGACGCTGACCGACGCGGCGCGTGCGCGCGGTATACCGGTCATCTACAGCACCGGCATGGACTTGCGCGGCGACGGTTGGGACGCCGGACGCTGGGGCGATAAGAACGCCCGCACCCACGAGGACGTGACCGTCAATGCCGAACTGGGCAACACCATCGCGCCGCCGATCGCGCCGCGGGCGCAGGATATCGTCATTCGCAAGTACAAGCCGAGCGTGTTCTTCGGCTCCATGCTGGCCGGTTTTCTCACCGACCTGCAGGCGGACTCGATCATCGCCTGCGGCGGCACCACCAGCGGCTGTGTACGAGCGACGGTGATCGACGGCTTCTCCCACAACTACCGCATGGCGGTGGTCGAGGAGTGCACCTTCGACCGTGGCGAAGCGTCGCACGCGCTCAGCCTGTTCGACATGCACCAGAAGTATGCCGACGTGGTGTCGCTGGCCGAGACGGTCGATTTCCTGTGCGCGCTACCCGAGGGTCTCTTTCGACTGCCGTGCGGCTGAACTACGCCTCGACCGCGCTGGTCATCGTCGACATGCAGTATGGCGACGCGCATCGTGACTACGGGTTGCTGAAGTCCAAGCGTGAAGCGGGCGACGTCGAGACCGTGGAACGCTACGCGACGCGACTCGACGACCTGGTCATCCCGAACATCCAACGGCTACAAAAGGCGTTTCGCTCGAACGGCGGCGAGGTCATCTTCATCCGTATCGAGTCGCTGACGATGGACGGCCGCGATCGCGGCGCAGGGCATCGCGAGCGCGGCATACACTTCCCGCCCGGCTCGAAGGAAGGCCAGATCCTGGACGACATTGGACCGCTCGGGGACGAATTGGTGCTGTCGAAGACGTGTGGCAGCGCCTTCGCTGGGACCAACATCGACTACCTGCTGCGCAACATGCAGCGCGATCATCTGGTGATGGTCGGCGTCGTGACCGGCAGTTGCGTGCGCGCGACGACGCTCGACGCGTTGGAGCGTGGCTACACAACGTTTGTGGTCGACGATGCGACGGCGACCTGGAACGACGAGATGCAAGCCTCGGCGATCGAGACGATGCGCGAGCGCGGGGCCGAGATCGTCGTGACCCATGAAGTTCTAGGCCATGTGGCAGGCGGCCAGGTGGTCGGGGCTCGTCACACGTAAGGCAGGATCTTCGGCGCGGCAGACGTCCGCGGCCAACGGGCAACGCGGATGAAAGTGGCAACCTACGGGCGGGTTGAGTGGAGACGGCGGCTCGCCTTCGAGGGTGGCAGCCGGGCGTCGACGGGGTCGCGTCGGTCGCAGGTTCGGCACGGCTGACAGCAACGCGCGCGTGTACGGATGCTGCGGGTTGTCGAAGATCTCGTCATTGGAGGCAAGCTCGACGATGCGGCCCAGGTACATCACCGCGACGCGGTCGCACAGGTGGCGGACCACGCGCATGTCATGCGAGATGAAGACGTACGTCAGACCGAGCGACTCCTGCAATTCTGAGAGCAGGTTCAGGATCTTGGATTGGACCGACACGTCGAGCGAAGAGGTCGGCTCGTCGGCCAGGATCACTTGCGGGCCGCTGGCCAGGGCGCGCGCGATGGCGATGCGCTGCCGCTGGCCACCCGAAAACTCATGGGGATAGCGCGACACGTACGAGGGTGAGAGACCCACGGACTGGAACAGCTCGGCGACGCGTTGGCGTCTCTGGGTCGAGGGACCGAGGCCGTGCACGACGAGCGGTCGCTCGACGATCTCGCCGGCGGTCATGCGCGGGTTGAGCGAGCCGTATGGATCCTGAAAGACGATCTGCACGTCGCGCCGCAAGCGGCGGTTCTGCTCCGCCGTCCGATGACGTCCGACGTTGAAGCCGGCGTAGCGGACCTCGCCGGCGGTTGGCTCGATGAGGCCGATCAGCAGGCGGGCCAGGGTCGACTTGCCGCAGCCTGACTCGCCGACCACACCGAGCGTCTCGCCGCGGCGAACCTCGAGGTTCACTCCGTCGACCGCGCGCAGAAAGCGTCGGCCAAAGAGACCCTCGCGGATCGGGAAGTGTTTGGTGACGCCGCGGGCTTCGAGCAGGGCGGTCACGGGCCGACGCTGACCAGGTCATGGAGATAGCAGGCGGCGGCGTGGTCGGGTGCGCGCTCGACGAGCGGCGGCGCTATGTCGCGGCATACCGGCATCACGTGTGGGCAGCGGGTGGAAAAAAGGCAGCCGGGCGGGTGCGCGCCAGGAGCCGGCACGTCGCCGGGGATGACGTTCAGGCGCCGCCGACGGTCCGCATCGTCGCGCCGCGTAACGCCCGGGATCGCTTGCAGGAGGCCCTGCGTGTAGGGGTGCAGCGGGGCCTCGAACAGGTCGTCGACCAGCGCTGCTTCGGCGACGCGACCTGCATACATGACGTACACGCGGTCGCAGTACTCGGCGACCAGTCCCAGGTCGTGCGTGATCAGCAAGACGGCAGTGCCGGTCTCACGCTGGAGATCGCCCAGCAAGGTCAGAATCTGGGCTTGCACGGTGACGTCCAGGGCGGTCGTCGGCTCGTCGGCAATCAGCAGCCGCGGACCGCATGACAGTGCGGTGGCGATCATGACGCGCTGGCGCATGCCGCCGCTGAGCTCGAACGGATACTGGCGCAGGACGCGCTCGGGATGCTGCATGCGCACGTGCCGCAGCCAGCGCAGCGACTCCTGGTCGGCTGCGTTTCCGCGCAGCCCACGATGGGTGGCGAGCACTTCGGCCATCTGGCTGCCGACGGTGAACGACGGATCGAGCGACGTCATCGGCTCCTGGAAGATCATGGAGATGCCCGCGCCGCGGATGCGACGTAGCTGGCCCTGGCTCAAGCGCAGGAGGTCGGTACCCTCGAACAGGATCTGGCCACCCACGATGCGTCCGGGCGGCGACGCCACCAGGCCGAGCACCGACAGCGCGGTCACCGACTTGCCGCAGCCTGTCTCGCCCACCAGTCCGACCATCTCGCCCGGCCGGATCTCGAGGTCAACACCATCGACGGCGCGCACGGCGCGGCCTTCAGACACGAATTCGACCTCGAGCCCGCGAATCTCGAGAACAGATTGGCCAGTCATCGTTCAGTCGCGCATGCGCGGATCGATCGCATCGCGCAAACCGTCGCCGAGGAGGTTGAAGCCGAGCACCACGATCGAGATCGCCAGTCCGGGTGCGGTCGTCACGTGCGGAGCCGTGAACATGTAGTCGCGCGCATTCGAAAGCATTGCGCCCCACTCGGGTGTCGGTGGCAAGACGCCGAGTCCGAGGAAATTCAAGCCGGACGCAACGAGCAGCACAGTGGCCATGCGCAGACTGGTCCAGACGATGACGGGCGCAAGCGTACCCGGCAGGATGTAGCGGAACATGATCGAGCCGTGTGACTCGCCGATGGCGCGCGCGGCCTCGACATATTCGAGCTCGCGAAGTCCGAGCACGAGGCCCCGCACCAGGCGTGCGAAGCCCGGCACGGACGAAATCGCGACCGCCAGGATGACGTTGGCGAAGCCGTTCCCGAGGATCGCGACAATGGCGATGCCCAGGAGTAGGCTGGGGAAGGCCAGCAGGACGTCGATGACGCGCATGCTGACATCGTCCACCCAACCGCCGAAGTAGCCACCAATCATGCCCCACACGACACCGATGAACAGGGTGATGACGACGGCGCTGAACTGGATCTGCAGCGAAATTCGGGTGCCATGGATGAGCCGGCTCAGAATGTCGCGGCCCAACTCGTCGGAGCCCAGCCAGTGTTGTAGGCTCGGGCCCTGGAGTCTGAGCCTCAGATCGCCGTTGACCGGATCGTAGGGCGCGAGAAGATCGGCGAAAATGGCGATCCCCACGTAGGCGACGACGAGGCCAAGGCCGATCACTGCCCCGCGATTCTTGCTCAGCCGTCGCCACGCGGCGCGCGCTCCAGCCACGCGCCCGGCTTGGGGCGTGACCACAAGTGGCTGCGCGACAAAACCGACCTCGGTCGACGCGTCCGGGACGGAAACCTCGCGGACCGACACGTCAGTAACGGATGCGCGGATTCACGACGGCGTACGTCAGGTCGACCACGAGGTTGACGATTAAGAACGTCAACGCGATCAGCAGAATGCCGCCCTGGACCATCGGATAGTCGCGCGTGAAGATCGACGTCACCATCAGCCGCCCGACACCCGGCAGCGCGAAGACCGTCTCGATGAGGACGGACCCGGCGAGCAGTGCGCCGAACTGCAGGCCGATGACCGTGATCACTGGATTCAGCGCGTTGCGCAGGGCGTGTTTGTAGATGACAAGTCGATCCGAGACACCATTGGCGCGCAGTGTTCGGATGTAGTCCTGACGGATGACCTCGAGCATCGACGAACGCGTCAAGCGCGTCTTGAAGGCAGCCCCGGAGACACCCAGAACGATGGCCGGCATGATCAGATGCTGGGGCGTTCCGCTGCCGGCGAAGGGCAGCCAGCCGAGCTGGCCAGCAAAGACCTGCATCATCATCAAACCCAACCAGAAGCCAGGCACTGACACGCCCGCCAGCGCCACCACGGTCATGAGCGTGTCGAGCCAGGTGTTCTGGTGGATCGCAGCCAGGATGCCTAGGAAGATGCCGACGATGGCTGACATGGCTGTCGCGATAGCCGTGAGCTGCACGGTGAACTGCAGCCGCGTCCAGAGCGTGTCCATGACCGGATCGCGCGAGCGAAGCGACATCCCCAGGTCGCCCCGAACGGCTTTGGCGACATAGGTGATGTATTGCACCGGCAGCGGCTTATCCAGCCCGAACTCGGCGCGGATCGCGGCCAGCTCTTCGGGGCGCGCATCGACACCGGCGATGACCATGGCCGGATCGCCGGGAATCAGATGCAGCACCGAGAACGCGATGATGGAGACCCCGAACAGGACCGGGATCAACTGGATGATGCGTCGGATCGAATAGCGAAGGAGTCCGTGCATGCGGCTGTGCCGCCGACCCTCAGCTCACCAGCGACACGACGGATGCCATGGACGGTGCCAATGCAGGCGTTTTGACGACCTTGCCGGCACGCATGACGAAGTCCACGTGCTCCATGCACCGCATGTCGGCGACCGGGTCACCGTCGACGGCGATGACATCCGCTTCCTTTCCGACCGCCAGCGTACCGGTGACGTTGTCGATGCGGATCCACTTCGCGGCCAGACCCGTGGCCGAGGCTATGACCTGCAGCGGCGGGATGCCCGCTGTGACGTGGCACTCTAGCCCATGAGCAGGATCGTCGATCGGCGCCGGACGACCGCCACCGTCAGAGCCCATGAGCAGCACAACGCCGGTTTCATACAGCCGGCCGACCAGCTCGACTCGCCGCATGAAGCTGTCGTAGCGATGCTCCCACAGCCCGCGCTCGTACGCGCTGAGTTTTCTCAAGTGCGGGAAGGCGATGAGCTGGTAGGGCAGGGCGTTGTAGTGTGTCTCCCACTCCGCTTCTTCGTCGTCGGTCAGATTGTCGAGGTGGCCGGGGCTGGTCTCGACCCAGCGACCGTATACCTGCACCGTCGGGACGACGACCACGTTCTGATCGCGAATGCGGGCGGCCACGTCGGCGTCGAAATACTCGCGATTGTCCTGCAGCACAAAGGTGGCGTGCTCGAGCATCTGGATACCGGCGTCGAGGCAGCGCACGATGCCCTCGGTGCCATGGACGTGCACGGTCGCGTAACTGTCGTGTTGGTCCGCCTCATTGGCCGCCGCGGCCAGCTCTGCGACGGTGTAGGTGGCGCGGTGACGGACCGTCCCGAAGGTTCCACCGCCCGTGGCGGTCAGCTTGAGGAACTGCGCGCCGTTTTTGAACTGCTCACGGGCCATCAGTCTTACGCCGTCTGGGCTGTCGGCCTCACCACCGCCACCGTGGGCGTGGCCGCCGGTTGGGCAGATGGCCGGTCCGGCCACGATCAAACGCGGCCCCTCGATCGCGCCGCTTTCGAGCGCCGCTTTCACCGCATATGCGGTATGGCGGGGTGAGCCGGTGTTGCGGATCGTGGTCACGCCGGCCATCAGGGCTTTGCGCAGCTTCTCAATGGAGCCCAGTACGCGCAACTGATCGCCCCACGGCTGGCTGAGCTCACTGCCCGGTCGGTCGCCACCCGAGGCCGCCCATGAAACCGGATGCGCGTGGCAGTCGATCAGCCCTGGCAAGAGTGTGCGATCGCCGAGGTCGATCACGTCATCAGTCGGGCCGACGATGGGTGGTGCGTCGCGAGCTGGACCGGCGTACACAATGCGGCGCCCGTCAACGTGGACACGGCCGTCGAGAACCGGTTCGGCGCCCGTGCCGTCAATCAGCCGCGCCGCCTTGAGAACGTGCATGCCTACTGCTCCAGCCAGGTGTATTCGTCGACGGTCAAGCTCTCGCCTGGACCGTGGACGGGGTCGTGCAGCTTGGCGTTCCAGGCGGCCACCGTTGTGGTCGTGAGGCCCCAGACGCTGGGCGCTTGCTCGACGATGCTCTTCAGCGCGCCCTTGAGCAGGGTGTTGCGCTTCTGGTCATCGATGGTTCGTCGAGCTTCGTCGACGGCCGCGTCCATCTCGCGATTGCAGTAGCCGTGGACGTTGGCGCCCTTGGGGCGCATGTACTCGCAGCCGAAGCGTGTGGTCAAGGTGTCGACGACGAACTCACCGTTCCAACCGTCCAGCCAAATTTCCATGGACTGCTGATCGGGCGGCAGGTTGACCAGCTCGAGGTAGCGCGCCCACTCGACGATATCGACCTTGAGGTCGACGTTGACTGCCTTGAACTGCTGCTGCAGCGCCTGCACCAGCTCGAAGTCCTTGACGTAGCGTCCGCGAGTGCTGGTGATGGAGGTCGAGAATCCATTCGGATAGCCGGCCTCTGCCAGCAGCTGCTTGGCGCGCTCGGGGTTGTATCCAAAGCCCTCGATTTCGGAGAAACCCCCAGCTGACCTTGTTGCCGGTCCGGCAACGACGTCGGCCAGCCCGGCGTAGATCGTCTTGGCGATGGTCGCCGTGTCGACCGCGTAGTTCAGCGCCTGGCGCACTTTGAGATCGTCGAAGGGCTTCTTCGTGACCTGCATACCGACGGTCAGCTGGTTGAAGGTCGGTCGAATGCTGACCTTCAGGTTCGAGTTACGTTGGAGGCGCTCGATGTTTTCGCTCGGGATGGCATCGGCGAGCTGGAGGTCGCCCGACTCCAGGCCGATCGTGCGGGCGCCGGCCTCAGGCACGGCGCGGATGGTGACCTGGTCGAGGAACGCCTTGTCGCCGAAGTAGTCCTCGTTGCGCAGGACGACCACGCGCACGTCGGGGATCCACTCCTTGAACTTGAACGGCCCGGTGCCCACGGGATTCTTGGCGATGTCCTTGCCGAACTTCTGGTGGGCGTCGGGGCTGGCGTAGCGAGCTTGCGCCACCCGGTCCAGAAAGAACGGGTCGGGGAACTTGGTGACCATGCGCACCGTGTTGTCGTCGACGACCTCGACGCGGTCCAGGTACGGCTCGAAATTGCGGAAAGTCTGCGGACGCTCGGGCGAGTAAAGGCGGTCGAAGTGGTACTTGACCGCCTGCGCGTTGAACGGCGTGCCGTCGTGGAACTTCACGCCCTTGTGCAGGTTGAACGTCCAGGTGATGCCATCTGGAGCCAGCTGCCAGGACGTGGCCAGGTCGGGCTTGAAGGACCGGTCGGGCATCTGGCGCACGAGGCTCGAGTAGAGGAGCCGCTTCAGGTTGGAGGCGATCGTGCCGCCGGTCAACGCTGGGTCGAGGTTGTCGACATCGGCCGTCGTGGCGAAGACGATGCTGCCGCCGCGGCGTGGCGTTGGTCCGGTGGCTGGCTTGGGCGCCGCCGTTGGGGCGACCGCCTGCCCAGCCGCAGCTGTGGTGGGTGCGGTGGCTGCTGCCGGTGCGGCGGGCGCCGAAGTCGGCTGCACCGCCGCCGCGGGTGCGGTCGTCGGCTTGGCCGCGGCGGCTGGCGCGGTGGTTGGAGGGGCGGCTGGCGCGGCCGGAGGGGCAGTCGGAGCGCAGGCGGCGCCGACAAGGAACAGCAATGTCAGCCAGGGCGACATTCGGGCGAGGGGCGTTCGCATACTGCCTGTCCTCCCTCGGTCCTTGGGGCTCCACGCGGGAGCCCGACGGAGCGGCCAGTGTATACCCGGGGTTCGTTGTATACAACCGCGGTTAGGGTCCGAGAAAGTCCTCGAGTTGCAGTGCGCCCTGACCGGGTGCACGCTTGCGTTCGAACTCAGCCCACTCGCCCAGCGGAATGGTGGCGTCGACGATGGCCTTCGATGCGTGCGTGCCGAACGGGTCACGCGGAAAACCGCCGCTGCGATGGATCACGCTGACGGCGTCGGCCGGATTGCTGCGCGTTGTGACCGCCCACCACACGTCATCGACGCTATTCACGTCGACGTCATGGTCGACGACGATGCAGTACTTCAACCACCGATACGCGCCCAGCGCGGCCATGGCGACGGACTTGGCCTCACCTGCATAGCGCTGCTCGATCGAGATGGCGCAGCCGAGAATCGTCGGCAGGAGACGCACCGCGCATACACGGGCGCCAATCGCCCGAACGGCAGACAGCACGAGCGCCTCGCGACTCAAACCCAGCAGGTTCACGTCCTCGCCGCTGCCAGCGTGAATGGCCTGCAGGATCGGATCAGGCCGGTGGGTGATGGCCGTGAGCCGAAAGACGTGGTTGTCCATAACGGGCACGTAGTACTGCATGAAGTCGCCGAAGGGGCCTTCGGGTTCGCGTACGCCCGGCTCGACGTAGCCTTCGAGCACCAGCTCGGCCAGCGCGGGTACTTCGAGGTCGGGCTGCGACACGGCCGGCGCGAGCGGAAACGGCTCACCGCGCAGAGCACCGGCCAGTTCCAGCTCGTCGTCGCCAAAAGGCAGTGACGTCGCTGCCGCGACCACGTCCAGCGGGTGATTGCCGATGGCTACGGCAATCGGCAGGCGCTCCCCTCTTGTCTCGGCTCGTGCCTGGATTAGACCGAGCTGTTGGGGCGGCATCATGCGGATGCCCATCTTGTCACCGCCCTTCAGCTGCATGCGGTTCACGGACACATTGCGGCGGCCCGTTTGTGGATCACGCGCGAGCACGATGCCGGCGGTGATGTAGGCGCCCGCGTCTTTGGAAGCATGCACGATCATTGGAAGTTGACGCAGGTCAGCCTCCGCACCCGTGCGAACCACCGCCTGCGCTGGTACGGGTCCGCTCAGGCGTTGGGGCGGGACTCGCTGTTCGAGAAGGTTCAAGAACGTCGGTACGAGCTCGTCAACCGGCACGCCGAGGCAGGCCGCGAGCAGGTCGCGCCGCCCGAACAGGTTCCCTGCCAGGCGCCCGTCGCGGCCGCTGATGTGCTCGAACAGCCCGACCTTGCCATGCCGTTCGAGCTCGACGAGTAATGCCCCAGCCTGCGTGTCGGGGTCGACCGGGCGTTCGAGCCGCAGCAGGTGCCCGCGTTCCTCGGCCAGCGCCAGGAACGCGCGCAGGTCTAGCACGTCAGCGAGTCAGGCGGGAAAATTCAGGAAGTCGATGACGAGCCGGTTGAACGCGTCGGCGTGCTCGACCTGGGCCCAGTGGCCGCAGCGGTTGAAGATGTGCATGCGCGCGTTCGGGAAGCGCTTCAGCATCAGCAGACCGACGTCGAGCGCGCCGAAACGATCGTCGGCGCCCCAGATGATCAAGCACGGTGCCTTCATCATGTGCAGCTCGGCGCTGAGATCCTGGTTGGCCGGCGGCGAGCCGGTCATGAGCGCCACCACCTCGGGCTCGATGCTGGCTTCGTAGCGCTCGCGGATGGCGTCCTCGGTCGCGAACGACTGGTCGAACAGGATCGTCTGAAACAGTCGGCGCATCTTGTCCAGCGACGGGCCACCCTCGCCGCGGTAGTAGCCGGCGATGTGCTTGATGCCTTCGAGCGGCATTGGCGAAAAGAGGCTGTAGCTCACCGGGTTACTACCGATGACCACCAACTTGTCGACCTTTTCGGGTGCGTCGATGGCGAGCTTGATCGCCACCTGACCGCCCATCGAATTGCCGACGAAGTGCGCGTGTTCGATGCCCAGGGCGGCCATGAAGTCGCGCAGCACCTGCGCGGTGTACGTCAGGCGGCCGCCCTGGATGACGACCTTCTGCGACTTGCCGTACTGGGGCATGTCGACCAGAAGGGCACGGAAGTTCTCGGAGAATGCGCTGACGTTGTGTTGGAAGTTGCTCCAACTCGAAGCGCCGGGCCCGGTGCCATGGAGCATGATGACGGGCTCGCCCGAGCCCACCTCGTTGTAATGCATGCGGACGTCGCCGGCCTGCACAAAGCGGCTGGTAGACGTCTCGTCGACGACGTGCGTTTGCATGCGGGGGGCGTCAGTATACTGCGCGTCCAGTTGGCATGAATCGCATCGACTGCGTCGACGCCTTTGGGCGGGTGCGTGGAGGCGCACCGGTGATCGTCAGCCCGGGCTTCGCGGGACATGAATTGGCGTCTGCCGGCCATGAGGACGCGACTATCTACAACATGGAGATGGGCTACACGGCGCCGATGTGCCTCGGGCTGGCGTTGGCGCGGCCTGACTTGCGGGTAGTGGCGCTCGAGGGCGACGGCTCGATGCTGATGGGGCTGAGCACATTCGCGACACTGGCTCGCTATCCCGCGCCCAACTTCACGCTTGTCGTGTTCGATAACCAGCGATACCTGACGACGGGCAGCGGCGTGGTGGACACGGCCACGGCACACGGCGTTGACCTGGCGGCGATGGCACGCGGCGCCGGATTGCGATGTGTTGAGTCGGTCTCACACGTGCAGGACTTCGAACGCCTGATTGGTCAGGCGCTGACCGAGGCTGGCCCGTGGGTCATCGTCGCCCACGTCGACGCTTCAGACCGAGCCGATCCGCGCGCCCGCGGCGGCTTTCCCACGGACATTGTCGAGCAAGCCGTGCTCTTTCAGCGCGCACTGCGCCTGCGCTAGCTGGGCATCACCAGGTGGCGCGGGACGATCAGCCCCACAGGGATGCGCTGGCCTTTGATCGTGCGCAAGGCTTCGGTCACGGCGGTCGCGACCATCTCTCGAGCGTGAAGCGCAACGAAGGGGATGCCCACCGCCTCGAGCGTGGCCTGGCCGACCATTCGGGTCGCGCCGTGGTAGTCGAACTGCACGCCGAGGGCGCGGTCGTGGCTCGCGATCAGCAGCAGCGGTGTGCGTTGCAATATGCCGCGAGCCAGGATCAGGCTCGAGAGGCCAAGTCCAGAGCCTTCCATCAGCGCGACAGGTACCTTGCCGCCCAGGTAGGCACCCATGGCGATGGCGATGCCCTCGTCCTCACGCGAACACACCACGGTCTGCACGGCCGGATCTGCCTCCAGGAGGCGTTCGATGGAGTCGAGCAGGCTGTCAGGGATGTACACGGCGAAGTCGACGCCGCCATCGCGGAGCGCGCGATGAAAGATCTCGGCGGTGTCGGTCATGGAGTGCGATGCAGGGCCATGAAGACCTTCTCGGCAGTGACAGGCAAGTCGAGAATGCGCACGCCGACGGCGTCGAACACCGCGTTACTGATCGCCGCGGGTAGCAGGGGCGTGGTGAGCTCGCCAACTGACTTGGCCCCGAACGGGCCCGTGCCTGGCGCGTCGGTAATCAGCACAGCGCTCTGGCGAGGGATGTCGGCGAAAGTCGGCAGCTTGTACTCGCCCAGGTTGACGGTTTCGACTTGGCCGCCGTCGCCGAGTCGGAGGTCTTCCATGACCGCGAAGCCAAGCCCCTGGATGAGCCCGCCTTCGAGCTGGCCGCGCATGCCGACCGTGTTCAGCACCGTGCCCACGTCGTAGGCGCAGGTCACCTTGCGCAGGCTGATTTTACCCGTCTCGCGATCGACTTCCACCTCGGCGACAACCGCGGCGAAGCTTGGCGTGTCGGCCAGGCTGAAATCCTGAAAAGCGCCGTTAGCGACGAGTGGTGCATCGGCGGCGATCCCCCAGGCGGCCAACTGCGTAAAGCTGACGCTCGAGTCTGGTGCGTCGAAGGTTTCGTGAGCGGGGTGGATCTGGTCGGGCGGGCAGCCCAGGTATTCCGCGGCCAACTCGATAAGGCGCCGGCGAGCTTCGACGGCGGCGCGCTGTGCCGCTAGCCCACCAACGTAGGTCACGCGACTGGCCGAGCTACCACTATCGAACGGCGCGCTGTCCGTTCCGCCGACGGCCAGGTCGACGCGATCGACGGGCAGTCCGAGCTCGCGCGCCACGATCTGCAGCAGCACCGTGTGCGACCCGGAGCCCTGGTCGTTCACGCCGGTGCGCAGCGTCACCCGGGCATCGGAGCCAACCTCGACCACGGCGCTGGATGCGCCCATCCCACCTGCGCAGTGGCTGACCGCCACGCCCCGCCCCACGTTGAGTGCCTTTGGCGCGTCCCAGCCTGCGTCGCGGCGCACCTGCTGCAGGCACTCCGCGAGGCGCACGGCGGACCACTCCTCGCCGAGCGGTCCGGTTTGGCCGTCGCGTAGTGCGTGGCGTTCGCGAAAGGTGAGCGGGTCCTGACCGGTCGCGTGTGCCAGCAAGTCCATGTCCACTTCTTCGGCGAACACGAGCTGGGCGATGCCGGGCGCGCGCATGTGCCCGGCGGGCACGTGGTTGGTGTACGCCACCATGCTTTCGAAGCGGACCTGGGGGGTGACGTACGGGCCAGCCGACCAGAAGTGAGCCGCCAGGTTGACGCCGGGAATGGGCTTATAGCCGGCGTATGCGCCGCCATCGAAGAGCAGCCGAACGTCGCGCGCCATGATTGAGCCGTCCTGGGCAAGACCCGTCCGAATGCTGATCTCGGACGCATGACGCGGGTTGGCCGCCGTAAATTCGTCGCTGCCGCCGAGTACCAGCCGCACCGGTCGGCCGCTTGCGTGCGACAGCAGCGCTGCCAGTGGAATGTCCATGGCGCTGCCCTTGCCGCCGAAGTCGCCGCCGACGTAGGTCGGCTCGACCACGATGCGTTCGGGTGGCGTGTCCAGGATCCGGGCGAGCTCGTTGCGCACCAGAAACGGCGCCTTGTTGGATGCCCAAATGTGCACGATGCCGTCAGTCCCGACGCTGACGGTGCAGGCATGCGGCTCGAGATAGCCCTGGTGCTGCATGGGGGTGCTGAAGCGGTGTTCGACCACCTGGGCGGCGTTTGCGATGCCGTGTTCGACGTTGCCCTTGGTGGTGCACACATAGGCACACAGGTTCGGATGCGGCAGCGCCTCCTTCGGTGCGCCGACGTAGATGAGGAAGTCTGGATGGAGCAGCGGAGCGCTGGATTCGAGCGCCGCGCGGGGGTCGAGCACCGGCTCGAGCTCGTCGTACTCGACGTCGATCAGGCTCAGCGCCTCGTCAACGGCTTCGCGCGTCTCGGCCGCGACGGCGGCCACACGATCGCCGACGAAGCGCACGATGTCGCGACACAGGACCGGAACGTCGGCCAGGCTGCGGCCGGCGAGCAGCGGCGGGATGTCCTGACCGGTCAGGACAGCGTGCACGCCGGGCAGCGCGCGCGCCTTTTGGGCATCGACGGCGACGATGCGAGCGTACGGCCATGGGCTGCGCAGGATGCCGCCTTCGAGTGTGCCTGGTAGAGCGATATCGGCGCTGTACCGAGTTGCGCCGGTCACCTTGGCGCGACCGTCCCGCCGTCCGACGGGCGTGCCGATGCTGGACGTGTCAGGCATTCGGCAGGGCGACGCGCTCTTGCATCAGCCCTTTGACGCTGGCGAGCCCGCGCTGGCGCAGCAGCACGCCAAGCTCGTGATTGATGCGCCCCGCCACGTCCCAGCCGCGGTAGATGAAGGCCGAGTACAACTCGACTGTCGTAGCGCCCGCTTCCAGCAGGCGTGCCGCGTCGGCGCCCGAGAACACGCCGCCGGCAGATTTGATGGCCAGGCGACCCCGAGCATGGTCAGTCACGTCGCGGGTGATGCGCACGGCATCGTCGAATACCGGGCGGCCGGCAATTGAACCCTTGCCCATGCTCAAGCGCGGGTCGACGATCGGCCGCGTGCCACTCACGCTCACACCCTGGATACCCGCGCCGATGCACACGTCGAGCATGGCGTACGTACGTTCGCGGTCGGCATCCGTGTGATGCGGCGGCAGCTTGATGAAGACCGGCGTGTGTGGCGCGACATCGTCCGCCAGCGCCTCCACCAACGACGAGAAGATGCGCATCTCGTCCATGCGCTCTTCCTCAGTCGCGTTGGGGCAGACCAGGCCAATTTCCACGGCGGCTACGTGCGGCGCGACCACCTGAGCCGCATCGAACAGCGCGTCGCGACTGAAGCCGGCCACGCTGGCGATGATCGGACACGTGCCCACGGGCGTGGATTGCAGGCGCCGCATGGCCGCGGCCAGCCCGAGATTGGGCATGCCCATGCAGTTGGACAGCGCGGATCGATCGGCATAACGCGCCAGGCGTGGCTTTGGGTTGCCGGCGCGCGGTAGGGGCGTGATCGAGCCGACGACGATGTAGCCGAAGCCAAATTGGGTGAGGCTGGCCAGGAGCTCGGCGTTCTTATCGAAGCCTGGCGCCAGGCCGACCGGATTGGCAAGCTTCAGCCCGGCCAGCTCAGTCCGCAGCCGCTCATCGTCGATGCGTGCCGACCGCCCCAGAAACCGCCACAGCGCGGGCGTCCTCAGCGCTGCGCGGGCCAGATCGTGCGAGACATCTGGAGACAGGCGGAACAGGAGGGGCCGCAGTAGCGACTCGTACACGCTCGACGACCGCATGCGGTGCTGTATACACCACTTCGCATGCCCGCTGATACTCTGCGCCGCGACGATGATCGGCACATCCACTTCCGCTGGAGCGCGGCGCTGCCGCCGGCGCTGACCATCGACACCGGTGCGGAGGTGATCGTCGAGACGCGCAGCGGCGAGGACGACCAGTTTCGACCTGAGAGCGTCGCCGCGGACGTTCGGAGGATGGACATGCGCCGCCTGCACGCACTGAGCGGCCCGATCTTCGTCCGCGGCGCCGAGCCGGGTGACACCCTGGCCATTCACATCCGCGATGTCCAGACTGCGGATTGGGGCTTCACCATGCAGCGGCCTGGTGCGGGGCTGCTGCTCGGTTTCCCCGACTATTTCCGTGCGTATGCGCTGCGCGATGGTTTCGCGGAGCTGACTCCGAACGTCCGAATACCGCTGCGGCCGTTCCTGGGTGTCATGGGCGTCGCGCCTGCCGACGGCGATTACTCGACGATTCCGCCCGGGCCGCATGGCGGCAACCTCGACTGTCGCGACCTGATTGCCGGCTCGACCCTGTACCTGCCCGTGTTCGTGGCGGGCGCGCTGTTCTCGTGTGGCGATGGGCACGCGGCACAGGGCGATGGCGAGGTGTGCGTGACCGCCATCGAATGCGCCGTGACGGCTCGTCTGCGCTTCGAGCTCCTCAAGAATCGACCTGCGCTCGCGGAGCCGAGGGCCGAGACGCCTGCTGAATGGATGACGCTCAGCGCCGCGCCGACCTTTGAACAGGCAGCGCGTCAGTGCCTCGAAGCGATGCTCGATCTGATCGGCGAACGGACCGGACTGGCCAGAGCCGATGCGTATGCGCTGGCCAGCGCGGCGGTCGATCTACGCGTCAATCAGGTCGTGAATCGACCCATGATCGGCGTTCGGGCTGTGCTGTCGAAAGCAGTCGTGCGGTCGATTGCATACACACCTCCAAGTTGACACGCAAGGCGGTGCTGGATACGCTCAGCCAACCGTGGCCAGCCCGCCAGCCACTTCACTCGACGCTGTATACAGCTTCGTCGACGCGCACGCCGAACGCTTTGTCGAGGAGCTGCGCGGACTCGTCCGCCAACCCAGCCGCACGGGTCACCTGGACGAAGTGCGCGCGTGCGCCGCGTACGTCGCCGAGCTCGGGCGGGCGGCTGGCTGGTCAGCCGAGGTAGTCGACGTGGACGAGCTTGCACCAGTGGTGTTCATGGAGCGGGCCGCGCCCCCTGGCGCGCCGACGCTGCTCCTGTACAGCCACTACGACGTCATCTCGCCCGAGCCAGTCGACGAGTGGACGTACCCGCCGTTCTCGGCTGAGATGGTCGACGGCCGCATCTTTGGCCGCGGCACGACCGACGCAAAAGCCAACGTGCTGTCGCTGGTGAAAGCGATCGAGACGTTCTCGGCTGTGCGCGGTGAGGCGCCGTGCGGCGTCAAGCTCATCCTCGACGGTGAGGAGGAGCGCGGCAGCTCCAACCTGCCGACGTTTGTGGATGGCAACCGCGAACGACTGCGCGCCGATGCTGCGCTGTCGTTTGACGGTGGCATCGACGCAAGCGGCGTACCGAAGATCGGTCTCGGCTGCAGCGGCATGCTGTACGTCGAGCTGGAGGTTCGCGGCGCGAAGAAGGAGCTCCATTCCGCGGGTGCGCGCCTGTACATGAACCCGGCCTGGCGCCTCACCTGGGCGCTGGCGTCGATCAAAAGACCCGACGAGCAGGTGCTGATCGACGGCTTCTATGACGACCTGGTGCCGCCAACCGAGGAAGACGAAGAGCTAATGGCGGCGATGCCATGGAATGACCAGCGGCAGCTGGACGAGGCTGGGCTGCCCAGTTTTCTGACCGGCGTGCATGGCGTAGACGCCGTGCGACGTGCGCTGTTCCAACCAGGCCTGGCCATCTGCGGTCTCACCGCAGGCTTCAGCGGCGAGGGACCGAAAGCCGTCATTCCGAATCGGGCGGTGGCAAAGCTGGAGTTCCGCATCGTCCAGAACCAGACGCCCGAAGGTGTCCTCGAGCAGCTGCGCAGGCATCTGGATCGGCGTGGTTTTCAGGATGTAGCGATCACAACGCTGGCGACGGTCGAGACGTCCAAGACGGCCCCGCAAGCTGACATCGTCGCGGCGACGCTGGATGCCGCGCGCGAACTGTATGGAGAGCCGCTACTCAAGCCGACCGAGGAGTACGCGGGTCGGCAAGGCGCCTGGTTGGGTTCGCGGCTGGGCATTCCGGGTGTCCAGACCGGCGTCGGACCGCCCGGCTTTCGCGGCCACGCGACGGATGAGTTCGTGACGGTCGAGCACTTCGTCAAAGGCATCAAGTTTGCAGCCGCGATCCTCGACAACTTCGCCGCCCGCCACTGAGGCGCCGCCCGCGGCAACCGCGGGGGCGCTCGAACTGACCGCGATCCGCAAGCAGTTCTATCAGCGACGCGGTAAGGAGTGGGATGCGCTGCTAGTGCTGGACGGCATCACGTTCAGCATCGCGCCGCAGGAATTCGTGAGCGTGCTCGGACCGAGCGGGTGTGGCAAGACCACTCTTGCCCGAATTGTGGCGGGCATCGAGTCGGCGGATGAGGGTCAGATTCTGATCGATGGTCAGCCAGCCGGGCCGCCGGGCGCCAATCGCTGCCTGGTGTTCCAGAACTATGGTCTGTTCCCGTGGCGGACCGTGCTCGACAACGTGTGCCTCGGACTCGAGATCCGCGGGCTCGGCCGTGCCGAGCGCGAACACCGCGCGCGGACCTACATCGACCTGGTCGGGCTGACCGGCTTCGAAAAGCACTTTCCGCATCAGATCTCCGGTGGGATGCAGCAACGCACGGGCCTGGCGCGCGCGTTGTCTACCGAACCGCGTTTGCTGCTGATGGACGAGCCATTCGGAGCGGTCGACGCACAGATGCGCACGCTCCTCCAGGACGAATTGCTGCGCATCTGCGCGTTCACCCGTACCAGCGTCCTGTTCGTCACGCACAGCGTTGAGGAAGCGATCTATCTGTCCGACCGCATCCTGATCTTCTCGGCTCGGCCCGGGCGCCTGGTTGGCGAGCACGCCGTCGACCTGCCCAAGCCGCGCTTCGACTTCGACGCGCGATCTGACCCACGCTTCGCCGAGATCCGCCGCGAAGTGACGCACCTGCTGGCGGAAAGGACGGACTACTATGACCGCGCACATGCTGCCGCGGTCCACGGCGACTGAGCCGCGGTCGGTTGGCGACGGCCTGATCCGCGGGGTCCAGCCGCCGCGCCGCGCTGCTGGCTTCCGGCTGAGCGATCACCCGAACCTGATCCGCGTGACCACCGTGGCCGTGTTTCTGGCTGCCTGGGAGGTCTACGGTCGTTCCCTCAATCCGATTTTCCTGACGTACCCGGTGGCGATCGTCGGCGCCGCGGCCGAGCTCATCGCGTCCGGCGAGCTCGCGGCGGCGGTGCTCAAGAGCATGCAGGGGTTGGCCATCGGCTTCACGCTGGCAGTCGTCCTCGGGATCGGCCTGGGCGTGCTCATGGGTCGCTATCGCACGCTGTACTACGCGCTCGACCCGTTCGTCGTGGCGCTGTACGCCACCCCTGGCGTGGCGCTGATCCCGTTGATCATGCTGTGGTTCGGACTCGGACTGGCCGCCAAGGTGGTCATCATCACCGAGGCGTGCTTCTTTCCGATCGTCATCAACACGCTGGCTGGCGTCCGCAATGTCAGTCGCGCCAATGTCGATGTCGCGCGTGCCTACGGCGCCTCAGATCGCCAGGTGATGCGGCTGGTGATCCTGCCCAGCGCGCTGCCGTTCATCATGGCCGGCATCCGGCTGGCGGTCGGTCGCGGCGTGATCGGCATGGTGGTGGCCGAGTTCTTCACTGCGTTGAGCGGCATTGGCTCGCTGATCATCATCTTCTCGAACGCCTTCGCTACGGCCAAGTTGTTCGTGCCAGTTATCACCCTGTCGTTGCTGGGTGTGAGCCTGACCGGACTGGCGCTGCTGCTCGAGCGGCGGTTGGCGCCCTGGAAAGAAACGGAGCGCGCTGAATGAGCGCGCGGAGGGAGATCATCATGATGGCATCCGCGACAGTCGCTCAGCGGGCTTTCGGCACGCTCGCCAGTCTGGTGCTGCTGGCCACGATCGCGTGTGCCCCGGCCGCTGCGCCGGCACCGACCCAGGCGCCCGCGGCTCCACCGCCTACCGCTGCGCCGAAACCGGCCGCGACCACCGCGCCAGCCGTTGCACCGACGGCGGCGCCCAAGCCGGTCGCGGCACCTACGACTGCGCCGGCTGCGCCAACCACAGCCGCGGCTGGGCAGACCGCCGCACCGACGGCGGCGCCCAAACCAGCCGCCGCGGGTGCGCTGACCAAGGTCCGCTACGGGCTGCCCACCGCACCGCCCGCCATCACGACCGTCGGCGCGTACTTCGCGCTCGACAACGGCTTCTTCCGCGAAGAGGGCCTCGACGTCGAGATCGTCCCCTACCCGGGTGCGGTCACAGCCGTACGCGCGCTGCTCAGCCGCGATGCCGAGATCGTTATGACTGGCGGCGATACTGCGTTCCTGGCGCAGTCCAGTGGCGCGCCGATCAAGATCATCTCCTCGCCTGTCGCCAAGGGCACCGACTCGGTCGTCGTCGCCAAAGGGATCGAGTCATTCAAGGACCTGGCCGGCAAGCAGTACGCGATCGCCAATCCGGGTGACACCTCGCACGTGTCCGCCAAAATTCTGGCCGAACGCAGCGGCACCGATCCCAGTAGCATCGACTTCGTCGCGATCGGCGGACCCGCCGACCGCGCGCGCGCGCTCCTCAGCAACCGCGTGCACGCCTCGACCATGACCATTCTCATTCTGCAGCCGATCCTGGATGCCATCGACAGCGGCGACGTCAAAGTGCTGACCACGCTGGCCAAGGAGTTCCCCGACCTGCCCCTGGCCTACAACATCACCCGCGACGACGTCGTCAAGGACCAGCCGGCCACACTCACCAAGTTCATCAAGGCAGAGATCAAGGGCTATCGTTGGGCGGCGCAGAACCCTGAAGCGGCGGCCACCATCGCCGAGAAGTACATTCGTGAGGTGCCGCACGAATTGATGACACGCGGGTTCCGCGGCCTGGTCGAGCTCCAGGTGTACGGCCTGGACGGCGGCCTCAGCACAGAAGGCATCGATCGGACCCAGAAGCTCCTGGTGGACCTCGGCGCCCTGAAGCGCGCCGTCCCCGCCGCGGAAGTGTCCACAACCGCGTTTACCGAGGCCGCCATGAAAGACCTCGGCCCGCCACGTTAAACAGTCCTCTTGTCATCCTGAGCTTGCGAAGGATCCGCTTGCTCCAGACGGTCACGAGACGCGGATCCTTCGGGTCGCAGGCTCCCCTCAGGACGACAGGATCCCCACGGCCTTGCGGTCGCGCGTGCAGGTGTCGATGACGGCGTAGATCAGGCATTCGGTCAGGCGCTGCATGGCCGCTGGGCTGGCGGCGCCCATGGAGAAGCCCGGATAGTCAGTCGGCGGCGGCGTGCGCGGCAGGCCAAGACGCGCGGTGGGAATCCCACGTGCGCGCAGGATGGCCGCGTCGGTCGCGCCGCTGGTGCCGGTAATTGGCGTGTGTGGTCGACCCTCGCGGTGCTCCCAGGCACGCATCAGCGACTGCACGATCCAGGTACTAGGGTCGGTACTCGTGCCCGGCATCGACAGGATCATCTCGTGGTCGATCTCGAGTCCGGGATGCGCGGCCTGGATCTCCGCCAGCGCCTGTCCAAGCTCGCGCTTGACCTGGAGCGGATCGGAACGTGGGCTGACGCGAATGTCGATGTACAGGTCAGTCGCCGCCGGTACGAAAGCTGGCTTGTGCGGCCAGCCACCCTGAATCGCCCCGATGGAGCCCTGCGGCGCGACCAGGCCAGACGTGTGCCGCGCCGCGTATCGCGGAAACCACTCCTCCAGCCCAGCTATGACAAACGCCGCGTCGACGATGGGATTCTTGTACGGCACGATGTGGCGGATGCCCGTGTAGCCCAACCGGCCATGCACGCGCACCTTGAACCAGCACAGGCCGACTTCCTCCCAGGCCACCGCATAGCCGGGTTTGGCCAGAACGGCGAAATCACCGCGAACGCCCTGTTCGAGCATGAACGAACAGCCATTGCCCTGGCCCGCGTTCCACCGTGTTTTGCCCGGGCGGCGGTTGGTTGGCATCCCGCCCGCGCCCAGCCCGACCAGCACCGAGCCGCGCAAGGGGATCCCGGCACGCTTGATGGCGACGGCCGCCGCGACAACACACGTGACGTACGCCTTCGGATTCTCCGCGCCCAGTCCGATTACGTACTCGCCGTCGCGGAAGCCGCGTGGCGCCAGGTCGGCTCGAATCGACGGCCCGAGCCAGGGCAGCTCTTCGGCTTCGTCGCCGCTGAAGGCAGTATCGGTTGGCGCATACAACAGCAGGTCGGGCCCATCGCCGGCGCCGCGCAGTCGGCCGACGGCATTGCCCTGTTCGTCGTCGATCGGCTGGTAGCTCGACTCGAGACCGGCCGCGCGCAGGTGCTGAACCAGGAACTCGGCAACCTGCCGCTCTTGACCGGTTGGACTCGGAATGCTCGTCAGTGCGAGGTCGAGCTCGGCCAGCTCCTGCGGGTTGACTGCCTGCCACGCCTCGGCGAGCCACGCCTGTTGTTCGGTGGACAGAGGCGCGGACTGCACGCGGGGTGCTGCATCGGGGCTTGTCTCAGTAGCGGTCAAGTGCGGCTCGCGGGTAGTCTACGGCGAGAATCTCGTGGCTGTATACAACGATCGCTCGGCGCTGCCTGGACTGAGTGGCGACGCCTTGACCACGCTCCGCGGCCGCGTGCGCGGCCCGGTCCTGACCTCTACCGACCCGGACTATGACACTGCCCGGCGTGTGTGGAACGCCAGCATCGATCGTCATCCGGGCGCAATCATCCGCGCGGCTGACACGCGCGATCTGCGAATCGCCGTCACTCATGCGCGGACGCATCGGTTGCCGTTTGCCATCCGTGGTGGTGGCCATGATGTGGCGGGCAACGGCACGTGCGACGGCGGCCTCGTCCTCGATCTCGGCGGGCTGAAGGGCATCCGCGTCGATCCCAACGCGCGCACGGTGCGGGTGCAGCCCGGAGTTGTCTGGAGCGAGCTCGACGCCGCGCTGGCTCAGTACTCGCTGGCGCTGACTGGTGGTCAGATCTCGTCAACCGGCGTGACGGGGCTGACGCT
>DASXRR010000284.1:0-3945 GCA_036506475.1 Chloroflexota bacterium
GCGGGGTGCAGTGACGGCGCCGAAAACCGCTCAGGCCAAAACCCCGCGCAGGAGCAGGTCGGTGAGTACGTCGGCGATCTGCTCGGGCGCCAGGCGGCCGTCCTGGCGATACCAGCGGAACAGGTAGTTGCACATGCCAATCATGCCCAGGGCAGCAATGCGCGCGTCCATCGCGCGAAACTCGCCGCGGTTTTGGCCGTCCTCGATGATGGCCAGGAACAATGCGGCGTAGCGCTCGCGTTGACCCCGCACAGTACTCAACGAGTCAGCGGTCAACTGTCGCCATTCGCTCAAATAGACCGTCAAGATGTCCAGGTTCTCGGCAACGTTCAAGATATGCGCCTTAATGGCACGCTTTAAACGTTCAGTGGGCACGAGCGAAGCGTCGGATGAAATGGCCTCGATTTCGACGAGAAGCAAGCCCATGGCACGCTCGAAGAACGGAATGAGCAGGTCTTCTTTAGAGCGAATATAGCTATACAGGCTGCCTTTGTTGATGCCGACCGCCTCGGCGATGTCGCGCATCGAGGTCGCGTGATAGCCCTTCTCGCGAAAGAGACGCAGCGCCGCGGCGCGTACCTGTTGCTCGCGCGGCATCACTTCGCCGGCAGCGCCGTCCTGCTCGAGATCCTGAACGCCGGGGTGCACCGATCCCTCCTCGGAGGCCGCATTGTGCCACGCGCCGGCGTTTACACTGCGTGCCACAGCGCGCTATGGGCTTCGTCGAAGACACGCTCGCCATCGAACGACCGGACGCCATCCGCGACGTCTCGCTGCCGAGACGCCACCAAGGTCATCCGTCGCCCGTCGATTGGCGCGATGAGGTCATCTACTTCCTGCTGCCCGATCGCTTCAGCAATGGCCAGGAGCACGGCCCGCCACTCGACCCGGGCAAGCGCCTCGAGCACCGCCCACCCGGCTTCCGCTGGGACCGCTGGTCAGACTCAGGTGCAAACAGGTTCCAGGGCGGCACCATCGCGGGCGTCACCCAGCACCTCGATTACATCAAGGACCTGGGCGCGACCACGATCTGGCTCGGCCCAGTCTGGAAACAGCGACCGTTCAGCGACGATTACCACGGCTACGCCATTCAGGACTTTCTGCAAGTCGACCCGCGCTTCGGCACGCGCGCCGACCTGGTCACGTTCGTCGATGAGGCCCACAAGAAGGGCCTGCGCGTCCTGCTCGACGTCATTTTCAATCACACCGCGCCGAACTGGCGCTACGCCAACGGCCAGTCCAAACCACCGTACAAGCAGTGGCCGGGGTACTACGAGCGCGGTCAGTGGCACGACGCCAACGGCGGCTTCGTCGATCAGATCGGCGGCCCGCACGACGGCGTCTGGCCCGTGGAGCTGCAGGAGGAGACCTATTACACCCGCGCAGGTGAAGGCAACCTGGGCGCGGGTGACATCAACGACCCACATGCCGAGTACCGCCGCACGGATTTCGTCGGCGACCGCGACATCAACTACGACAACACACGGGCGCTCGACGACGTCGCGCGTTGTTACAAGTACTGGATCGCGTTGACCGATTGCGATGGCTTTCGGCTCGACACCCTGAAGCACACCGACCAGGAGACCGGCCGCAACTTTTGCGGCACGATCAAAGAGTTCGCCGCGACGGTTGGTAAGGCCAACTTCTTTCTCGTCGGCGAAGTGGCTGGCGGTGATGGCGACGCCGATCGCTACCTCGAGGTCCTGGGCAGCAACCTCGACGCGACGCTCGACATCGGCTACTCGCGCCCGCTGCTGACCAACGTCGCCAAAGGCATCACCGCGCCGCGCGAGTACTTCGACCTGACCTCAGCCTGGGACGATCTGCTCGGCTCGCACCGTGACCAGGGCAAACGGCACGTTTCGATCCTCGACGATCACGATCACGTCGCCGCGCCCAAGGTGCGCTTCTCGTCCGACGCCTCAACGGACCACCAGGTTGTTGCGGGTGTTGGGATCCAACTGTTTACGCTAGGCATCCCGTGCATCTACTACGGCACCGAGCAAGCCTTCGCCGGGCCCGAGCAGAGCGAGCGTGTCCAGTTCTTACCCGACTTCGGCGGCGATACGGATCGGTATTTGCGCGAGGCGATGTTCGGGCCGCTTCATCCTCGCGCGAGTGGCTCAGCAGGCCTTACGCAGCAGGATCAGGGCTTGCCAGGCTTTGGACCGTTTGGCACGGTCGGCGCGCACTGCTTCAACCCGCGCTCGCCAGCCTATGTGCGCATCGCGGCGCTCGCGGCCGTTCGACGGCAAAGTCCGACGCTGCGCTACGGGCGCCAGTACCAGCGTCCGATCTCGAACTTTGGCCGGCCATTCTCGTTGCCCGGTCCGGGGGAGCTCATCGCGTGGTCGCGCATCCTCGACGACGAGGAAGTCCTGTGCGTCGTCAACGGTCACGGCACCGACGCCCGCGGTGGCGACGTGCTGGTCGACGCCAATCTCAGCTCCACATCAGCCGCTGGCCAGCCATGGGGCGCCAATGCGCCGTTCCTGCGGGTGATCGGCAACTCAGCCCAGGCGTTCGACGGGCCCACGTACGCCGGGTCGCATCCCGTCGGCTCCGACCTGCCCGTACGGCGCCGCGCTGACGGCAGCGCGTATGTCGAGCTGCGTGGGGTTGGTCCGTCTGAAGTGCTCGTCCTGACCGGTCGGCCCTAACCGCGCCAGGGCACGATGCCGTCGACGAGTCCGTAGTCGCGCGCCTCGCCCGCACTCAGCCATCGACTGTTGCTGAGATCGCTGGCGACGTGCTCCGACGAATGCGCCGTGTGCTGCGCCAAACTCTCGAGCCAGCGCTCGCGCTGCCGCGTCGCTTCGGCGGCCATCCGCTGCACGTCGGCGAGCTGGTCAGCTTCTGGTTCGGCCAGCTGAATCCGCGCATGCGGCATTGCGAAGCGTCGACCGGCGGCGCCGCCCGCTAGCACCAGCACGGCCGCGCCGCTGACCTGCCCCAAGCAGGTAGTCGACACAGTCGCGCGCATGGTCCGGATGAAGTCGTACACGGCAAGGGCCGCGCCGACGGTACCACCAGGGCTATCGACATAGAGATCGATACTGCCATCCGCCGCCGTTCGCCCGAGGAGCAGCAGTTGACTGATGACCGTCGACGCGAGCGTATCGTCGAGTCGTCCGCGCAGGAAGACCTGGCGTTTGTCGAGCAGGGCCGCCTGCAGCTCGGGCGGCAGTCCGAAGCTCACGCCGTCTCTCGCACGGCCGAGCGCGTCGTGGCGCGTTCGGGTAAGGCACCGCCGCTGGACAGCCAGCAGCCGATCAGGATGAGCACGAAACCGGCGACCGTGGCAATCGTGATGGGCTCGCTCAGCACGATCGCGCCCAGCACGACGGCCACGGCCGGATTAACGTACGTGATCAATGCGGCGCGAGTCGCGCCCGCGGCGGCGATCAAGCTGAAATACGTCAGAAAGCCGAGCGCGGTACACACCAGGCCGAGCACAACCACGCTGATCAGCACTGGCGTACTCGGCGCTTGGTTCGGCAGGTGTGCGAGCGCCAGGGGCGCTAGCGGCACCAGGGCGACGGTCATACTGGCCGCGACGCTGCCGACCGGCGAGAAGTCCGAAAAAGAGCGCTTGATCAGCAGCGCACCGCCCGCGTAGGACAGCGCCGCAAGCAGCACCATCGCGCCGCCGAGGATGCCCAGCGCGTCTCCGCCGATGTCGAAGCCGAGCAACGCGAGCACGCCAAACAGCCCGATGCAGAGTCCGACGAGCTGTTTGCCGCGCACGGTTTCGTGCCGATCGACGCGTAGCGCCAGCAGGGCGATGAACAGCGGATCGGCGGCAATCAGCAGCCCCGCCAGTGACGACGTGATGTGTGTTTCGCCATGCGCGATGAGTAGAAACGGCGCGACGATCTCGAGCGCCGTCAGCAGCAGCACCGCCCGCCAGCGCTCGAGTGCCGGCTTGAGTACGCCCCGCGCCAC
>DASXRR010000285.1:0-11191 GCA_036506475.1 Chloroflexota bacterium
CTGGCCTTGGGTGCGCTTTACCGGCAGCGGATCAGCCGCGGCGGGGCGGTGGCCAGGCCGGTGCCCCATGCTCTGGTCGGGGTTGCTGACAGGCCTACGGCTGCGCTGCGCTGGGCGCTGGCCTTTGGCTGTGCTTTACCGGCAGCGGATCAGGCGCGGCGGGCGGCGGCCAGGCCGGCGCCCCGGGCCCCGGTGGGGGCTGCTGGTGGGCTTTGTGCTGGGCTGGGCCTGGGGCTTGGGTGCGCTTTACCGGCAGCGGATCAGGCGCGGCGGGCGGTGGCCAGGCCGGCGCCCCAGATGGCGCGGCTCTTGGGCAGGTGCAGGATCACCTGCTCCTGGCCGCGGCAGGTGGCGCACACGATCTTGCTGGTCGGCACGAAGCTGCACGGCTCGGCGCTGTCGACGGCGCTCTGGCAGCGGGCGCACGAATGGACGCGGCACACGGACAGCGAGCGCGGTTGCTCGACGATACGCAGTGACTGGCGGCTGCTGGCGGCGAAGCCCATGGGTCAGGTCTCCGATGGCGGAGGAAGGTGAACGGGGTTCTAGTCCCAGATCAAGCATCGGCCAAGAGTTCGCGGCCAATCGTCACATCTTTGTTATTTAAGGCCGTCTCTTCTTTCGGGCTTTATACGTATCGCTTAAAAAGCGCCACGCATGTCGACGACCTGGGAACTGAGCGCCGCGGGCGCCAAACCACGATTTGGCGCGTTGCGGCACTACCGCTACACCGCCGCGGTCACGCTGGTCGCGGTGGCAGCCATAGTGGCGCTGTCAGGCACGTCGATGACCATGGACCAGGCGTTCGTGCCGCTCAGCTGCGCGCTGGCGGTTGGCCTGTTGCTGACGGTGCGTCTCGCGCCTGGCCACCCGGGTGCGGCTCTGGCGGTCGTGCCGGCGATCGCCGTCGACGCGCGACTCGGCCTGTCGGTCCTACCGGCGCTCCTCTTCGCGGCACTCGTGGCCAACTACGTCCGAGGCGTGCGCGGTCCCAGCGTGGTGGCCTCAGCCAGCCACGCGGTGCTCGCCTTCGCCGCGGGGCACCTCGTCGCCGAGCTCGCGACCAATCAGCTACCCATTAGCCCGGCGTGGCTCGTGTTCGCACTGGTGTTCAGCAGCGTACGCCTGGTGTTGTGGTTCGTCGCGCAGCGCTTCGCGCTCATCCCTAACCACGCTCGCACCGAGCAGCCTGACGTCCTGCTGTCCCTGGCACTCGCGCCGGTCGGCCTGCTGCCGCTGCTCGCGGGGGAGCGCCTGGGCGATGGCGCACTGCTGTTGGCGATGGCGGCGCTGCTGGCGCTGCTGTTCGTGGTGCGCGAAGCGGCCAACCTGGCAACCCTGCGCGCCGAGACCGAGGCCGAGCGCGATCGGCTCATGCGCGCGAACGACCTGCAAGACGACCTGATCAACATGATCACCCACGAGCTGCGCAACCCGCTGACGCTGGTGATGTCGTACGCGCAGATGACGCGTCGGTCCGCGCTCGACGGCAACGTCGAGGCGATCCCGAGCTACATCGGCAACGTCGAGCGCGCTGGTCGCTCAATTCAGCGCCTGATGGAAAACCTGCTACAGCTGACCAAGCTCGAACGATCGGACTCGTTGCCCACGGCCGAGCCCGTGCAGCTGGCCTCGATCGTCAATCAAGTCATCGTCGACCTGGCACCGCTGGCCAAGCAGAAGGAGCAGACGCTCGTCGTCGAGCCGATCAAGCACGTCGAGCCCGCGCTGGCCGTGCCGCTGCTGCTGCGCGATGCGCTGAGCAACCTGTTGAGCAATGCGGTCAAGTACACGCCCGAAGGTGGCGAGATCACAGTCTGGGCAGAGCGCGGTAAGAGGTCTGGGACCGTCGTACTCGGCGTCCGCGATACGGGCATCGGCCTGAGCGAGGATGACCTGCAGCGCCTGTTCACCAAGTTCTTTCGCAGCTCGGATGCGCGTGTCCAGCGTGAGCGAGGCTCCGGCCTGGGCCTGGCTTTGACGCACACTATGGTGCGCCGTATGGGCGGCTCGATCGAGGTCGATAGCACACTCGGCACGGGCACCACCTTCCGACTGACGCTGCCCGCCGCGAGGACGGCGTGAACCTTTCGGTCCCCGCTGGGCTCTTGTCGGCGGTGCGCGCGCCGCTGCACGTTGCGCTTCTGACCTACGTCGGTGCTGGCGGCCTGGCCGGCGTCGCGTTGGTCGGCGGGGTGATGCTCACGCCCGCGCGCGAAGTCGTGCAGCAGGCCATGGAGCCCGCCGTCGAGCTGGTCCAGAGCGTTGTCGTGTCGATGCCGCGAGCGCCGATCTTCGTCGCCGCGCCAACCGCCACGATTGCGCCGACCGTCGCGCCAACGGCGGTGCCGACCGCCCGCGTTGTCCAGGAGCCATCGCCCGTTCCGACAGAGGAGCCTGTTGCGACGGCAACGCCGCAGCCTCGTGCGAGTCAGCCGACCGTCGTCTCGCGTTCGGCGGCGCCGAGTCTGGCCGTGGCTGAGCCGGTAATTGAGGCACCGCCGCCTGAGCCGGTGCTGCCGCGCGCGCCTGTTGTCGTTGCGCCTGCTGCGCCGGCCATCGCGCCGGTGCAGGTGCGGCCGGTGCTGGAAGCGCCTCGCGCGCAGGTCGTCGCGCAGCCAACCGTGGCCCAACGGACTGTTGTGCAGGCGCCCAAAGTCGTCGTTAAGATGCCCGAGCCCGCAGAGCAGGAGGCCGCTGCTGCTTCGACCCCGGAGCCGGTCCCAACGGCCCGCCCGCGGACGACGACCAGTAGCCCGGCGATCGAGCCAACGGCTACGCCAGAACCGACGAGTACGCCAGCGGTCGCGCCGACTGAGCCGCCCAAGGCCACGGCGACTGCCCAGCCGACCAGTGCGCCCGTACTACCTTCTCCGACGCCGAAGCCAACTGAGAAGCCCACGAACACGCCAGTCCCGCCGACCGCCACGCCCAAGGCCACGGTAAAGCCGACAAAGACGCCGGTGCCACCGACGGCGACACCCAAGGCAACCGCGAACCCGACGAATACGGCGGTGCCCCCCACCGCAACGCCGCGCGCGACGAGCACACCCAGTGGCGCGGCCAGCAAGCTGACGCCGGTGCCGATGGCGCCGCCGATGACCTACACACCCATTCGCACCTAAGGTCACTCACCGGGCGGGTAACCGAAGCCCGCCGCTGACGTACACCGATTCGTCACAAGTCGGCCGGGCGGGCGGGTACCGTAGCGCCCATCGGAGGACGAGCCCGCGGCGTTCTGCATGTGGCGGTGCTATGCATGCTGGTGCTCATGGCGAGCCTGGCGCTCATGAGTGAGCGGGATCGCCAGGTGCTGCTGCAGTTGGGACCGCTCGATGGCTGGCGCTGTCTGCGTAGCGCGACGTACGTGTATGAGCCGCGCTGGCACTGGTTTGGGGGCGGGCTGCTGACCGAGGCGCCCGATACCGTCCTGCCCCAACAAGCGCAGACGGTGGAGGTAGACCTGAAGACGGGCGAAGCCATCGCGCGCGCGAAAAACCACGTGTACGTGCTTCAACCAGGACGGCTGACCGTGATTACTGACCCTGAGGCGCCTGAGCCGAGACCACTGTGCGTGACCCAGCTGGGCAACTGGCAAATCGTCGGCGAACACACACTTGGCTAGGTAGACTCCCGTGATCACAATGTCTCCAGGGACCAGCTCCGTGCCGCCCGCCCACGCGCCGTACTACCGGTACGACCCGCATCTCGGCAATCCGCGCGACAAGTATCGCCGGGTCGATTTCGTGCGCACTAGGTCCCACCAACCCGAACAGCCAGGGCGGTTCGCAGCCGTCGTCGAGGGCGAGACGTTCATGGCGAGCATGTGGGGCCGCCGCACGGTCACGTGGCGCGCCGAGCCCGGGACGCCGTGCCTGATCCTGGGCTACTGGTCCGACGGCACGGTGCATATCAAATGGCCGGCCATCGCCAACCATTACATGGTGGACGGTCGCTTCCCGCCCTGGGTCGTCGAAGAGGACCCCACGGCACTGGTCGCCGGCGGGGGGTTCATGCTCCTGGCCAACGAGCTGCTACCGGTGCCCCAGGGCATGTCGGCGCGGATCGTCGCGCTGGCCGTCTTGCTCGGCATCCTGATCGTGCTGCTGCTGGTGCCAGCAACGCGCGAGGCGTTCGAAAGCCTGTTGCGCCTGGGCCGCTGAGTGGCGTCCGCCCAACTGCTGGACATCATCGAGCGCTACTACGATGGCGTTCCGCGCGCGCAGTCGCGCGAGGAAATGATTGGTCCGTTCAGCCTGTTCGTGAAGCAGGGTGGCGGCTGGCCGTACTACGCACGCCCGACGCTTGGCGCAGGAGTCTTCGGCCAGCGGGACGTCGAGCAGGTGCGCGAACGCCAGCGTGCATTGGGTGTACCCGAGGCATTCGAATGGGTTGCCGACACGACACCTGCCTTACGTGCGGCGGCGATCGCAAGCGGCCTGGCGGTGCACGACCATCCGCTGCTGGTCCTGGACTCGAGCGCCGTGCGCCCTGCGCCCGATGCCGAGGGCGTCTCGGTGCGCCTGGTGAGTCCCGAGGACGACCTGGTGCGCATTGGGGCAGTTGGCCGACTGGCATTCGCGGCGCTGGGTACAGCCGTCGGCGAAGTCGGCGTCGCCGAACTGGCGGACGTCCCTGGGCGCTCCGTCGAGAACGAGCGCGAACGGCTGCGAAAGGGTCTGACGGTGACCGCCGCCGCATTCACGCTCGAGGGTGACCCGATCGCGCGGGGCAGTCACCAACCGCTGCATAGGGTGAGCGAAATCGTCGGCGTGGGCACGCTGCCCGCGTTTCGCCGGCGGGGCATCGCCGCGGCACTGACGACGCTGTTGATCGCCGACGCGTTGCAGCGCGTGCAGACGGTCTTCTTGTCCGCGAACGACGACGCCGTGGCGCGTATCTATCATCGGCTGGGATTCCACAACCTCGCGACCGCCTGCATCGCCGAGCCAGCGTGAACGGCCCGGAGCCGATGGCGCGGCTCGAACGATTTGGATTTCCGCTGGCGGGTGGACCCGTCATCGCCGAGGGCGTGGCGTTTTCGGCCGATCCACACACCGGCCGGCGTGACCTCGTCGTCATTGGCGAGCCAGCGCAGGTTGTGGTCGAAACGCGCATCGTCGGACTGCTGGTCAGACATGCAGGCGCACGCGTGCTCGCCGACGAGCAGTACCTGGCGCTAGCGCGGCTCATCCAACGTGTCGAGTGGGCGCTCGGCGAAGGCCAGGACCCGTATGAGATCGCGTGGGCATTCGACGGGCAGGGGTTCTGGATCGTGCGCGCGCGGCCGATCGTCGAGATCAAGCGCGTGACCGTCGCGCTGGCAGCTGATCAGCCGGTGCTGTGGTCGAACGCAAATCTGAAGGACGCGGTGGCGGGCGTGCCGACGACGGCGACGTGGAGCTTCGTCAGTCCCTACCTGCACGAGATCTTCTTCTCGCCCATCGAGCGCGCCGGCTATCGCGTGCCGCGCGGCATGCAAACGCTGCGCCGCTTCGAAGGACGCGCCCACCTCGACTTGAGCACCATCCAGGCGGTCTATTTCGATGCACTCGGCTCGCCACCTGCCGAGGCCGGCCGAGCCATGGGCGGAGCGCAGGTCGAGATCGCCCTGCCACCGCCGACGCGTGGGCAGCGGGCGCGCTGGCGGCGGGCCCGACTGCGCATGGCGTGGCTTTTGCTTCGGCAGGCGCGCACGTACTCGCAGGCAATCGAGCGCATGCACCGCGCCGCCCGGACACTCGACATCGACTTCGCCGCGCGCTCGAACGCAGAGCTCATGGCGTTCGCCGAGCACATCGGACAACTCCAGGCCGCGTTTGGGCCTGCGTTCCAACTCGGCAACGTGGACGGCGGCGCCTGGACCGAGCCATTGCGCCAGACGATCGAACGCTGGCGACCCGGTCAGGGCCAGCGATGGGCATCGGCGCTGATGGCCAATAGCGGCGCGGTGGTGAGCGCCGAGCATGGCTATCGGCTCGTCGAGCTCGCGGCGATTGCAGCACGGGGCGGTGTTGACCCATACACGTGGCAAGCGCTTCCCGAAAGTTCAGCTTTCAGACTGGCTGTGCAGCGCTTCCTCGGCGAATTCGGCCATCGCGGCGTCTACGAGGCCGAATTGGCCAACGCGCGCTGGATCGAGGACCCCAGCTACGTGCTCGACCAGGTGGCAAGCCTGATGGCTGACGGGGCCTTCGGGCCAGCGCAACGAGTAGCAAGGCAGACGCGGCAAGAAGCTGAGCTCGAGGTGCGCACGTTGCCGCTGGTGCCGCGGCTCGTAGTGCGTTGGCTCGCCCATCGCGCGCGCGGCGCCGCGGCGCGGCGCGAGGCGGGCAAGTCCGCGCTGATCGCGATGGCGCTGCCGGTGCGACGGCTGCTGTTGGAATTCGGACGACGTATGGTGCGCGATGGGCTGCTCGACGACGTCGACGACGTGTTCCATCTCGCGCGGTGCGATCTCGAGTCGCTGATTCGGGGCGAATGGGACGGTCGTGGCGCGCGGGCGCTGGTGGCCGAACGTAAGGCAGTGCGCGACTCAAGACTGGGTGCGCCGCCACCGCCGGATTTGATTATTGGCGCGGGTCTAACGGGCAGCGCACCCTCACCCCCGGCCCCGCTCACAGCGGGCGAGGGGAGGCATACATTGCGCGGCCTAGCCGCGGCGGCTGGCCAGGCCAGCGGGCCGGCGCGCATCATCCGCCACCCGGACGAGGGCGGGCGATTGCAGCGTGGGGACATCCTGGTCGCGCCGTCGACCGACCCCGGTTGGACGCCGCTCTTCCTGCGCTGCGCTGGATTGGTCACCGAAGTGGGCGGCTATCTGTCGCATGGCGCGATCGTCGCGCGCGAGCTCGGGCTGCCCGCGGTCCTCAATGTGCCGCACGTGCTCGACCTCGTCGAAGACGGTGAAGTCATCACCGTAGACGGCAACGCCGGTTCGATTTGGGTGCGTCGTGCCGCACATGTGACGCCCGAGACGCTCCGGAGGAGGCCGTAGAATAGTCAGATGCCTGGGGAACCCGCCCCGCGTCCGGCTCGGACCAGGCGGACAACACAACGCCGCGCGCGACGTCAGCCGCCAGCGGCGCCACCGCCGAAAGGTGCCGCGAGCGTGCGCGAGCGGCTGCGGCGCGATCCGTTCCTGTTCGTGTTATGCCTGGCCGGCATCGCCTTCCTGACCTGGGCCTTCGCGCTGACCTGGTGGGTCACCGGTGCCTTGGCCTCACTGGCGTTGGCCCTGGCGTCCGTGGCGCCCGCCTTCTACCTGTTCTACCTGCGCGACGCCTAGAGGGGCAGCCGAAGAGCCCTCAATTGCACTCGCTGCCGCCCCTCTAGGCTAGTCCGTCAAACGGAGTTCGGCCGCGGTCCGGGTCGGCTAGGTGGCTTTTCCGCCGAACTCCTAGGGCTCCCGAAGTGGGCCGTAGGCACACGGAGAGGGTCCTAGGGGCTTCGGCTTCAAGCGCGGGATCGAGTCCAGCAGCAGGCGCGTATACGAGTGTCGTGGCGCCCGAAACACCTCGTGCGTCGGACCCTCTTCGACGACGCGCCCATTCTGCATCACCAGGACGCGGTCGGTCATGTGCCGCACTACCGACAGATCGTGTGACACCAACACCAGCGTGAGTTGGAATCCAACGCGCAGGTCCTCGAGTAAGTTCAGGATCTGCGCCCGAACGGAGACGTCGAGGGCACTTACGGGCTCGTCGCCGATCAACACGCGCGGGTGCGGCGCAAGCGCGCGGGCGATCGCGATGCGCTGCCGCTGGCCACCTGAGAACTCGTGCGCGTAGCGGCGCGCCGATGCCGCCGGTAGACCAACCGCGTCCAGCAGCTCGCGCAATCGTGCGCGCCGGTCGCCGCCGATGCCGAGCACGCGCAGTGGCTCGAGGATGATGTCGTCGACGCGCATGCGCGGATCGAGCGCGCTGCCTGGATCCTGAAAGACGACCTGCACCTCGCGCCGCAGCGACTGGCCGGTGTACGTCACGCTGCCAGTGTCCGGCGGCTCGAGGCCCAGCAGCAGCTTCATCAGCGTCGTCTTGCCCGATCCCGATTCGCCGACGATGCCGAGCGTCTCTTCGCGCGCCAGGACAAAGCTGACATCGTCAACAGCGGTCAGGGTGGCTCGCGGCCCAAAGAGCCTGGTTCGCGGCAGCACATAGCGGCGGCTGACATGCTCGACGCGAAACAAAACGTCGGGCATTACGCGAGTGGATGCCAGCACGCCGTCGCGTGCCTATCGCCGGCGAGCGGCGGCATCGTGACGCACTCCTGATCGGCACGCGGACAGCGATTGCGAAACGGACAGCCCGGCGGAAACTCACCCAGGCCTGGCACCGAGCCTGGGATGGCGGCCAATTTGCGTGTCGGAAGCTCTTCGTCCAACGGCGGAATGGCGTCCAACAGGGCGCGCGTGTAGGGATGCCGCGGCGCGGAGAACACCTCGTCGACGCTGCCCTGTTCGACGATCCGCCCGCCATAGAGCACAATGACCTGCTGGCACACGTTCGCCACGATCGGCAGGTCATGCGTGATCAACAGCAGTGTCGAGCCGAGCTCGTCGACGAGATTGCTCAGCAAGGTCAGGATCTGCGCCTGGACGGTGACGTCGAGCGCAGTGGTCGGCTCGTCGGCAATCAGGATCGACGGCGAGCAGGCCATGGCCATCGCGATCATTGTCCGCTGACGCTGACCGCCCGACAGCTGGTGCGGGAAGGCCTCCATCTTCTCGGCCGCGTTGGGGATGCGCACGTGCTCGAGCATCCCGAGTGCCTGCGCATGGGCCGCGCGGCGTGAGATGCCGCGATGCACGCGCAAGGGTTCGGCGACCTGGGCGCCAATCTTCATGACTGGATTGAGCGCGGTCATCGGTTCCTGGAAGACCATTGCCAGACGGTCCCCGCGTAGCGCGCACAGCTGCCGCTCGGGCAGCGTGAGCAGGTTGGCCGATTCGTACAGCACGCGACCACTGGCCGACAGCCCGTCCGGCAGCAGACCCATCAGCGCCAGCGCAGTCAGCGTCTTGCCCGAACCCGATTCGCCGATCAGGCCGGTGCGCCGACCTGCCTGAAGATCAAAGCTGATGCCGTGCACGGCCGGTACCGACCCCACGCGCACCGTGAGGTCCTCGACGGTGAGTGCCGCCGTCATGCCTGTGCAGGTACGCGCTCGACCAGCTTTGGGTCGAGCAGGTCGCGCAGGCCGTCGCCCAGGAGGTTGAACCCGAGCACCGCCAGGGCAATCGACAGCCCTGGCCACAGCGCGAGCAGGGGCGCTTGACTGAGGAAGCTCTGGGCCTCGCTGAGCATCCTGCCCCACGATGGCGTGGGCGGCGGTGTTCCGAGACCGAGATAGCTGAGGGCGGCCTCAGCCAGGATCGCGATGGCGAAGGCGACCGTCGCCTGGACGATGAGCACCGAGCTCACGTTGGGTAATAAATGCCGAACGAAGATCGATAGCTTGCTGCTGCCGTACGTGCGCGCGACGGTTACGTAGTCTTGCTGCATGACCTGCAAGCCTGCTCCGCGCACGACGCGTGCGAAGACTGGCACCAGGGCAATGCCGATGGCAGCCATCGCCGTCAGTGTGCTTGGCCGGAAGACGGCCGCGAATAGCAGCGCCAGCAGGATGGCGGGGAACGCCAGCAGCACGTCGCTCAGGCGCATCGTTGCTTGCTCAAATGGGCCTGGGTAGAGCGCAGCAATCCCGCCAATGGGGACACCCAGACCGATGGCAATAAGGACGGTGACGACGCCGATCAGCAGCGTGTTGCGAGCGCCGGCCATGATGCGGCTGAGCACGTCGCGGCCCAGGTTATCGGTGCCCAGGACCGCCGTAGTGCCCGGGGCTTGAAAGCGCTGGCTCACCTCGACATGGGTGGGATCTAGCGGAGTCCAGACGATGGACAGCAGGGCCGTCAGCACGACGATGCCGACCAGCACGCCGCCGGCAATCAGCGATGGCGGCAGCCGCGTCACGCCGTGCGAATCCGTGGATCGATCAGCCTGTAGCTCAGGTCGATCAGGAAGTTCACGATCAGGACCGCCGCGGTAAGCACCATGACTAGGTCCTGGACGACGATCAGGTCGCGGTTGCCCACGGATTGGAACAGCAGTCTGCCGAGGCCGGGCAGGACGAAGACGTTCTCGATGACGATGGCGCCGACCAGCAACGAGGTGAGCTGGATACCCAGAATGGTGATGACGGGGATGGCCGCGTAGCGGAACCCGTGGTCTCTTAGCGCTTGCCAGCGGGTGAGGCCCTTGGCGCGGGCCGTTCTGATGAAGTCTTCGCGTTGGACGTCGACGATGGCCGACCGTACGTAGCGCGTGAGCACCGCGCCCTGAACGAGGCCCAGGGCCAGGCTTGGCAAGATCAGGCTCTTGAGGGCCGCGATTGGGTCTGAGGTCCAGTCGACGAAGCCGCCCGCGGGCAGGAGCTTCAACTCGATTGAGAAGACCGTGGCCAGCAGCAGGCCAGCCCAAAACGCAGGCACCGCAATGCCGATGAGACTCAAGGCGGAGATGGCTGCGCCGCTGAGCTTGCGGTAGTGGACACCGGCCAGGACGCCCAACGGCAGGGCCAACGCCAACGCGATGATTGCCGAAGCTAGTGCCAGTGGCCCGCTGACGCTCAGCTTCTGGACGATCAACGGTCCCACTTCGCTATGGGAAAGCTGCGAGGTACCGAAATCGCCGCTGAGCATGCCTGCTGCCCAGTCGACATAACGCAGCCAGGCCGGCTGGTTCAGCCCGAGCTGCTCGCGCAACGCCTGGACATTTTCATCAGTCGCGCTCGTGCCCAGGATGACTACGGCCACGTCGCCGGGCAGCACGTTCACGACCGTGAACACGAGGATCGACGCCAGAAGCAAGCTGGCCACGAGCCACAGCAGTCGCGTCACCAGGTGGACCGCCATGTTTGCCTACGCCGCCGTCATCGCACGCGCCGCGCGGGAATTGACTTTCTTCGCTAAAGAGAAGCAGGTGGCAGGGTGGAGCACGTAGGCGCTGGGCACGAACGCCGCCGTCATCGAACGCGCCGCGACACTAGAGAGAAGCAGGTGGCAGGGTGGAGCACGTAGGCGCTGGGCGCGAACGCCGCCGTCATCGAACGCGCCGAGACTTTGTTCGCTAGAGAGAAGCAGGTGGCAGGGTGGAGCACGGAGGCGCTGGGCGCGAACGCCGCCGTC
>DASXRR010000286.1:0-4321 GCA_036506475.1 Chloroflexota bacterium
TGGTTGGGGCTGATGTTCATCCTGGTGTTTTCGGTGCGGCTCGGCTGGTTTCCGTCCTTCGGCCAAGGTGGACCCGAGCACCTCGTGCTGCCGGCGCTCACGCTGGGCGCCGCCGCCGCGGCAGTGATTGCGCGCGTCACCCGCTCGAGCCTGCTCGAAGTGCTCGGCGCCGATTACATGCGGACTGCCCGGGCGAAAGGGCTGGCCGAGCACCTCGTCATTGCTCGGCATGCGCTGCGCAATGGCCTCATTCCTGTGCTGACGTTGCTGGGTATCGAGCTCGGTGGACTTCTTGCGGGCGCAATCGTCACCGAAACTGTATTTGCGTATCCGGGCATCGGCCTGCTGTTGGTGAGCTCGGTCAGCAACCGCGATTTTGCCGTGGTGCAGGCAGCACTGCTGCTGTTCGCGCTTCAGTTTGTGCTCGTCAATCTGCTCGTCGATGTGCTGTACGCGGTCGTGGATCCGCGCATCTCCTATGGCTGAGCGTCCGCCAAGCAGTCTGTGGCGCGACGCATGGCGGCGATTGCGGCGCAACCGCGCGGCTATCAGCGGGGCGATCGTGCTGCTGGTGTTCATCGCGCTGGGGATTGCCTCGCCCGCGATCGCGCCCTACCAGCCCGACGAGCAGGACTACCAGCACGTTCTCGAAGGCTTCTCGCTGGCACACCCATTCGGCACCGACAACTTCGGTCGCGACATCTTCAGCCGGGTGCTGTACGGCGCGCGCATTTCGCTCACCGTCGGCCTGCTCGGTGTGGCCTTCGGCCTCGTGTCGGGATTGGCCGTGGGACTGCCGGCGGGCCACTGGGGCGGCTGGCTGGACGATCTCCTGATGCGCCTGCTTGACCTGCTGCTGGCATTTCCACAACTGCTGCTCGCAATCATGGTCATCACTGTGCTGGGCGTGGGCGACACAAACGTGGTGGTCGCAATCGCGATCTTCTCGCTGCCCGTGTTCGCGCGTGTGGTCCGCGGCCAGATCCTGGCGCTGAAGCAGCTCGATTTCGTGCTCGCGGCTCGGGCCAGTGGCGCCGGTAACGCCCGCATTCTGATGTGGCACCTGCTGCCGAATGCCCTGGCCTCGATTCTCGTGCTTGCCAGCCTGCGGTTGGGCACGGCAATTCTGACGGTCGCGACGCTAAGTTTTCTGGGGCTCGGGATCCGGCCGCCAGCGCCCGAATGGGGCACTATGCTGAGCGACGGGCGGCAGTACCTGCAGATCGCGCCACACGTGGCGATATTCCCTGGCCTGGCGATCGTCATGAGTGTGCTGGCGGTCAATTTGCTCGGCGACGGTTTGCGAGACGCCCTGGACCCGCGCCTGCATTGACATACCCTGCACTACATGAAGGTCTTGATCTCCGTCGACATGGAGGGCATCTCGGGCGTCGCCACGCGGCGCGAGACCGCCACTGGCTGGCCAGCGGGCGCGGCAAAAGGCAATGACTACGAGCGCGCGCGACACTGGATGACAGGCGATGCGAACGCGGCGGTCGGCGGCGCGTTCGAGGGCGGGGCGACCGAGGTGCTCGTCGCCGATGCGCACGATGGGATGCTCAATCTCATCTGGGAGAACCTCGACCCTCGCGCGGAGTTGATTCGCGGCTATGAGAACCGCCAGGGCAGCATGATCGAGGGCATCGATCCGTCCGTCGACGCGGTCTTCTTCGTCGGCTACCACGCGCGGGCGGCGGACGGTCGCGGCGTGCTCAGCCACACGTTCAACGGACCAGACACGCTATGGAACGTGTGCCTGAACAGCGAGCCGGCCAGCGAAGCGCGGTTCAACGCGGCGGTGGCAGGGCACTACGGTGTGCCAGTGGCGCTGGTCACTGGTGATGACGTGATCTGCGAGGAGACCCGCTCGTGGTTGCCACACGTAGAAACGGCGATCGTGAAGTACGCCATCGACCGCTACACCGCGCGCTGCCTTTCGCAGCAGACTGCCCACGAACGAATTCGCGTCGGCGCCTGTCGGGCACTGGAGCGATTGTCGGACATGCAGCCATATCAATTGACTGCGCCCATCCAGGTGGAAATGACGCTAGGAGATTCGTCGATGGCCGCTGCCGCCGCGCGTGTCCCTGGCGTGCGCCGAGTTGGCGATCGAGGTGTCATGTATTCCGCCGACGATGCCCTCACGACGCAGAACGTCTGCCGACTTGCTCTGGTACTCGACGGCGCTGTTGCGCGTAACGAGCGCGCCTGAAGGGTTGGCGACGTGCAGATCGGATCAGTCCTTCATCAGAACGATCTCGGCCCAGACGTAGCGGTGCTGCGCGATTACGCGCAGACAGTCCAGGACCTCGGTTTTGACTTCATCGTCGGGTCCGACCACGTGGTGGGAGCTGATCCGGCAGCGTACCCGCACCTCGATCGCGTGTTTCCGATCGACAGTTTCCTGCGCGAGCCATTGACGGTGTTCGCGTTCCTTTCGGCGGTGGCCCCGGGTCTCGGTTTGGTGGCGAGTGTGGTCATCCTGCCGCAGCGTCAGACCGTCCTGGTGGCCAAGCAGGCAGCCGACATCGACACGCTCTGCAAAGGCCGCTTGCGCCTGGGCGTTGGGATCGGCTGGAACCCGATTGAATACGAAGCGCTGGGCATGCGCTTCGAAGATCGCGCACGCCGTTTCGAGGAGCAGATCGAGGTGCTGCGTCGCCTCTGGACCGAGCGCGTCGTCACATTCGAGGGACGCTTCCACCAGCTGCACGCGGCGGGCATTAACCCCCGCCCAATCCAACGACCGATTCCTATCTGGATCGGCGCGTCGGCGGAAAGCGCAGTCAAGCGCGCGGTACGGATCGCCGACGGGTTCCTCCCACTGCGGCCGCTGGCGGGCGGCTGGCAAGCCACGATGGACAAGATCTGGGGTTGGCTGGACGAATTCGGCCGGCAGCGTGCCGATTTCGGCATCGAAGGCCGCCTCGACGCGGGCACCGGCACTCCGGATGAATGGCGCAAGACCTACGAGATGTGGCGCGGATTTGGCGCCTCCCACCTGTCGATCGCGACTGGCGGCCTGCCAAGCCCGGCCGCCCAATTCGATCGCCTGCGCGAGGTCCGCGAAACCCTCGACCTGTAGCTACGAGTGCGTGAGCGCTGCAGCGGGCATGATCTCGATCCGATCGCCCACGCGCATGTTTCCGCCCTCGAGCACTCGCGCGCGCAGGCCGCCGCTCTCCAACAACGGTCGCATGACTGGCTTGCCGACGAGGCTCTCGAGATGTTCGCACGGCGCGCAATCTTTGACGCCTTGCAGCACAACCTCGCCAACGCGGAAGCGCTTACCGAGCAGCTTCGCGCAGCTGGTGGCGTACCTGCTCGTGCGCATCGACACGGTGACGGGTCTCGTCACGGCCACACGCCTGCCCGAAGCACTCGACGAGCTCGAGCGCATGCGGTCCTCGGCGGATGACCTGTACCAGGACGTGCGCGAGTCGATCACCGAACTGCGGACGCAGGTCGCGGAGCGAGGGCTGGCGTCGACATTGCGCGAGTACGTCGACGAGTTCGAGGAGCGCCACGACATTCGAATAACGCTGCGCGGTGAGGAGGCGACAGGGCGACTCGCGCCACTCTCTGCCTACCAGGTGCTGCGGATCGTGCAGGAAGCATTGGCCAACGTCCGAAAGCACGCGCGGGCGCACACCGCGTGGATTGCGTTCGACACACCTGACCCGCGCACGCTGCAGGTCGAGATCGGCGATGACGGCGTCGGCTTCGATCCAGCGACGCGGCTCGCATCCAGGCAACAGACGTTTGGCCTGGCGAGCATGCGAGAGCGCGCTGAAGCGCTCGGGGGACGCTTCGAAATCGCGAGCCGAGCCGATGGCGGGACGCGAGTCAAAGTCGATCTGCCACTTGAGGAGCAGAGCAATGCCAGGTCAGCGTTGGCGTCTGCTGCTGGTTGACGATCACGCCCTCTTTCGTGAGGGTCTCGCCGGCCTGTTCGCATATGAGGCCGACTTCGAAGTCGTCGGGCAGGCTGGTGATGGCCCAGCTGCACTCGATCAAGTGCGGCAGCTGCGACCGGATATGGTCCTGATGGACATCGACTTGCCTGGGAGTGACGGGATCGCGGTCACACGGGAATTGAAGACGGAGTTCCCGGACCTCATGGTGGTCATGCTGACCGTGCATGACGCGACCGACAAACTCATCGACGCCATCAAGGCGGGCGCACAAGGCTATGTCGTCAAGAGCATCCGCAGTGCTGAGCTCCTGGAGCAACTGCGAGGGCTGACCCGCGGCAAGGCGGCAGTGACGCGTCGGATGGCCGCGCGCAAAGAGATGGCCACACGACTGGTCATCAGCGAGC